>NZ_BMXO01000011.1:0-142295 GCF_014651795.1 Vreelandella hamiltonii | reverse complement strand
CCCAGCCGTTATCAGAGACTTCATAACGTTCGACCATGACGGTTCTCCTATGCAGCTATCGCATAGGCAAATTTAGCAGATATGACTTTTCGTACAAAACCTAGTGCTGGCGACACGATGCTAGGGGCGAGTTGACGGGGCCAGTGCGCCTTGAGTCTGCCCTGCCAGCCGGATAATTCAGCTGGCAGGGGAAACCAGTGGTCGAACGGGGCAGAAAATGACCGCTGCTTCGTTGATTTGACCGCACTGAGTGCATCAGCTGCTCAGCGACGAATTGTTCAGCTGTTCCTTAAAACTCGACCGTCGCCGACAGCTTGAAGGTGCGCGGTTCGCCTTGGACCAGGTAGTTCGCAAAGGAGGTCGAGGCGCCGGACCAGTAGTTTTCGTCGGTCACGTTGTCGATGCCCGCGCGCCATACCCAGTCAGCGCCACCCAGCGGGGTGGTGTAGCGCAGGCCGAGATCGAGGCGTGTCCAGGAGTCCAGCTGCAGGTCGTTGGCGACATCGGCGTACTGGGAGCCCGTGTGCAGGACGCGACCCGTGGCCGTGAGGCGTTCGATGAAGGGCGTGTCCCATTCGCCACCGAATACAAATCGGTACTCAGGCACGCCCGTGGCGTCGTTTCCTTCGTTGCCATCCTGGGTTTTGGTGAGTTTGGCGTCTATCCAGGTCGCGCTGCTGAACAGGCGTACTCCGGGGGTCGGCTCGCCGTAAAGGCTTAGTTCCAGGCCGCGATTGCGCTGCTCGTTATCCAGGTTGCCGACGCCATCGACGACTGCAGCCGAGGGCAGCTCGATCTGGAACAGGCTGATGCCTCCACCCAGGTTGCCGTAGTCGAACTTGGCGCCCACTTCGTGCTGCTCGGCGCGGGCAATGCCCAGGTGCTGGCCAAAGTTCATCGCAGTGGTATCGGTGACCGTGCCGCCATCCTGCAAGGCTTCGACGTAGTTGGCGTAGAGCGAGACATTCTCCGTGGTCTTGAACACCGCGCCCACGGCGGGAGTGACCCGACGGTCGGCATAGCGGTTGCTGCTATCGGCATTGGGGCGCTCGTCGATGTCGAGTTCCTGATAGCGTGCGCCCAGTGTCAGCAGCAGCCGGTCATCGATGAAGCCCAGCGTATCGCTCAGCGTGACCCCTTGGGAGCGGGTGCGCGTCACGCTCCCCCCCACGAACGGCGTGCCTTCCGGGCGGGATAAATCGACCGGGTTATAGATGTTGGTGGTGCCTGCCGCGAGGAAGCTCCAGTCGGTGTCGAACTTGCGATAGGCGCTGGAGTAGCCAACGGTGATGTCGTGGCTGACCGGGCCGGTCAGCACGTAGCCACGGAACCCTGCCTGGCTGGCGATGTTGTCGATGTGGTTGCTGGTTTCGAAGTCGTTGACGCTGGCGTTGCCCGCGTCATCGGTCAGGCGCGGAGTGGCCGACACGATGCCTTCGAGCGTGCGATTACCGCCTAGGGCCGCGAACGCGGTCCAGGAGTCGGTGAGGTCATATTCGCCCCGGACCATGCCGAAATTGGTTTCCAGTGCGGTTCCACCGAACGAGGGGGTGTAGTTCAAGGAGGCGTCCGGCGCAGCGGGCACCTGGGTGGCCACGCCGGTGTTGACGCTTGAACGGCCATTATCCAGGGTGAGCTTTTGATGGCCGACATCGAGCAGTATCCGGCCCTGTTCGCCACGGTAGTCGAGCCCCACGACGGCGGAGGTATCGCGCTGGTTTTCGTCATCGATGGCGGTGTCACCCCGGCCGCGCGTGGCGCTTACCCGCGCGCCCCATTGCTGTTGTTCACCATAACGCTGGCTGGCATCGACGCCCACTTCGCCGTAGCCATCGGAGCGATAGCCACTGGAGAGGTTGAGCATCGGGTCATTTCCTGCACGCTTGGGCTCGATGTTGACGGTGCCGCCAATGCCGCCGTTCCCGCCGATGGGAATGCCCGAGGTAAAGGCACTGGCGCCTTTGAAGACTTCGACGCGCTCGGCCAGGTCGCTGTTGATAATCTGCCGTGGCAGGACACCGTAGAGGCCGCCATAGGCCACGTCGTCACCGGTCAGGTTGAAGCCGCGCACCTTGTACGCTTCGCCGTAGATGCCAAAGCCCAGCCCTACCGATACCGAGGCATCGTTTTGCAGCGTATCGCCCAGCGTCTGGGATTGCTGGTTCTCCATCAGCTCACTTGTATAGCTGATGACGTTGAAAGGCACGTCCATCGCGTCCCTTTCACCGATCAGGCCCACGCGGCCCCCTGCCGCGATTTGGCCACCGGCGAAGGCTGGCGGCGGCGTATCGCCGTAGGTGGGGATGGTGCCCGTGACGGTGACGGTATCCAGGGATTGGGTGTCGGCACTCGTTTGTGCCCAGGTGGCCACGGGCGTCATGCCCATTGCGAGCAGTGTCATCGCGCGCAACAGCCGTGCTTTGCGGCGCTGGGCCGCTGTGTTGGAGGTGTTCCCGAGAGGCATGGTATCGATCCAGTTTTGTGTACGGCAGCGCCTGGCGTTGGCGCCACGGCCACCTGCCCGATGTGGATCTATATGATAAACAAAATGAGAGGCATTAGCATATGCGGGTGTGATTTTTTCGTGATGCCTTGCAAAAAGTGCCTATTGACGTCTAAATGTGGTCTCTCTTTTCTGATGCTCTCGCTGCCATGTGCCACCGGTCGATGCTTTCTTTCCTGGCTCGCTGCTGTTTGATGGCCGCTTGCTGGCTGCCCTTGTCGAGTGCCCACGCGCAGTGGGCCACCCTCAACTGGACCATTGCCGAAACGCTGCTGGCCATCGACGCGCCGCTGAGCGGTACCGCTCAACACAAGGGCTACCATGAGTGGGTAGGGGAGCCAGGAATTCCCGATGGCGTTGCAGACCTGGGCCTGCGGTCGCAGCCCAACCTCGAACTCATGGCCCAGTCGCCCCCGGCGCATACGTTCATTTCACCGATGTTCGCCGGTTTGACGGAGCGGCTGGAACGAGTGGCCCCGGTCACGTCGTTTTACCCCTATTCCCCCGGCACCCATACCTGGCAAGAGATACACACACTCACCCGCCAGCTGGGGGAGTTGACCGACCGCCGAGAGCAGGCCGCGCAGCTCATCAACGAAACGCAGGCGCTGCTGGCAACACTTCGCCAACAGCGCCCCGATACGCCGCCGCTACTGATAGTGCAATTCATGGATGCCCGTCATGTCAGGGTGTTTGGCGACAACAGCCTCTATCACGCCGTGCTGGAGCAGATCGACTTGGCCAATGCCTGGGATCGGCCCACTAACGCCTGGGGATTTTCACTGGTGGGGATCGAAGCGCTCTACGACTACCCCGAGGCCACGCTGGTCGTGGTCGAGCCGCTGCCCGCCGGGGTCGAAGCATCACTGGCAAAAAGTGGTTTATGGCAGCACTTACCCAGCGTTAAAAACGCCACGCTATTGCGTTTACCGCCGGTATGGAGTTTTGGCGCGCTGCCTGCTGCGCAACGCTTCGCGCGGGAGCTGGTGGCTGCCCTGATGTTACGCAGTTCCTTGTAGTAAGGGGTTGTGCTGTTAAGGCTATTTTGGGGCGGGCTGGAGGCTGTTCTCCATACATCTGCCCAGCCTCATCAAAGCCTATCCCTCCCCAAACGGCACCACATGCTCAACAAAGCGGCGCACCTTGGCGAGTTCTCCTAGGTGTTCGGGGTAGACGAGGTAGTAGGCGTTGCGGCTGAGCAGTTGGTATGGCCATGCCAGGGCGAGCCGTTGGCTCTCCAGCTCTTCATCCACGGTGAAGTGGGGCACCAGTGCCACGCCGCCGCCTGCCATGGCGGTCCTGACCAGCATGGGGAAGGTTTCGAAACGGGTGCCGTGGTAGCTGCGCTCGGTCATGACGTGCTGGCTGGCAAACCAGTGGTGCCAGGCATCCGGGCGGGTCGAAAGGTGTAGCAGTGGGCGCTGGGTCAAATCGTCGAGTGAATGAATCGGGTGCTGGGCCAGCCAGGCTGGGGAGGCGACGGCGACCATGAGGTCGTCGGCCAGCTTGTGGCAGGCCAGGTTGGGCCAGCTGCCGTGCCCATACAAGAGGGCAATGTCGATGTTCTCCTGCTCCAGGTCGAAATCCTCGACGCGGTCATGAAACGCCAGGCTGATACCAGGATGCGCCGCCATGAATGAGGGCAGCTTGTTGGCCAGCCAGCGACTGCCGAAGCTGGGCAGGGTGGCGATGTTGAGCACTTCGCTGTGGCCGCTGTACGTCATGATGGCCTGGGTGGACATCTCGATCTGGGTCAGCACCTTGCGCACATCGCTCAGAAAAATCGCCCCTTCGGGGGTCAGCAGCAGGCTGCGGCGTACCCGGCGAAACAGCTTGTGCTCCAGGGTAGTTTCCAGCTGTGCCACTTGTTTACTGACCGCGCTCTGGGTCAGGTTCAGCTCGTCGGCGGCCCGGGTGAAGCTCATGTGACGGGCGGCCGCCTCGAAGCACTGCATGGCGGTGATGGAAGGAAGATTGCGCATGGTGAACGCGGGCGCTCCTGGGCAAGCGTCACTCAACGGAATGACGGTAAGGAATCCCACCCTACCAAAGGGCACTCCTGGGCGCCATGCTGTTGCGTACCCAGTGCTAGCCGCTCTTTATAAAAGCCTTCAAGCATTCCTTTTTGGCATGCATTGAGTGCTTTTTTTCGTTTGTGGTTCGCTCCCCGAGTCGGTTTGATAGAACGCAACGCAAGCACGTGTCATAAAGAGGCCATGAGGCTGGCGACGCTTGCCGTTCTTTATCGACCCCAGAGAGCCACAACATGTCCTTTATCACTACTGATGCAATACGCGACCGTTTCTCCAAAGCGATGTCGGCCATGTATCAAGCGGAAGTGCCGCAGTACGGTGCGCTGCTGGAACTGGTCGAGCGCGTGAACCAGGAAACCCTTCAACAGCAGCCCGCGCTGCGCCACCGGCTGGAGGCGCAGGGCGAGCTGGCTCGGCTGAGCGTTGAGCGCCACGGGGCGATCCGGGTGGGCACCGAGGCCGAGCTTGCCATGTTGCGCCGGTTGTTTGCGGTCATGGGCATGTACCCGGTGGGGTATTACGACCTCTCGGAAGCGGGCGTGCCGGTGCACTCTACGGCGTTTCGGCCCATCGAAGACGAAGCCCTGGCGCTGAACCCTTTCCGGGTCTTTACCTCTTTATTGCGCCTGGAGCTGATCGAGAGCGAGGCGCTGCGCCGTCGCGCCGAGGAGATTCTGGCCCAGCGGGATATCTTTACCCCAACGGTGCGGGCGCTCATTCAGCGCCACGAAACCCAGGGCGGGTTGAACAGTGAAGAGGCCGACCAGTTCGTCAGCGAGGCGCTGGAAACCTTCCGCTGGCATCAGGAAGCGACCGTCGATCTGGAAACCTACCAGGCGCTGCACGACGAGCATCGCCTGATTGCCGATGTGGTGTGTTTCAAGGGGCCGCACATCAACCACCTGACGCCCAGAACCCTGGATATCGACGAAGCACAGCGTCGCATGCCGAGCATGGGCATGAACCCCAAGGCGGTGATCGAAGGGCCGCCCCGCCGTGAGTGCCCCATGTTGCTGCGCCAAACCAGTTTTAAGGCGCTAGAAGAGTCGATTCGCTTTGCCGGAGACGATCAAGGCACCCATACCGCCCGCTTTGGCGAAATCGAGCAGCGCGGCATGGCGCTGACCCCTAAAGGGCGGGCGCTTTATGATGAGCTGCTGAACCAGGGGCGTGCCCAGACCGCTGGCCTGGATAATGACGCCCATCAGGCCATCATGGAGCGCGTGTTCGCCGCGTTTCCGGACCACCACGAGGCGATTCGCACCGAGCAGCTGGCCTACTTCCACTATCACCTGACCGACGCCGGGCGGGCAGCCAAGGGCCGCGCCGAGCACGCCGACCTGGAATCGCTGCTGGCCCAGGGGTGGGTCGAGGCCCAGCCGATCACCTATGAAGATTTTCTGCCCGTCAGTGCCGCCGGTATTTTCCAATCCAACCTGGGCGGCAGTGAAAACGGCGCTTACGCCGGTAACGCAAACCGCGACGCCTTCGAAGCCGCCCTGGGCGCCCCGGTGCAGGATGAGCTGGGGCTGTATGCCGAACGCGAACAGCGCTCGAAAGAGGCCGTGCTGGCGTGGTTGGGTGGAGCAGGTTAGGCGGGGAGAGAACTTATAGAAGAGTCTTGGATGAGCATATTGCGGCACGATGGTTTTAATCAGGCCACAAAAACTCAAGTGTGCCAAGAGGTCTGCAGAATACCTACTCCTCTTGGCAACCCTTTGCTTTACAGTATGGTTTGAAATATCAGTGCTTTGTTTAGGAGGGCATCAATTCATTAAAAATGAGCAATATGGCACTCAGCCTAGAAAATCAGCATCAATAGGCCTATGACGACCAGTAGGCCAATCATGAAAATGATGCCGACGGTGCTTGCCAGAAATTTCAACATGTTATCTCTCCTTGATTGTGAAGATTAGCTCCTCATGAGCTAACGAGATAGGTGTATCCTTAGTTCATATACTGTGCTCAATGTAGAAGCTAGCCGATGTTTGTGCAAAAGTTGAGCACAAGCAGTTATATGCTTTGCTCAGCTATCTTCATGAAAATGAATGAAATATTTTAAAGATAGCTGGCGGTGCGCGCATTTTTCTCGACTGCTTCACGAAGCTTGAAGCTCAATGCTAGGCACTGATCGTCGAGCGGATCAAACGCCCTTTTTCCTGCAGGAGCGGCAGGTGGTGTTTAAGCAGCGTCTCCATATCGACCCTGGCCGCATTGGTACTGATATTGATGGCGCCCAGCAGCTTTCCATTCATATCAAATGCAGGGACAGCCAACGACCTCAAGCCTGGGTCCAGCTCCTGGTCAGAGATGGCATAGCCTTGCTGACGAACCTTGTTGATGCATTTTTTAAGGTACTCTTTATCGGTAATCGTTTTCTCAGTATGGCGCTCGAGTACAATTCTCGATAAGTAGGCATCCAGTGCCGATTCAGAGAGCTGAGCAAGCAGCACACGGCCCATGGATGTGTGGGCCGCAGGCAGGCGTGTGCCCACAGAGAGCGAAATAGACATCAACCGATGGGGGGCGGCGGAGCGTGCGACATAAATCACCTCATCGCCATCCAGAATGCCTAGTGATGACGATTCCCCGCACTGCGCAGTAATATCCTCCAGATACTGCTGGATCACACTGCGATAATTGTTGGCAGAGAGAAAAGAGTAACCGAGCTGTAATACTTTGGGAGACAGCTCAAAGTAACGCTGCTGTTTTCTAACGTATCCCAGCGCATGTAGCGTCAGCAAAAATCGACGTGCTTTTGCGCGGTTCATGCCGGTACGCGCAGCCACTTCGCTGAGGGTCATTCTGGGGTGTGAATCGTCAAACGCCATGATGACTTCCAGGCCGCTGGCCAAGGCGGTAACAAAGTCTCTGTCATCAGGCTGCAGGGCATCTGCCTGTAGAATATCTGCCATGTTGCATTCTCATTGGTGGATGCTTGGTCAGGCAACAATGTAGCATATTGTTCGAATGCCGAACAATTATTCCAGGCTCAGCAGCGCCTCTTCCAGTTGACGCAGGTCATTGATGACCACGGTATCGGCAGGGAAAGGGGATGGGTGGGGCTCTGCAGCGACGCCAATGAATCGCGTGCCGTTGGAGCGAGCCGCGCGGTAGTCATTGTAAGAGTCGCCAATCATGACCGTGCGCTTTGCCGCATGGCCTTGTCTGACCAGCAGCTGCCCCAAACCAGTGGCTTTATCAGGGGGTGCCCCCACCGTCTCAATAAAGAATTGCGCAAGCTGCCCGCCGAGTTGGTAGAGGCACGCCATTGGATCTTTGACGCGGTGTACGTGCCCGCCGTCACCGAGTTTGTTGCGGCGGCGAAGCAGGTCGGTGCTGCGGTGGTGAGCGGTGTTAGCCTGTTCGTCTTTCAAGGCGTCGACGCCTTCAAGTTTTTTTGTGAAGATGACGCTAAACGCGAGGCAGCAGCACAGCAATCGGCCACGCTATTTGCCCACTATCGCCGCCAACTGCTGAAGGAGAATGATGCATGAGCCAGGCTAAAGTGCTTGTCCTGCATGGGCCCAACCTGAATTTGCTGGGCACCCGGCAGCCGGAAATCTACGGCTACGAGACGCTGGAAGACGTCAATAACGCGCTGCGTGAAAAAGCGGTCATGGCGGGATGGACGCTGAACTGCCTGCAGAGCAACCACGAGGGCGCCCTGATCGATGCCATCCACGCTGCACGGCTCGATGGCACCCAGGCGATCATTATCAATCCTGCCGCTTACACCCATACCTCTGTGGCTATCCTGGATGCTCTGAATGCCTTCGAGGGCACGGTGATTGAAGTGCACATTTCCAATGTGCACAAGCGTGAGCGCTTTCGCCACCACTCCTATGTCTCACTGCGGGCCGATGGTGTGATCGCCGGGCTGGGCACTCAAGGCTACCAGGCGGCCCTGGACGCGGTGATGAAAGCTGCCGATCAGTAACACTCGCGGGAGCCATATCGCGCCTGATGACGAGCCGCTTCCTATAAGGGCGGCTCTAACCGTCACGAAGCGCACATCATTGGCGCTATCAAAAAGCCAGCCATTGGGTAAGGCTGACCAGCCAGAGAATGAGGCTAAGGGTAAAAAAGGAGGCCACCGTGGCTACCAGCATGGCCGCCGCGCTGACACCCCCCAGGCCATAGCGTTGCCCTAGCAGTGGGTAGATACTGATCATCGGGGCCGCCGAGAACAGCAGTGCCCCTACGAGATAGATAGGCTCGATGCCGGGTACCAGCAAAAAGACGATAAGGATGGCCAAGGGGTGCAGGATGAGTTTGCCCATCACGATCTGGCTCACATCGCGCGCCATGCCTTTGATCTGCAGGCCAAAAAGAGTGCCGCCGATGACAAACAGGGCGGCCGGGCCAGCTGCATTGGCCAGCATGTCAATGGCTTTCCTCAGGGGCAAGGGGATGGTGACACCGGTCGCCGCCAGCAAAATACCCACACACAAGCCGACGAGTACGGGATTTTTAGCGAGGCTCGATACGGTCTTCGTGACGGTTTTCCATGCACTGCTCCCTTGTTGTGTCGTCATCTCTGCGAGAATGATCGCCATGGGGATGATCAGCAGTGTCTCGATGATCATGTTCAGCGCCAGCAGCACCGCCGCGGGTGACCCGATGACCATCGCCGCCACGGGGTAGCCAACAAAGCCGCTATTGGCCGCGGCCATGCCGAGTGCTTGTATCGAGCTGACATGAGGTGGTTGGTGCTGATACCGCCAGGTGAGCAGTAGCGCACCGCCAAAGATCAGCAAAGAGCCTATTCCGTAAGCGATCAGATAATTGAGCTGAAAAATCTCTTCCAGCGGGTGCTGGGTCAACGCTCTGATGATCAGGGCAGGTAGGGCACAGTAGAGCACGAAAATGGCGACCCCCTGCATCTGCTCGCGCTCAATCACCCCGCTCCAGCGGGCGATATAACCAGCACTGATGAGTAAAAATATGGGCGTGGTAATCGCAAGAATGGCGAGCATAAGATCTCGGATTGGCGGTCAGTGAAAGAATGAGCATTGCCCTACTTATCAGACCAATTTAGCATGGCGTTCGAATTGCGAACAATTGTACGTTTGTTTATTGCGCGCTACCTACCGTTTCAAACAGCGAGGTTGATATGCCTTCCGCATTTCTAAAGCATCCGTTTATGAGCCAGCACGGCCTCTGTGCCTGCGATGACTCGGCCATGTTACAGGCCATGTTGGCCTTTGAGCTTACGTTAGCCAGGGTGCAAGAGGAGAGCGGCGCCATTCCGCCCGGGGTGAGCCAGAAAATGCGCGAGGCGTTAGCAAACGCGACGTTTGATATGGATGAGCTGGCTGCAGGTATCGCGAGCGGCGGCAATGCGGCGATACCTTTCGTCAAGCAGGGGCGAAAGCGTTTATCCGATGACCTGAAGCGTTACTGGCATGTCGGCGCCACGAGTCAGGATGTGGTCGATTCAGCCATCATGCTCCTGCTGAAGCCTCGGCTAGCGGCCATGGATACGCTACTGCTGCGGTGCCGTGCAGCGGCGCTGGCGCTGATGGAGGCCCATGCAAAAACGCCAATGGTCGGTCGAACGTTAATGCAGCAGGCACTGCCCATGACCTTTGGGGTAAAAGTCGCGCATTGGGCCGTCGGCCTGGAGCGGTCCCGGCGTCGTTTGGGTGCCATCGAGCTTCCTGTGCAGTTTGGGGGTGCCGTGGGAGTGCACTCCGGCTGGGATGCTCAGGGCCTTGGGTGGATGGATGCGTTGGCAACGCATCTCGGTTTGGCAGCTCCAACGCTGTCTTGGCATACCGATCGTTACCCTGTTCACGCGCTTGGTACGGCCCTGGATGCCGTGGTCGGCGCTGCAGAAAAGGTAGCGCTGGACGTCTCCCTGCTGACCCAGACAGAAGTGGGCGAAGTCGCTGAGCCCTCTGCCCCCGGCATGGGGGAGTCCTCTTCCATGCCCCATAAACGCAACCCCGTACGCAGTGCCTTGATCCGCGGGGCTGCACGCCAGGTACATGGTCACGCCTCGGTGCTGTTGAATGCTGCCGCCCATCCTTTGGAGAGGGGGCTGGGGGAGTGGCATGCCGAATGGGCGCCGCTCATCGAAAGCGCGCTGCTCACGGAAGGTGCGCTGGAGCAGCTGGTGGTGTTGCTCGAAGGGCTGGAAGTGTATCCAGAGCGCATGCAGCGCAACTTGCGGGCGACGGGCGGCGGCATCATGGCAGAGCCCGTGGCGAAGTTACTGACGGCCTGCCTCGGGCCTGAGCGCGCGAAGGCCTTGAGTGCTGAAGCGGCAGAAACCTCCCGTCTTCAGGCGCGACCCTACGCGGAAGTCCTGCTCGAATATCCTGACGTTAACCGTCAACTAACGCCTGAAGAGCTGAGCCGGGTGTGTGACCCCGCTTTATACCTTGGTAGCAGCGAGGAGCAGGTGATACGCGCAAAAAATTGGCTTTTAAAACTGTAAGTTGTTGTTATTTAATATTTTTGTTGGGTTTTCGAGAATGCCTTTCATCATGCCCGCGAGGCATTCAGTGAAGAAGCCATTTGACCCCATTATCGTTCGACAGTAACTTGTTCGTATAGAGAATCTATGTTCGTTTAACGAACATAACGAGTTAGTACGCCAATACGAATAAGTACGCCAACGTCCAGTGAAGAGGCAACCAACAATGGCCGAGTTTCTCAGCTTGCATGACGCGGTAGCGCGCTACGTCCAGGACGGCGCTACCGTGGCCATGGAAGGGTTTACCCATTTGATTCCTTTTGCGGCAGGTCACGAAGTGATCCGCCAGAAAAAGCGCGACCTGACGCTGATTCGGATGACCCCAGATATCATCTACGACCAGCTGATCGGGGCGGGTTGCGCCAGGAAAGTGATCTTTTCCTGGGGCGGTAATCCGGGCGTGGGTTCCTTGCATCGCCTGCGCGATGCCGTTGAGAAAGGCTGGCCGCATAAGGTCGAGATTCTGGAGCATAGCCACGCCGCCATGGCCTGTGCCTTCGAAGCAGGGGCCGCTGGCCTGCCGCTGGCCGTGCTGCGTGGCTACGTGGGGAGCGAGCTACCCAGCGTCAATGAGCAGATCAAGTTCATCGAATGCCCCTTTACCGGCGAGCGCTTGGCCGCCGTGCCCTCCGTGCGCCCCGATGTTTCCATCATCCACGCGCAGCGGGCCGACCGGCAGGGGAATGTACTGGTGGAAGGAATCGTCGGCGTGCAGAAAGA
Organism: Vreelandella hamiltonii; assembly: GCF_014651795.1. Lineage (NCBI taxonomy): Bacteria > Pseudomonadati > Pseudomonadota > Gammaproteobacteria > Oceanospirillales > Halomonadaceae > Vreelandella > Vreelandella hamiltonii. The sequence continues at coordinate 130,555 of NZ_BMXO01000011.1, read as the reverse complement.
AGCCGTGTTGGCGGCCAGGCAGAGCATCGTCACGGTGGAAGAGATCGTTGATGACCTGAACGCCCACCCGAATGCCTGTGTGATCCCCAGTTGGGCGATCAGCGCGATTGCCGTCGCCGAAAAAGGGGCGTTGCCCTCTTATACTCACGGCTACTACGGGCGCAGTAACCGTTTCTATAAAGAGTGGGATGCCATTGCCCGTGACCGGGATACCTTCACCCAGTGGCTCGACGACAACGTGTACCGCACTGCCAGCAATCCCGTAGGAGGCCAAGCCTGATGAGTCTGGAATATACCTCTTCTGAAATGATGTCGGTGACCGCCGCGCGGGCGCTGGAAAATGGCATGACCTGTTTTGTGGGCATTGGGCTCCCCTCGGAAGCGGCCAATCTGGCGCGCCTGACCCATGCCCCGGAAGTGGTCCTGATCTACGAATCCGGCACCCTGCAAACCAAACCCGATGTGCTGCCTCTCTCCATTGGGGATGGTGAGCTGGCCGAGACGGCGCTGACCACCGTGGCCGTGCCTGAGATGTTTCGCTACTGGCTGCAGGGCGGCAAGATCGACGTGGGCTTTCTGGGCACCGCGCAAATCGACCGCTACTGCAACCTGAACACCACCTTGATTGGTGATTATCGTGAGCCCAAAGTGCGCCTGCCGGGCGGCGGTGGTGCCCCGGAAATTGCCACCAACGCGGGCGAGGTGTTCATCACTCTCAAGCACTCTCGGCGTGCCTTCGTAGAGCGCGTGGATTTTGTAACGACGCTCGGGTTTGGCCGTGATGGCAAGGGGCGCGATAACGTGCCCAATATCGGCAAGGGCCCCACCCGTGTGATCACCGACCTGTGCGTGATGAAGCCCGACCCGGACACCAAAGAGTTGGTGGTAGTATCGCTGCATCCGGGCGTGAGCCGTGACGATGTGATTGAGGCCACCGGCTGGGAGATTCGCTTTGCCGAACAGCTCGAGAGCACACCGGAGCCCAGCGAACACGAATTAACCATCTTGCGTGAGCTGAAAGCGCGCACCGAGCGGGCCCACGCGGGCGCATGAGGAGTTTGCCATGAGTGACGTTTATCTTTGTCATCCCCGTCGCACCGCCATTGGTCGCTTTGGCGGCACCCTGGCCAGCGTGCGTCCCGACGACTTTGCCGCCGCGATTTTCAAGGCAGTACTGGCTGACGCGCCGAACCTGGACCCGGCGGCCATCGAAGAAGTCTTTATGGGCTGCGCCAACCAGGCGGGAGAAGACAACCGCAACGTGGCGCGCATGGCGTCGCTGCTGGCGGGCATGCCCACCTCGGTTCCCGGCACGACCATGAACCGCCTGTGTGGTTCGGGGATGGATGCCGTGGGCACCGCTTTCCGTGCCATCAAGGCGGGCGAAATGGAGCTGGCGTTGGCGGGCGGTGTGGAGTCCATGTCTCGGGCGCCCTACGTCATGGGCAAGGCCGACAGTGCCTTTGCCCGCAGCCAGACCATCGAAGACACCACCATCGGCTGGCGCTTTATCAATCCTGCGATGAAGAAGGCCTATGGGGTGGACTCCATGCCGGAAACCGCCGAAAACGTCGCGGAGCAGTTCAACATCTCCCGGGAAGACCAGGACGCCTTTGCGCTGCGCTCCCAGCAAAAAGCCGCCGCGGCCCAAAAGGCCGGTCGCTTTGCCCAGGAGATCACTGCCATCGAGATTCCGCGTCGCAAGCAGGCAGCGCTGCTTTTCGACCAGGACGAACACCTGCGGGAAACCACGCTGGAGAAGCTTGCGGGCCTGCCGACGCCTTTCCGTGATGGGGGCAGCGTCACGGCGGGCAACGCCTCGGGCGTCAACGACGGAGCGGCGGCCATGCTGGTGGCCAGCGAAGCCGCGGTCAAACGCCATGGCCTGACCCCGATGGCCAAAATCATCGGCATGGCCACCGCCGGTGTCGAACCGCGCATCATGGGTTACGGTCCGGTGCCCGCCGTGCAGAAGTTGCTCGAGCGCACGGGGATCGCCATGGACGATATCGATGTGTTCGAATTCAACGAGGCCTTTGCTGCCCAGGCCTTGGCCTGTATGCGCGACCTGGGGCTGGCCGACGATGACCCACGCGTCAACCCGAACGGCGGTGCCATCGCTTTGGGGCACCCGCTGGGGATGTCGGGCGCGCGGCTGCTGCTGACGGCGGCCCACGAACTGCAAAACAGTGGCAAGCGTTATGCGCTGTGCACCATGTGTGTCGGCGTGGGGCAGGGCATTGCGACGCTGATCGAACGCGTTTAACGGAGGCAAGCATGGCTTTTCATACCCTCAATGGCCGCAGCGTCGCCTATCGCCTGATGGGGTCAGAAGTGAACCCGCTGATCGTGCTGGCGCACCCGCTGGGCATGAGCCAGGCCGTATGGGATGACGTAATCCCCGCGCTGCTGCCCCGCTACCGCGTACTGACCTGGGATCTGCCTGGCCACGGTGCCAGCCAGGCGGTGAGCGGCCGCCAGGTGACACCGGCAGCGCTGGCCGACGAGGTGCTGGCCTTGGCTGCGCTGGCGGGTGCTCAGCGTTTTCACTTCGTGGGTACCTCGATTGGGGGTGTGGTGGGCCAGCAGTTGATCGCCGCGCATGCCGAGCGATTATTGACGGCCACCCTGACCAATACTGGCGCAGTGATTGGTCATCCTGATTTATGGAATACGCGGGCCGAGCGCGTTCGTCAGGAAGGCCTGGCGGCGATGTCTCAAGAGATCGTGCCGCGCTGGTTCGCCCCGGCAGCGTTCGAGGCAAGCCCCGCACTTAAAGCAGGCTGGTGTACCCAGATGGGGCGTGGCGACGACGAGTCCTACGCCCAGCTTTGCGAGATGCTGGGGCGTGATACCTTCACCGGCAAGCTCTCGGGGCAAAAGGTCAAGGTACAGCTATTGGGTGGCAGTGAAGACATGGCCACCCCGCCTGCGACACTAAAAGCGCTGGCCACGGAACTCGATGGCGCGCCTTTGGAGATTCTGGACGGCGTTGGCCACGTGCCCTCGGTAGAGGCCCCAGTGCTGTTCGCGCAAAAGCTTCTTGCTCTGCTGGCTACGGACCTGGGCGATGTGGCGAACCAGGGCGTGGCATACGCCACGGGGCTGGAAACCCGCAAACAGGTATTGGGAGAAGAGCATGTAGCGCGCTCTACCGCCAACGCCAATAGCCTCGATACGCCTTTCCAGCAAATGATTACCCGCTTTGCCTGGGGAGAGCTGTGGAGCAACGAGGACTTGACCCGCCGCGAGCGCAGTATGATTACCACCGGCATTCTCGCTGCTCTCGGCCGTGAAGAGCTGTCGCTGCACTTGAAGACTGCCAAACGCATTGGGCTGACAGAAGCCGAGCTGCGCCAGGTGTTGATGCACGTGGCGATTTACGGTGGCGTGCCGGCAGCCAATCACGCTTTTGCCCTCGCTAAAGAGCTGGGCTGGGGCGAGTAGCCTAGTGACGATGAGAAACATCGATTCAAACAAGAGGTAAAGGCGATGACCCACGACAATAAACGCTTTGTGGCCCGCGACCGCAGCTGGCATCCACCCGCTTACGCGCCGGGTTACAAGACTTCCGTTGCCCGCTCCCCCCAGCAAGCGCTGGTGAGCATGCAGCAGCCTACCGTCTCCGAGCTGACCGGCCCCGATTTTAGCCACTTGCGCATGGGTCCCCACGATAACGACCTGCTGATGAACTTTAGCCACGGTCAGGGGCTGCCCCAGGGCGAACGGATCATGATGTTTGGTCGCGTCGTCGATCAGTTTGGCAAGCCCGTGCCCCACACGCTGGTCGAAATGTGGCAGGCCAATGCCGGTGGTCGTTATCGCCATAAAAACGATAAGTATCTGGCACCGCTGGATCCTCATTTTGGAGGGGTAGGGCGCTGCTTGACCGATGAACAGGGTATTTATCGGTTCCGCACCATCAAACCCGGCCCCTACCCTTGGCCGAATGATATGAATAGCTGGCGGCCTGCGCATATCCATGTGTCGGTCACAGGGCCTGCGATCTCCACCCGGTTGATTACCCAGATGTACTTTGAGGGTGACCCACTGATTCCGCTGTGTCCCATCGTCCACACATTGAAAGATCCTGACGCCGTGGAAACCATGATTGGGCGGCTCGACATGGCCCACAGCAAACCCATGGACTGTCTCGCCTACCGCTTTGATATTGTGGTACGCGGCGAGCTGCAAACTTTCTTTGAAAATCAATAAGGTCAGGGGACGAAGGATGAAGCAACCTGTGATTCAACCCAATAGTCAGCCGACCAGTGCACTCATGCTGCGCGAAACCGCCTCGCAAACCGCTGGCCCTTACGTGCATATCGGCCTTGCCCTCGCGGCTGCCGGTAACCCGACGCGGGATGAAGAGATCTGGAGCGAGATGGCCAGGCCTGACGCCCAGGGTGAACATATCGAGGTGGTGGGCACCGTCATTGACGGCAACGGCGATCTGGTGCGCGATGCGTTTTTAGAAGCGTGGCAGGCCGATGCGAACGGCGATTACCAGGCCGACTATGACCTGAGCAAGCCGTTCAACAGCTTTGGCCGCACGGCCACCACCTTTGATCGTGGCAGCGAGTGGTCGTTGACCACCATCAAACCCGGCGCAGTAAAGCACCCCAGCGGCCAGCGCATGGCGCCGCATATCAACCTGGCGATCTTTGCGCGAGGGGTGAATATCCACCTGCAGACCCGGCTCTATTTCGATGACGAAGGGGCTGCGAACGACCAGTGTCCGGTGCTGTCGCGCATTGAATCACCGGCGCGCCGCCAAACGCTGATCGCCAAGCGCGAAGAGGTGGACGGCAAGGTGCGTTATCGGCTGGATATCCGCCTGCAGGGTGAGGGGGAGACGGTGTTTTTTGATTTTTAAATCACCTCGTTGACTGGTCTTTTAACGAAAAAGCGCTGCGGGTTGTTACGCAGCGCTTTTTTTGATGTTGATAACAATTCAGAAATATTTGAAAAGTCCAACTTTGTTTACTCAAAGTGCTTTTTGTATCCGTTTCTTTAAGGAGTATTCAGGGCGCTGGTTTTGTTCATGAAATGGCACCGTTATGGCGCATTTGACATAGACGAATGTCGATTGGCTTCACGGTAGATAGTGGACTAATGTGTGGGTTGTGGCGAACTTGAATTCGCTGTGCGAACTACAAATAGTCCAATAATAAGCCGGAGCCTCCATGAACAAACATTTTTCCAAATGCCTCCTTGTGGCTGCTATTACAGGCCTTGTTGCAAGCTCTGTTCAGGCTAGCACGTTACGTATGGCCCACTTCTGGCCCGGTGCGTCGGGAGTGAATGAAGATGTTCTGCAAGCATGGGCGGATACGATTGCCGAAGAGTCCAATGGCGAACTCACTATCCAGATGTTTCCTGCTGGCACTTTGGCCAAGCCCGATTCCATTTATGAGGCGGCGGCCAACGGTATCGCGGATATTGGGGCCACTGCCCAAGGGTACACCGCAGGCCGCTTTCCTCTATCTCAAATTGTCGAGCTGCCAGGGATAGCCTCGACGGCTACTCAGGGGGCTTGCGTCTTGCAGACGCTTTACGATGATGGGCATCTGGATGCCGAGTATGAAGATACGCGTCCCCTCTTCATGTTTACCACCGGCCCAGGCGGTATCCACACCATTGACACCGACGTGCAGACGCCCGCTGACCTGCAAGGGCTGCGCATTCGGCGTCCCACCGCCGTGGCGGGAGAAATGCTCGAAAACATGGGAGCGAGCCCGGTGGGGATGCCTGCCCCAGATATTTATACTTCCATGCAGCGCGGGGTCATTGATGGCCTGAGCTTCCCTTGGGAAGGTCTAAAAGGATTCCGCGTGAATGAGCTGGTCAGTTATCACACCGAAGTACCTTTTTATACGTTGATTTTTGTCGCCACCATGAATCAGAGGACCTATGACAGTCTGTCTGCCGAGCAGCAAGCCGTCATCGACAACAACTCAGGCATGAAGTGGGCCGAAAAGGCCGGTGAAGTGTTTGATCGCCTTGACGTAGAAGGTAAGCAGGAAGCCGTCGACGCCGGACACACTATCCGTGAAATTGAGAATCCCCTTGAGCACCCGGATTGGCAAGCGCCGCTGCAAGCGGGCATTGAAAGCTATTTGACTCAACTGGAAGAGCGCGGTTTGAGCCAAGCCCGTGAGGTGTATGAAGCTGCCCTGGCGGCGAGCGAGTCTTGTGGTGCCCAACAGGGATAAGGTCTCATGACGTCTACTCTTCAGTTGCAGCATGTTCTTGATAGGGCCAGCCATTGGCTGGCCTTTGTTTGCCGCCTGGTGGCCGGCATCGCGCTGATTGGCTTGCTGGCCGTCACCATTGCCGACGTCAGTACTCGCTATCTTGCTCGTGTGACCGAAGGCGCGATGTCGCTGCGGGTCTCCGGAAGCGTCGAGTTGGTCAGCTATTTAATGCTGTTTGCGCTATTAGCGGCGATGGCCGCCAATGTCGAGAAAAGCCAGGTGGTGGTAGAAGCTTTTTCACACCGCTTGCCTCAAACCATCAAGAACCGCCTGCAAGGCCTCTATTTTCTTGGTTTCATGGCGCTCGGGTTGATCCTGTTCGTAGGTCTGCTGGACTCGGCTTCGGCGGCGGCCCGTCATGGCACCACGACGCAAGACCTGCGACTGCCCATGGGTCCCATTTATCAAATGGCTGCTGCGCTAAGTCTGTTGTTAGGGGTGCGCAGCTTCCTTCATGCCCTGCTAGGCATCGTTTATGGCCGGGGTGAGGAGGCGGACTCATGGGGAGTGAAGCGATCGGTGCGATTGGCCTTGGTTGTTTGCTGGTCCTGATGATCTTGCGCGTGCCGGTCGCGTTGACCATGTTAGTGGTTGGCGTGGTCGGGTTTGCCAGCATCATTAGCTGGGATGCCGCGATTGCGCAGCTTAAAACGGTGCCGGTCGAAGTGCTCTCCAACTACAGTTTCAGCGCCGTGCCGATGTTCATTCTGATGGGGGTTCTGGCTGCTCACTCCGGCATGGCCGGTAAGCTATTTGATTCGACGCGAACCATTTGCGGCGGTTGGAAGGGCGGATTGGCGATTTCGGCGATTGGTTCGTGCGGGATTTTTTCGGCGATTTCCGGGTCATCGCTGGCGACCGCCAGCACCATGACTCGGGTCGCGTTGCCAGAAATGGAGCGTTACGGCTATCACCGTGGTTTGGCGACAGGCGCGCTCGCTGCGGGCGGCACGCTGGGGATCATGATTCCGCCCAGTATTGCACTGCTGATCTACGCCATTCTGACCGAGCAGTCGGTGGGCGATATGTTTATGGCAGGCTTGATTCCGGGCTTGATGGGCCTGGTCATGTACGCGTTGACGGTCTCGGTCGTAATGCGCTTGCGTCCCTCTCTAGCGGTCGCAGGGGAGCCCACGCCCTGGAAAGAGAAGCTGGTGTCTCTCACTGGCCTGGTACCCTTTTTTGGCGTTTTCCTGGTCATGATTCTAGGCATCTATTTTGGTGCCTTTACGCCCACCGAAGGGGCCAGCGTGGGTGCATTCGCGACCTTGATCTATGCGCTCGTAAAAGGCATGCGCAGCGCTCAGCTGTGGCGCAGCGTGCAGGAGACGCTGGCGCTATCTGCTGTCGTGTTCTTCATGCTGGTAGGGGCTGAAACGCTGGGTTACTTCATTTCGGTGTCGCGTATTTCATTTTCCATTACGGACATGCTTTACGGGCTGGATCTTTCCCCGCTCGTGGTAGTGCTCATCATTCTGGCGCTCTACTTCGTGTTGGGCATGTTTATGGATTCTATCGCCATGCTGGTGATCACGGTTCCGGTGGTGTACCCGATCATTCAGGCCATGGGCATCGACCCGGTTTGGTTCGGTATTCTGACCGTACTGACCGTGGAGCTGGGGCTTATGACCCCGCCCGTGGGAATGAACGTCTTTGTGATCAAAGCCATGGCTCCGCATGTGCGCTTAGGAGAAATCTTCAAAGGCGTCGCGCCGTTTGTGGTCTCAGACTTGATACGTCTGGCGCTGTTAATCGCTTTCCCCATCTTGAGCACGGTATTTCTGCTGTAGGACTTTGCTGACAAGGAGCCAATACCATGATGACCATCCAGCTACTGCTCGCAGGCGAAGCAACGGCCGCAGAGCACGAAGCCACGTTTACCCGAACGAACCCTTTGAGTGGTGAGGTTGTCACCACGGCGGCGGCAGCAAGTGCAGGTGATGCGCAGAGGGCTGCTGACGTGGCGAGCCAGGCGTTTGATGTATGGTCGCAAACAGGCCCTGGCGAGCGTCGTGCCAAACTGCTGAAAGCAGCCGAGCTCATGGAGGCCCGTCAGGGTGACTTCATCGATCGCATGGTAGAAGAGACCGGTGCTACCGTGGGTTGGGCTGGCTTCAACGTCAAAGTGGCCGCCGATGTATTGCGCGAAGCAGCAGCGCTAACGACCCAGATTCAGGGCGATATCATCCCCTCTAACGTGCCGGACAGCATGGCCATGGGCGTGCGCACGCCCTGTGGTGTGGTGGTGGGCATCGCACCCTGGAATGCCCCGATCATCCTGGGTACACGCGCCCTCGCCACCCCCTTGGCCTGCGGCAATAGCGTGATCTTGAAAGCCTCGGAGCAGTGCCCCGCGACCCATCATCTTATTGGCGAGGTGCTTCAAGAAGCGGGGTTTGGCGACGGTATCGTCAATGTGATTACCAACGCACCGGATAACGCGGCGGATGTCGTGAGTGCGCTGATTGCCCATCCCGCTGTGCGGCGGATCAATTTCACTGGTTCGACCGGTGTGGGCAAAATCATCGCCGAGCAAGCGTCCAGATACTTGAAGCCAGTACTGCTGGAATTGGGCGGCAAGGCTCCGTTGCTGGTACTGGAGGATGCGGATATCGAGGCTGCCGTGGATGCCGCGATCTTTGGTGCGTTCTTCAATCAAGGCCAGATCTGCATGTCCACCGAGCGTGTGGTGGTCGATCACCGCATCGCGGATGCGTTTGTGGACAAGTTTGCCGCTCGTGCGCAGGCCTTGAAAGCAGGCAATCCGCGTGATGAACGCAATGCTCTGGGCACATTGATCAACGCGCAGTCCGGTGAGAAATTGAATAGCCTGCTGGATGATGCCGTGTCAAAAGGTGCTCGTGTCGCGGCAGGTGGTAAGGCCGAGGGCGTCGTGATGCAGGCTACCGTGGTCGATGGTGTGACCCGCGACATGCGGTTGTATCGCGAAGAATCGTTTGGCCCTGTCGTGGCGGTGATACGTGTCAGCGGCGACGAAGAGGCCATTCGCATCGCCAATGACAGTGAGTACGGCCTTTCATCGGCGGTATTCAGCCGGGACAGTGCCCGTGCCATGAAAGTGGCCAGCCGCTTGCAAACGGGTATCTGCCATATCAATGCCCCCACGGTACACGATGAGCCGCAGATGCCGTTTGGTGGCACGAAGTCCAGTGGTTACGGCCGTTTTGGCGGCAAGGCGGGTATCGAAGAGTTCACCGAGCTGCGCTGGATGACGATGCAGCTGGGGCCGCGTCACTACCCTATTTAGGCGTCTCGTCACTCGCCGTTTGGCGCAGCCGGAACTCGCGCGGTGACAGTGCCGTATTGCGCTTAAAAAAGCGCGTGAAGTAAGCCGGTTCAGAGAAGCCCAGGCTGTCAGACACTTGGCCAATCGTCATGTTGGTATAGGTGAGCTGGCGCTTGGCTTCTAACAGTATGCGTTCGTGAAGCAGCTGCAGCGCGCTGCGGCCAGCGATCTGTCGGCACAACATGTTCAGGTGCGCATTACTCACCCCGATCTGCTCTGCCAAATGCTCGATATTGGGTTGGCTGCGGTAGTGCGACTCGATCAGTGCCTGATAACGCTCCAGATGCTGCTGCCCTTTATCGCTTTGCCGAAGAGCGGGGCGCTTCGTCGTATTGGCAGGGGGGCATAGGCGTGAAAGCTCGACCGTCAACGCTTGAATGAGGGCTTCTAGCAGCCTGTGGCGGGAGGGTGCGGGGTGCTGGTACTCCTCGTCGATCTGATTGACCAGCGTGGTAATGCGTTGCGCCTGGTGTGAGGACGACAAAGGGTAGAAATCTGCTTTTCTGAGCGCGCTATGCTCACCCATGAGTGCGTGTAAATGGTCTGCCAAGGGTTTGGCCAGCGTGATGATGTGCCCCTGAACAGTGGGCGAAAAGTGAAAGCCGTGGATGGACATGGCGGGCACGATAATCACCGTGCCGCTTTGTAATGAGTGACTCGTGCCTTCCAGTTCCAGCGTAACGGACCCCTCGCGCACCCATAGAATATGAACAAGATCCACGTGTCGGTGAGGGCGTATGTGCCAGTCATGTAGCTGGCTACGCTCCGCGATGGACTCGCAGTGCAGCAGGTCCGGCGTGGGCCAGTGCTGTGTCTCACCATAAAGCTTGAAGACTGGTACCGGTGGAGTAGAAGAGGCCGTCATCCTGAATCCCTTGCTCGTTTCGTAAAGCGATATTTACTACTAAGGTTGGGTAATAATATTGTAAAAGTCCAATAATTGATATTTAAGATGCCTTATATTCGCTTTTGTTTCATTGAAAAATACAAGTCATAGGTATCAGGATAACGATAACGAAGAGGCATCCCCATGAAGACGCAAGTGGCCATCATTGGCGCAGGACCTTCTGGCTTACTGCTTGGGCAGCTATTACACCGTCAAGGCATTGACAACGTCATTGTGGAGCGCCGTAGCGGTGAGTACGTGCTGAGCCGTATCCGCGCCGGCGTGCTGGAACAAGGCATGGTAGACCTGTTGGAGGAAGCCGGGGTAGACCAGCGAATGAAGGCAGAGGGATACCCACACGACGGCTTCGAGCTGGCTTTCGATGGCCGACGTGTACGCATTGCGCTTGATGAATTGACAGGTGGCAAGAAGGTCATGGTTTACGGCCAGACGGAAGTGACCCGTGATCTGATGGAAGCCCGGGAAAAAGCTGGCGCAAGAACCATCTACGAAGCGGAAAACGTCCAACCCCATGACCTGGAAAGCGACCAGCCGTACATCACCTTTGAGAAAAATGGGGAAACGGTCCGGCTCGATTGTGACTACATTGCAGGTTGTGACGGTTACCATGGCGTCTCGCGGCAGTCGATACCTCAGGACCGCCTCAAAACGTTTGAAAAGGTATACCCATTTGGCTGGTTGGGTGTGTTGTCTGATACCCCCCCGGTATCTGAAGAGCTGATCTACGCTCGGCACCCGCGCGGCTTCAGCCTGTGCAGCATGCGCTCCGCCACTCGCAGCCGCTACTACCTGCAGGTCCCCTCGGACGAAAAAGTGGAAAACTGGTCTGACGAGCGATTCTGGGAAGAGCTAAAACGTCGCTTACCCCAAGAGGTCGCTGACCAACTGGTAACGGGGCCATCCATCGAAAAGAGCATTGCGCCACTGCGCAGCTTCGTTGTCGAGCCCATGCAGTATGGGCGGCTCTTCCTCGTTGGTGATGCGGCGCATATTGTGCCCCCCACCGGGGCGAAAGGTCTCAATCTGGCCGCCAGCGATGTCCATACACTTTATCGGTTAATGATGAAGGTGTATCAGGAAGGCAGAACGGACTTGCTCGAACGTTATTCGCAGACGTGTTTGAAGCGTATCTGGAAAGCAGAACGCTTTTCGTGGTGGATGACTTCGATGCTGCACAATTTTTCGGATGAAGAAGACTTCAACAGCCGCATGCAGCTCGCTGAGTTGGAGTACGTGACAAGCTCTGACGCGGGCCTTGTTACCATTGCGGAAAATTACGTTGGACTACCCTATGAGTCGTTAGAGTAACGCAACGCCGTATATCCTCCTTGCCCAGGCGCTTGCCTGGGCTTTTTTAAAGCAAGGGGGCGAGGTGGATAAATAGCTTTGGCATGTAAGCCATTGCTTAAAATTTTGTAAGACATTTCTTACAAGAGGCGCTGCGGATACTTTGCCGTTGAGCCTGATGTCTAGGGCAAGCCACTGATTATTGATGCCGAATGGCTTTCGCCCACATGACTCTGTGCTATCTCTTCCTGAGGTTATTGATGTGCCGTCAGAGGCCTGGCGTTGCTTTTTTGCGCTCGCGGATTACTATCAGCGCTTCTCATTAGCGTTTGATGATCCAGGGAGTGGTGTCATGGCGAACGGGAATGGCCTTCACTTTACCTTGTCACTGCCAGGCGTAGACGATGTCGCCGTGGTGGATTTTACTCACCGTGAAGGCCTGTCACGCCCCTTTGAGCTGACGCTCAACGTCGCCAGCCGCCAGGGCCAACTCCATGCCGCCGAGCTACTGGACCGTGACGCCACGCTCACTGTCTGGCAAAACGGAGAAGCGCTGCGCCAGGTAAATGGCATCGTCAGCGAATTTTCTCAGGGCGACCGTGGCCATCGCCGTACCTTTTACTCTCTGGTGTTACGCCCCGCCCTGTGGCGACTGTCGCTGCGCCACAACTCGCGTATTTTTCAGCACGTCACGCCCATCGACATCATCACCACCCTCTGCCAGGAACGTGGCATGAGTGACATCACGTTCGAGGTGGCACGTGAGCCTATCGAACGGGAATATTGTGTTCAGTATCGCGAGACCGACCTGGCCTTTATCGAACGCCTCGCGGCTGAAGAGGGGCTGTTTTACTACCATACCTTCGCGTCAGGCACCCACCGGCTGATCTTCAGCGACGATCCCACACGTCTCAACACACTAGGCGAACGCACCTATCACAGCCGCGCAGGGGGAACACCGCCCGTGCGCCATGTGCGTCAACTTCGCCAGACGGCGCGGGTGGCCAGTTCGTCCGCCACGCTCAAGGATTACACCTTCAAGAACCCCGGGTATGCACAGCTGCATGCGCATCAGGGCCGCGATGTCGAGCAGCACGGACAACGGGCCGACTATGAGTACTACGACTACCCAGGGCGTTATAAGCAGGATGCTTCCGGCAAGCCGTTTACCCGCACGCGACTGGAATATCTGCGTCGCGACGCCATCACGGCCCACGCCGAAAGTGACCTGCCCGAGCTGGCCCCAGGGGCGCGCTTTACGCTCACCGACCACGATGCCGAAGCGCTCAATCGCGACTGGCAACTGATCGAGGTCACCCACTACGGCGAACAGCCTCAAGCGCTGGAAGAAGACAGCATCTCCAGTAGCGACACAGGCGGGATGACCCGCTACCACAATACCCTGGTGCTGGGGCCTGGCGACACCGCCTGGCGGCCCACCCCCAACCCCAAACCTCGCGTGGACGGCCCGCAGGTCGCGTTCGTGGTAGGGCCCCCGGGGGAAGAGATTTATTGCGACGAGTATGGCCGGGTCAAGGTGCAGTTTCCCTGGGATCGCGACGCGGAGCCGAATGAATCCGCCAGCTGCTGGGTACGGGTATCACACGGTTGGGCAGGGGCAGGCTACGGCAGTATCGCCCTTCCGCGGATAGGGCACGAGGTCACGATCTCGTTCCTGGAAGGTGACCCGGATCAACCGCTGATCACCGGACGCACGTACCATGCCGCCAATACGCCACCGTACCTCCTCCCGGAACACAAGACCCGCACCACCATCAAGACCCAGACCCACCAGGGGGAAGGCTTTAACGAGCTGTGCTTCGAAGACAAGGCCGGGGAAGAGTTCATCTATCTGCACGCCCAGAAAAACCTGGAGCTGCATGTCCTCAACTCCCGCCAGAAGCGGGTCGAGTTCGATGACACCGCCACCATTGGCAACAACTCCTACCTGGCCGTGGCCAACGACCGCGTCGAAACCATCGATGGCAATCGTGATATCACCGTTCGCACGCACCACACCGAACAGATCGACGGTGACCGCGGGTTAACGGTGGGCGGCAGCTACCAGACCCACGTCAATGGCGACATCACCTTGAAAGCCGATGGCGAGCTGATCCTCGATGCCAGCAAAATCACCCTGGTCGCCGGAGGCGCCGCGCTGGTAGTCAGCGGGGGCAGCGTGGATGTCACCCCGGTGCTCAATGTCGGCTCGGCATCGCCCAGTGCGGCGGCGCTACCCAGCATTCCCGCCGTGCTGGAAGCCGCCGCCGGGGAAGGCAGCCCGTTTGTCTCCCACTGCCCGCTCGCCGGGGAGTAACCCATGGCCACGCCCGACTACTGGCTGGCCCGCTGCCACGTGATGGCCCACTCCCCCAGCGCCCGCCGCTGGGAAGAAGACGCCGACGAAGCCGTCACCGTGGCGGCGGTATTGGCCGACGACGAAGCCCAGGTCCGAGCGCTGTTACAGCAGCAGTGTCACGAGGATGGGCTAGGGCTGCTCCGACTCGAGGCCATTGAAACCCTGCTCCAGCGCTGCCGCCGCGAAGGCCTGGTGCAAGGGCTAGTGGAGCTGGCCCATACCACCTCGCCACGCCACCCGGTGGCGTATGGCGAGATGCTGCCTCTGTTACCGGAACCCACCCCGGAGCCTGACCCCGCGCCGCCCACACCATCGGTGAACTACCAAGAGACCCGCTGGCAAGCACTGTTTGCCCCCCACCGGCCGCCGCTCTGGGCCGTCATCGACGGGGTGAACTGCCGAGAAGCCATGGCCCGCCTTGGCCAGGCCGAGGCCCACAGCGCCTGCCTGTATGCCTCCACCGACGACGCCACCCGCGCCAACGCCCCCTGGCTGGTGCGCATTGAAGCCGATAGTGAGATACGCACCTGGCTGGAAAGCCTGCCCCAAGATCAGCACTGGGGCCTTTTGCTGCACTCCCACGCCACCCTCAAGCAACTGCGCAGCCACCTGCGCAAGTTCACCATGCTCTGGACCCCCGCCAACGACCAGGCCCCGGTCTACTTCCGTTTCTACGACCCCCGGGTAGCGTTGGATATGAGCCAGGCCCTGGCACCCTGGAAGCTCGCCGCCTTGATGGCTCCGATAGAGGCCCTGATCGTGCCCGCCTCGCCGTTGATGACGTTGCCGTCGGAACTTGAGTTCATCCCCGCAATGGAACTGGACACTGATGCCAACGACGTAAAGGGAAGGCTAGTGCGCGTCGCCCTTAGCGACGATGCCCGCGCCGCCAACGGCCAGGGGCGGCAGTTTGCGATAGGGCCAGATGAGTTTGTTTCTTTCGGCAGTCTACATAATGGACGAGCCAAGCTATTTATGGCGCGTGAGCTAGGCAGACACTATCCCGAATGCCCAATAGGGGATGTATTAGCAGCTATTGAGACTGCATGCCAGCTTGGAAAACAGCATGGTATGACATCAAAAAAACAGACGAGGACGTTAACAAGGTGTGTTTTAACACTAGGTAACGAGTTTCCTCGGCATTATCCAGATGCTGTCAATGTATTGAACGATGCTGGCAAGCTTGCTTGGCAAAAGCGCCAATGGATTGAGAAGTGGCTACCGGGCGCACGCCTACAGCATGATTTTATGCAGCGCCAAGCGGCCTCACGTGAACACGATATCACGTGGCGTCAAGACGCTCCTCCATTAGGGAATGCTCCATGACATACAACCCGACAGCAGAAGACCTTTTATATATCTTAGCGTCGGACGGTGACCGCTTCTCGGAAGGTGAGCGTCGGACGATTGAAAATGAAATCACCAAAGCTCTTCAACGAAGAGGCGATAACGGTGCGAGTGGTGCAGAAAGCCACGTGATGAATGCATGGGCTAACCGGTGGGTCGAGCTTGGGGGTAATCATGGTCAACCGCTTACCAATAGTCTGTTGCCCCCCGAGCCTGGTGATGGTGAAGCGCTTGATCCTGACTTTACGGCAGCATGTGTTGAGTGTCGCTCCAACGAGCCCTGCTGCCTCATTTCAGGCACTATTTCGGATAGCAGCGATAGCTCACGAAAGATTACCTGGCCCCCCGAACGTATAGAAGCCGGACCTCAACCCTGCTTTGCGACCACTCTTTTGGTTATCGCAAAAGAGCAGGAAGACATGCATTTAGTCGCTAAGGTGCAAGCGCAATGGGAGGGACAAAAGTGTCAGGCAGGCCATCTTGATCGTCCTCGACTGACTACAAGTGGTCTGGTAAATGGCCGTCAGCAGATTGAAGAGCAAAAGGTGGAAGTAGCCACTGGCTATTCTCACGCTCTCAATATGACACTGGCATTGAAAAAATATGTACCGGAAAACGTGTTGCATGCGCTGTTTGCCATGGATGCGATGCTGACTATTAGCTCAACAGTGAAAGGTGCGGCAGGTGCTACTTTTACCCCGATGCAATGTCTAACAGATCCCGCGATGGGAATGCCTTGCCGGGTGCTCACATTTCCCTACGCTAAGCTGGACGGTAAGTTGGAATTGGCTAGTCATATTGGCTTTACCACTGCAGGTATTACCGCCTCAGCGGAGGCCAAGGGTAGTCTGACTGGGCAGTTTGCCTCTTACGAATTGTCAGCAGAGGGCACTGCAGGTGGTGAGGCTAATACTGGGCAGGCCCTGGATAGTGGAAGTGAAGCACCGGGGCTCGTCGGTACTATGGCCAGCATCATTGGTGCCATGGATCGCTATGTCTCTGTGGGTAATACACAAGACCGCTCGATGCTGGATCGTTCCCGTTATGCCTCCGGCATACAGCTCAACAAAGCGTTAACCTTCGAGCCAAAGGGCTTTGAATTAATGGCTGTCAGCGGTACGCCTGACCTCCAACTTGTTATCTCCAGCCTTGAATCGACGCTCAGCATCGGTGTTTCTGGCAAGCTCGACTTTATTGATGCCTTGGCGATGGCTGTTTCTCCGGTGGCTCCAGCCATCCGTGAGGCGCGTGCACGTATGGCCGCCGGGGAGTATGTCACGGGAACGCTTGATGCTTATCTCGAGATGGCCGCCACGGGCAGTTTGCGGCATTCGATTGATAGTGGAGTACGTGTTGTCATTCCGGCCAACGGCAGCATCGATACCACCTACGCCAGTATTCAGCAGCAGTTTGGTGGTGAGTTCAAGATCAACGGGCAGGCTGAGATTGCCATAGAAATCGAAGCCCAGGTGTGGGTCTTTAGTGCCAGGGCTGGAGCCAGTGGCTCGCTGCATACCGCCTGGATATGGGCTATGCGCATGCAAGAAGGCGAGCGACAGAAGCGCTATGAGTTCGAGGGCGTAATTGTGACGCTAACGGCGTATGCGGAAGTGAGAACACGTAATAATGAGGATGAGAACGTCAGTCAAACCGGCCCCGAGTTAGGCGGTTCGCTTGAGAGGGCTGCTCAGGCCAGTGATTTTTTCACGCAGGTAAGGGGCGATATCGCTTCATCGCAAGCGGCAGCAGAGACGATGGCAAACCAACGCCCAGAGACACCCCCGCAAGGTAGAAATTTTTCAATATGGTCACCCGAGGTAACAGAATGGCAAGCGTACTGAGGTTTCTGGTTTTCGTATTTCTGACAATCATCGTTTGGCAAGGAGCAGTAATGGCTAACAATTTTGAGTATCGCTATAGCGCCTATATCCACACCCGAGAAGTAGCTTGGTCGCTGCGGGTCAATGATATCTTCGTACGCGATAATCATAGAGTGGCCTATGCAGATTATTCGCCCAATATCGGCATGAATCTGCAGCAGGGTGAAAACACCCTTTCCCTGCTGTTTTCACCCATCACTGAACAAGATCCCGAGACAGGTGAGTATCTCTACGCCTTGCATGACGGTGTCGAGATCGATATCGCCGTTGGGCGTAATCAGTGGACCACCCAAGAGCGCGAACGTATTCACCTGGTGCGCATGCGATTCAATGAAGAGGAGGGTAAGTTCGAACACTTGGACACCACCGCAGGTGAAGAAGAACGAGTTGCTCACCAAGCGCACCTGCGCACCGATGCACATCCTCAGCTTTCTGAGATCGATAATATCATCTTCGGCGGTGGCTGGACGGCCGATGGTTATCGGCTGGACATAACTTTTACCGTTGATGACCCCATCCCGCCCTTCCATTGGGAAAGTGACGCGGTGGTGCTAGAGGATTCCCCTGAGCTACGTCGGGAGTTGCGCGAGGCCTACCGCCATCTCCACGGGTTGATAGAGCGTGATAATACTGAGGCTATCTTTGAGGAGCTGGAGCCAGTATGGGCACGTACGGCGTATATGCTTACAACACATGACTCTGCTCGACAGTTTATCGATGATACCCGTCATGGGTTATCTGGATATGAGCGTGTAGGGGCAGAAGGCGAAGTTTTACAGCCGTTGTTTTGGAGCGATGCTCCGCAGGATGATCAGGTCGAGTTTCTTGCCGAGGGACGGCTGGTGCGCATTCAGCCCACTCCAATTCTTTGGGAGCACCCACCGAGCGGTAGTGAGCGCTATGCCAGTTTTCCGGTCGTATTCTATAAATCTCGCGACGGTCAGTGGCGAGTGGCGGATGTGTTGACCGGCATATGAAACCCATTGCCCGCAAAGGCGACCTCCATCGCTGCCCCATCCCCGGCCACGGCACCACGGAAATCGTCTCCGGTTCGCCCTCTCAGGTAGAGGGCCAGCCCGTGGCGCGGGTAGGCGACAAAACCGGCTGCGGGGCTACCATCATCGAAGGCTCCAGCCACTCTAGTCATGATGGAAGGTCCACGGCTTACCTGGGCTGCAAGACCGATCATGGTGGCGAGATTATTACGGCCTCTGCTCAGGCAAAGGTAGAGCCTTGAGCGTCTTTGCAGGTTCATGACCTCCCCAACCTTTAGCGCATGAAGATGCGGTTTCCTTGATATCGAATCCATTGAGCTGGTGCTGAGAGGTGTGCATGATGGATTGTGCTACGGCGCGATCAATGCACCAGTTCTTGCTGAATTTTATATTCAAGGATTACACATGCTTAGCCAGCGTGCGCTGTTATATCTAAACGAGGTGGTACGCCGTGGCTCATTGCGGAGGGCCGCCGCGCATATCAATGTGGATGCCTCTGCACTCAGCCGACAGTTGAAAGCCCTGGAGGAGGAGCTGGGTGTGCAGCTATGCGAGCGTCACGGTGGCGGCATGCGGGCTACCGAGGCAGGGCGGCTGCTCATTCAACACTATCATGCTCAGCGGTTGTCGGAAGAGGCCGTGCTGTCCCAATTGATGGCCATTCAGGAAATGGCTCGAGGTGAGGTGCGCATTGCCGTCGGTGAAGGGTTTATTGCTGACCTGATTGCGGCGCCCCTGGGGGCGTTCATGTCGCGTTTTTCGGGTATCAAGGTGGAAATTCGCATGGCGGGCGTCAATGAAGCCATGACCCTGGTGAAGGAGATGGAGGTCGACCTGGCGTTACTCTATGCGCCCCCCGTAGACCCGCAGATACATTGCCATGTGGAAACGCGGCAACCGCTGGACCTGATCGTGCCACCAGAGCACCCCCTTGGGCGCCTGTCACGGGCTGCCCACTTGAGCGATATCGAGCCTTGGCCGTTGGCCCTGATGGATAACCCGTTTGGTATGCGTCAGATGGTCAACATGGTAGCCCATCAGGAGCGCCGTTATCTGGATGCTCGCCTGCACACCAACTCAGTGTCGGTTCTCAAGAACTTCGTGCGTTCAGGCATCGGGGTGACCTTCATGCCTGAATTGACGGTTGCCGATGAAATAGCCAGAGGCGAGATCACTGCACTGCCCATGGCCTATCCGATCATGAGCGGTGCGCGGGCACAGATCGTGAGTCTGGAAGGCCGCCAGCTGACCGTCGCCGCGACTACCTGTGTCGAGCACCTGCGTCGGGGCATGCGTTTTTTCTCTGCCGATGCCCCTCGCTTGTGTTAACGGATGTGACGTCGCCAGCGGTTTTCGATGGTATCGAGCTCTGCCGGACCGTAACGGGCGTGCGGGTGACCTCCATAATGAGCCCATAGCTGGTCACCCAGATCGAAGTGCCACCATTCGCTGGGCAAATTGGTGAAGCCTTGTTGGCGCATGGCATGGTAAAGCAGCCGACGGTTGTCGCGTACGTGCCTTTGCTCTGTGGATGACGTGTCGAGGTGCTCGTAGTGGTCGGTATGTGACGCGGGCACTGCTTCGTCGAACAGCGTTCCCATGTCCAACGGGATGCCATCGTCATCGCAGAGCGTGACATCCACCGCGCCTCCGGTGAGGTGGGGGCTAGGCGCAGCAGGGTCACGACTGGGCAAGGAAACGAATTCACGTGTTCGGGTCAGTAGCTCTGCCTCTTCTGCCTGAGGGTGCTGATGCCGAATCGCTTCATGCAGCGTATCGAACAGGTATTGCTGAACACGCCAGGGTCGCCATCCATCGAGCACCAGTAGCTTGATGCCCTCAGGGAGAGAGCGCGCCACGGCTAGCAAGGCTCGATATACCCCTTCACGTACGAAGCACTCAGGAATGGCGCCGGGAATGCCCAAACGGGCGTAGGCGGGAAATACCACGATAGGGGAAGGTGCCAGGCTCATGGGAAGCAGCCGTTCGTGACACTCCTGAATAGCAATACGGCTGACGGTGCTCCAGTCGGGTGAGGGCTGACCGGGAATGGCCGTCAAGGCCGTCGAAGCAGTGGCTGAAGCAGTGGGCATCTCGGTTATCCAAGTAGTCTAGGCAGAAGTAACGTCAACGATGGGAAAAAAATCAGTAGCAGCAATACGGCAATGGCAGTGAGCACGAAGGGCCAGATGGTTTTAAACAGCGAGACGATTTCCAGTCGGCTCACGGCGGCTGCCACAAAGACGCAGGCACCCATGGGTGGGGTGATGAGCGCAATCGTGATGTTCAGCGTGATGATGACCCCAAGGTGCACCGGATCGATACCGGCCATCATGGCGACGGGGGCAAAAATGGGTGTCAGCAACATGAGGGCAGACACTTCTTCCATGAACATGCCCGTCATGAAGGTGATGGCGCTGAGCAGCAGCAAGATGATGACTGGGCTCTCCGCATAGGGGGCGAGCAGCATGACGAACTGCTGAGGCACCTGGGCGTAGGACAATAACCAACTGATCGTGGCCGAGGCGGCCATGATCAGGAAAATAGCCGAGGTCAAACGGGCGGTATCCTTGATGGCTTGCCAGCACTGAGTGATGTTCAGCCCGCCTAGCACGACACCGCACAGCGCCACGTAGAGCGCAGTGAGTGCTCCAGACTCCGTTGGAGTGACGATCCCCAGGACGATACCCGCCACAATGATCACCGGTGCGATGAGCGCTGGCAGCGCGACGAGCGTGGCCAGACCAATCGCTTTGACGCTGGGCAGTTTGCCGCTTTTCGGCAGGCCCACTTGCCAGGCGTACCAGGCGTTCATGCCCATGAAGGCGGCGCCGAGCAGCAGGCCTGGAATAATGCCCGCCAGGAATAGATCACCGACAGAAGTATTCGTTAGCGACGCATACAGGATCATGAAAATACTCGGAGGGATGATCGGCCCTATGAGCGAACTACCGGCGGTGAGGCCTGCGGCAAAGGCGCGTGAGTAGCCCTCTTTTTCCATGGCGGGCACCAACAGTGAACCGAGTGCCGAGGTATCCGCGACCGCAGAGCCATTGACGCCTGCAAAAAAGACGCTGGACACCACGTTGACATGCCCCATGCCTCCGCGTAGGTGGCCGACCAGCAAGCGGGCCAGCCCCATCAACCGCTCGGTCAGGCCGCTGGCATTCATCAGGTTGCCGGCCAGGATGAAAAGGGGAATGGCCATGAGAGAAAAGGCATTGATACCGCCAAAGAATTGCTGCGGCATCATGCGCGGGATCATGGTCGGGTCAACGAATAAAAAGCCGACCAGTGCCGTCGTGAGCAGCGCGATGAACAGCGGTAGCCCGAGCAGCACGTGTACCAGAAAGACGCCCAACATGGCCAGAATCATGACGGTTCCCCTGCATCGATTTGCTCTTGGGGAGTGGGCTCCAGAAGGCCTGGCAACGGCGCGGGCCCATACCAAAAGACGTGCCAGGCCAACAGCGAAAACCCAATCGGCATGGACATGAGCGGCAGGGTGCGGCTTACGCCTAACCCTGACGTCGTAAACATGCTGACCGACTGCGCATAGCGATAGCTTACCCAGGCAGCCCCTACGGCCACGCCCAGGGTCAACAGCCATTGATAGAGGTTGAGCAAACGTGCCAGTGGTGCAGGCAGCAGGCGCTCCATCAATGCGACACGCATATGGCTGCCTTCGACCCACACGGCCCCGGCAGCGATTAGTACCGTACCAATGATGAGAAAGCGGGAAAGTTCGTCAGTCCAGATGGGGGCTCCACCGACGAAGTAGCGCATGATAACGCCATAGATGATGACCCCCAGGTTGGTGAGCAGCAGCAGGGCAGCCACCGTCAGGGAAAGCGGGCGGGTCACCGCCAGCATGCGAGTTCGAAGCGCGTGCATGAGAGTCTTGTCCGCAAGGTGAAGTCAGCGAGGACGGCTTGACCATTGTCCCCGCTGAGTGGATGAGCGCAGTACGAGCGGCTAGTCGAGTAGCTCTTCTTGCCCGGCATCTTCCAGAGCCAGTGCTATCCAGTGCTGGTCAATGCCGCGTTCGCGGAGCCATTCGAGGTAAGCGGGCTGACCAATTTCCCGAAAGGCCAGCAGCTCTTCCTCCGAGGGGCGAATGACTTCCATGCCTTGCTCTTCCAGGTAGGCAATGCGTTCTTCGACCTGGGCCTCATTATGCTCGCGAGCCTGCTGGTTGGCTTCCGCGACGGCTTCCAGGAAAGCGTTGCGCGTCTCTTCCTCCCAGCCCTCGATCATCTGACCGTTACCCACCAGAAACTGATTGGAGTACTGGATGTTGGCCAGCGTGAGGTAGGTTTGTACCTCATGCAGGCTGCCCAGAATGATGTACATGGGGGGATTCATTTGGCCATCGGCGACGCCCGTACGCAGCGCCATATACACTTCAGTCCACGGGATGGGGGTGCCGGATGCGCCAAAGGCTTCGTACAGGGCGACCTGGCTGGGGTCCATGGCTCTAAAGCGCAGACCTGCGAAGTCATCAGGGTGAGAGATAGGCGTCTTGTTGTTGGTAAAAGCTAAAAAGCCGCCCTCTTCAACGACCGCCAACATGTCGATGCCTGAACGCTCTTTGACGACTTTCTCGACTTCCTGCCAATAGCTGCCTTCATCGAAGAAGTCGCGTGCAGCATCGAAGTCATCGAATAGAAACGGGATGGCACTGACAAAAATTTCATCGGCAATCGGCGACACGCCTGCAAAGGACGCGATATTCAGCATGGGCGAGCTCATGGTCTGCTCCATGCGCTCCTGCTCTTCACCCAACATGCTATTGGGGTAAAGGCGAAGCTGGATCTCGCCATTGGTTTTCTCTTCGACCAGTGATTGCAGGTTGGTGGCAAACACATGCACCGCATTTTTATCGGGGTCTGGTGCGCCGTTGTAACCCAGGTTGATGGTGGTTTGCGCCATGGCCTGTGTGGCCATCATGGCGCTACCCACCAGGCAGGCAGTGGCTAGTGTTTTGATCGACTTGCGAGATGCATCAAACATCATGTTCGTCTCCTGTGTTCCCGTGCGAGATGACGACGGGAAAGTTGTTGTGACGCTGTTTTTTTAATAAGTCATGAGCCGAGTAAACTGCTGTGAGTTGTCAGTTAAACGAATAGGCTGGCAGTCACGGGCCTCTCAAGCAGCGTAGAGGTTGTCGTGTTGACTATGCAATCCTGAAAGTGTTGTTTTAATTGCAACGAAAGAGTGCCCTTTCCACGCCTGGAGACGATTCTGGTGACGCCTATGACCCTTCTCGATAAACGGGCCTTCTACCTGCTGGAAGTCAGTAGCTGCGGGGGGATTCGCGCGGCGGCCGAGCATCTTCAGCTGAACCCTTCCGTGGTGAGTCGGCAGGTGCGCTCGCTGGAGCAGGCGTTGGGTATGGCGCTGCTAGAGCGCCAGGGACGTCATGTGATGCTTACCGAGGCTGGCCAGTTGGTCGTGGAAGGCTTTCTGGCCCAGCGGCGCTTGAATGCCGAGCTGACCGATACGCTGGCGCGGCTGCGCAATTTGCAGGCGGGCAAGGTCGTGGTGTCGGTGGGGGATGGGTTCGTGGACAGTTTCATCAATCACGTGATGCGGCGCGCTGCCGAGCATTACCCTGAGGTGCTGATCGAGATCAAGACCGGCATCTACTACCCGCGTGAACCCCATGACATGGTGGCGAACGATGAAGTGGACATCGCCATTACCTATGGCCCTATTTCGGACCCTCGGCTGGTGGTGCACTCGTTCGAGCGGGGGCCGCTGTGTGCGCTGGTGGCGCCGTTTCACCCTTTGGCCAGGCAGTCCAGCGTGAGCGTGGCAGAGCTGTTGCAGCAGAAGTTGATCTTCCTGCCGGAGGTGTCCGGGTCGCAGCAGTTCGTGAATGCCCTGTTTGCAGCAGCGGGGCAGCCAGCCACGCCTGCGTATCGCTGCAATTTGCATTCGGTGGCCCGGCGCATGGCCAGTGCGGGGGTGGGTGTCGCGTTCATGACGGCGGCGGCGGCGCGCAGCGAGATCGAGGCAGGGTTGCTGCAGGCGGTGCCCATCGATCACCCCATGGCCGCCCGCAGCCAGGGCAATCTGGTACGTCGCGTCGGCAGAAGGCTGTCGCCCGCTGCCGACTATTTGTGGAAGCTGATGAAAGCGATGCAGTAAGGCTAGTTCGCCATCATGTAGACCCCTGGGCCGATGGGCCAGCCCATCATCAACCAGAACATCAGAAACGCCGACCAGGCTAGCAAAAAGCCCATGGCCAAGGGCAGCATGGTGGCGATCAAGGTGCCTAGCCCCATGTCCGGTTTGTAACGCTGCATGTACACCAGTGCCACCGAAAAGTAGGGGCTCATGGGCGAGATGATGTTGGTGCTGGAGTCGCCGATGCGGAACATCGCCAGCACGAAGGCCGGGTCGAAGTCGATCATCATCAGCATGGGCACGAACACCGGTGCCATCAGCGCCCACTGGGCCGAGCCGCTGGTCATGAAGATGTTGAGGGTGGCGCTCATGACGATGAACGCGCCCACCAGCGGCAGCCCGGTGAAGCCCGTGTTCTGGAGAATGTTGGAGCCCTCGATGGCGATATACTGCCCCAGTGCCGACCAGCCGAAATAGGCGATGAACTGGGAAATGGCAAAGAACAGCACCAGCGTGGGGGCCAGGTCGCTGGCAGATTCGGCCATGCGCTGCGGAACGTCGCGACTGCTGGTGATCTTGCCCGTGGTGATGCCATACACCAGGCCAATCGTCACGAAGTAGAGAAACATCAGCGGAACGAGAGAGCTCAAAAACGGCGAGGGAATCAAACCGCCGTCATCGTTGCGCAGCGGTGAGGCCTCCGGCAACACGGCCAGTAACACCAGCGCGATGTACGCCAGCGTTGCCAGCCCCACGCGCTTGAGGCCCCGGCGTTCCGAAGCGGTCAGCTCAGGGGTTACCACGTCGGTCTTGAAGTCCTTGCTCATGGGCAGCGTGCGCTGCAGACGGGGCTCCACGACCTTGTCGATCAGCAAGGTGCCGACCATCGCCAGCACGAAGACCGAACAGGCAACGAAGTAGTAGTTGTCGACGGGCGAGACATACGCCTCTGGGTCGACCAGCCGCGCTGCTTCCGTGGTGATGCCCGCGAACAGCGCATCCCCGACGGTGATGAACAGGCTGGCATCGAAGCCAGCCCCGGCGGCGGCATAGGCCGCCGCGGCTCCGGCCACCGGGTGGCGGCCAACGGAGTAATAGACCATGGCCGCCAGGGGAATCAAAATCAGGTAGTTGGCATCTGATGCAATGCTGCCGCAAATGCCTGCCATGAAGACGCAAAACGTCAGCAGCGACGGGGGAGCCTTGGCCACGCTGACCTGCATGAGCGTCGACATCAAGCCCACCTTGTCGGCCAGGCCGATACCGAACATCACCACCAGAATCAGCCCCAGCGGCGGAAAGTTCACGAAGTTGCTGACCACGCTGGTCAGCATGAACTCGACCCCCTCGGCCGATAGCAGGCTGCGCACGACGACCTCGTCGCCGGTTTGGGGGTTGATGGCCGAGACGCCCAGTGCCGACAGCAGGGCCGAGACAACGACCACCAGGGCGGCGAGCACAGTAAACAGAATAAAGGGGTGCGGCAGCTTGTTGCCCACCCGTTCAATGGAAGTCAGAACACCTTGCATGAGTGAATCCTTGTTGAGACGTTGTTATTGCAATCGTGTTGGAGGTGTCGCTCAACGGCGCTGGAGCAGTGAACGGGCCAGCGCCACGAACATCCCGGCGGCCACCGGCAAGATGGCATCGTTGAAGTCGTAATGTTCGTTGTGGAGGTACGCGCTGTCGCCATTGCCCACGAAGAAGAAGCAGCCAGGCACCTCTTGCAGGTAGAAGGCAAAATCTTCGGCGCCCATGGTGGGCATGTAATCCAGCTGTTGGATGTCTGGGCTGACCCCCTGCTCGGTAGCGATGGCCAGCACCTGCCGTGACCATTCGGCGTCGTTGACCAGCGGCGGAATCTGGTGCTGATGCTCCATCGAGAAGTGGGCGCCGTGGGCGGCACACACCCCGGCCACCACTTGTTCCAGTTTGCCCACCAGGGCGTTGCGTGAGCTTTCACGGTCGCTGCGAATATTGACCAGCAGCTCTGCCGTGCCCGGAATGACATTGGCGGCATCGCCCGCATGAAAGGCGGCCACGGTGATCACGCCAGCTTCCAACGGTGATTTGTGGCGGCCCACCAGCCCTTGCAACTGCTGCACCAGCGACGCCCCCACATAAATGGGGTCGACCGCCAGATGCGGCATGGCAGCGTGGCCCGATACGCCCGACAAGGTGATCTTGAAGGTATCGTTACCGCCCATGGCCGGGCCGGGTTTGACGAACAGCTGCCCTGCGGGAAAGCCTGGGCGGTTGTGGTAGCCAAAAATGGCCTCTACCTGCGGGTGCTGGAGCACGCCGGCCTTGACCATTTTATCCGCACCGTTGCCGCCCTCTTCACCGGGTTGAAACAGCAGCTTGATGTAGCCGCAAAGCTGGTCGCGCTGGGCGATGATGGCTTCTGCGGCCAGCAGCAGCGTGGCGGTGTGCCCGTCGTGGCCGCAGGCATGCATCAGCCCGTCGCGCTGGGAGCGGTGCTCGAACGCGTTGGCTTCCCTGATGGGCAGGGCATCCATATCGGCCCGAAAGGCGATCACGGGGCCGGGGCGGCCGGTGTCCAGCTCGGCCATGACGCCGGTGGTCGCCAAACCTTCGGTCACGTGATACCCCAGGTCGCGCAAGCGCTGGGCCACGAGGCGGGCGGTCTGCGTCTCCTCGAACTTCAGCTCTGGGTGTTGGTGCAGCTGGTGCCGAATGGCAACCGCTTTTTCGACCTGTGCGTCATTGAAAAAGGGGGTATAAGGCATTTCCTGTCCTCTGGTGCCGTTGTCTGTGTCGTTATGGGGCTTCTATAACGCTAAGCGACTTGATGTGCAGGAACGAGTGCCTGGCAGGGTGAGTTTGTTGCCTTGAAAGCAACACTCGATGATAGCGAGCGGCTGGATGTCTGACTGTCAGTCAGCCGCTCATGTCATGAGGCTGCGGGAGAGGGTCGTTCAGAACGAGTAGTGGAACGAGGCTGTGACGCTGCGCTCGGCACCGAAATAGCAGAAATTCAGGTCGTAGCAGGAGGCCACGTACTCTTTATCCAGCAGGTTGGTGGCATTGAGCCGCGCTGACATGTTGTCGAGGCCCACGCGACCCAGGTCGTAGCCCAAGGTGGCATCGACCAGGGTGTAGTTGGGCACTTTTTCGGTGTTGGCATCATCGGCCTGGATATCTGCGTGGTAGCGAAGGCCAAGACCTGTGTCCACACCCGCCAAGGCACCTGACTGGAAGGTATAGTTGCCCCACACGGCCAACTGGTGTCGGGGAACCTGATTACTGCGGTTGCCTTCATTGGCATCGTCGGTCTTGGCTAACGTGACATCGGTGTGGCTGTAAGCAGCCTGCACGGAGAGGGCGTCGGTGAACCGATGGTGCGCCTCTAGCTCGACGCCACGGGACTCGATTCTGCCGGTGGCGCGATGGAAGGTTTCATTGGGCAGTTTGGTGGCCACATTCTCTTGGGTGATATCAAAGAGGGCAATGCTGTACTGGTCGCGAGTGCCAGGAGGTTGATACTTCACCCCCAGCTCCACCTGCTCGCCTTCGGACGGGGCCAGCAGGTCGCCGTTCTGGTCGGTGGTGCTGTTGGGGCTGAACGATGGGGTATAGCTGAGATAAGGCGCGACCCCGCTGTCGAAGCGATACAGCAGCCCGGCGCGGCCACTCGACTGGGTATCATTCAGTGAACTGGTGTCACCGCTGTCCTGGTCGGTATTGGTGATGTCGACCCAGTCGTGGCGCAGGCCCAGGTTGGCGTGCCAGTGGCCGTAGGACATCTGATCTTGTAGATAAACGCCGGTTTGCTCCAGCGCACGGTGCTGGCGCACCTCTGGGTACATGACGCTGGGGCCTGCGCCGTAGGTTGGGTTGAACGCATCGATGGTCGGGAAGGCGCCTGAGGTCCAGGTCACGTCGTTGTCGCGTTGCTGATAGTCCAGGCCGAACAAGAGCGTATGGTTCAAAGCACCGGTGGACAGCCTGGCTTCCAGCTGGTTGTCGACGGTGAGGGCATCAAGCGACTCGTCGCCACCAGAGTAGTAGCGCGCGAGTTCGGTGGCCGAGGCCCAGCCAAAGGCATATACCTGATCCAGCTCGACATCGGTTTCGGTGTAGCGCAGCCGTTGGCGGGCGCTGAGTGCATCGTTGAAACGGTGCTCGAATTCGTAACCGACCATGGTTTGATCGCGGCGGAATTTTTCAAAGGTATCCTCGCCTTCGAAGAAGGCATTAGAGATACGTCGTCCGTTGCGGTCTACCACCGTGCCTTCGTAAGGAAGCCCAGAGTGATAGCCTCCTTCAGGGTCTCGCTGCAAGTAGGCATGGAGGTTCAGGCTGGTATCGTCGCTGATATCCCAGCTCAACTGCGGAGCAATGGCATAACGCTGCTCTTCGACAGGGCCGAACTGCGTGTCGGAAGCCCCCGCCAACCCCGTCAGGCGGAAAGCGACACGCCGTTCGGCATCCAGTGGGCCAGTCACGTCAAATGCGGCGCTGCGCTGAGCGTTATTGCCCACGCGCAGTCGTAGCTCGCCACCTGGTTCGAATTCGGGTCGACGACTGGTCTGGGCCACCAATCCCCCAGGCGAGGCGCGTCCGTAAAGCACGGAGGCAGGTCCCTTGACGACTTCGATGGCCTCTAGAAACCAAGGGTCGATGGAGAGTGAGCTATAGGAGCCCCCATCGCTCATGACCTTCAATCCATCCAGGAACGTGTTGTTGATACTGCCGTCGGCGAAACCACGCAGCACCAGGTAGTCGTAGCGGTTGGAAGCACCGATCTGGTTGGTGAAGACGCCAGAAGTGTAGTCGGCTGCTCGCTGAACGGTTTCTGCGCCACGGGCCTCCCAATCGTCACGCTCGACCCGCGAAACCGCTTGTGGCGTCTCGATGAAAGGTGTGTCTGTCTTCGTGGCAGCGCTGGCGGTCACGGTGAGGGTTTCCAGCGATGTATCGGCCTGAAGCTGCATGGAAAGTGTGACGGAGGCCATGGCGACGGCTAGGGAAAGGCGATTTGACGGGGGCATGGATAATTCTCGACGTGAATTATTTTGGTAATGAGAATTATTTCATTTAAACGTCCCGTTGGGTTATGCAAGCTGAGCAATTCGTTATGCACAGCCAGCAGGCGGCGCTCAAGGTGAGGGTTTCGTCAGAGCGCTTGGTGAAACGCCAAAAGCGCGCCGAAACGCGGTCGTAAAGTTGCTGGTATGACGATAACCGCTCAAGTGTGCTGCCTGCTGGATGGTGTGCCCATCGAGCAACAGTTTGCGGGCTCGGTTCAGGCGCAATCGGCGCAGGTAGTCGGTGGGTGAACAGCCATAGGCCAGCTTGAAGTGACGCACTAATGTACTGGGGCTCATGGCCGCCCTGGCGGCTAATACCTCTAGTCGATGCTCGTGTTCGGGGGATTCCTCCAGCAGGCGCCGAATAGCCGCTAAGCGGCCAGGAGAAGCCGTGGCCTGAAGCGGCGCTTGGTGGGGGCGGGAGAGCCCCTGAGCCATTAGCTGTAGGGCCAGCCCTTGGAAGAATAGGCGTCGGGCATGGCCCGTCAAGGGCGACTGAACGCCATGCTCCAACGACAGGTGCAGGGCAGGCGGCAGAGACCAGGTGATGGACTGGGTGGGCAGCGGCTCGCCGCACCACTGCTGCAAAGCAGTGGCATCAAGGGAGAGCGAGAGGGTGCGAAGCCTTTGCCCTTCTGGCTGGTAGGCGTCGAGAAAATGTTGGTCGCTCAGGCAGACAGTATGGGCTTGTCCTGCGGTCAGCCAGTGCCGTTCATTGTCGGTTCCCAGGCGTACACGCCCTTCGATCACGACGATGACCAGACATGCAGCCGTGCCCAGAGAGTGAGAGGCATAGGGGTGCACGACCTCGATGTCAGAGAGCACCAGCTTGACGCCAGGAAACAGCAGGCTTTCCTCGACTCGCCCTTGGGCGACAGGCAGCTGGCCGGCTCGCTCCAGTGGGTATGCCAACGCAGGAAAGCGGTATTCGATACAGTAGCGCTGGCCGTAATCGAGAAAATCCGCAACGGTGATCCGATCGATGGCAGCCCGGGTCATCTCGCTGTCTCCTGTCGGGGGCGATGCTTACCTTGGTCGAGAGGGCCAATGACGGCAGTCTGGTCGGCACGTGTCATGGTGGGCAACGGATGAGGGCCACGCCCACGAAGCGATGGGAACGCATCGTCCGTAATGATTCACCGATATTAATATTAATGCCAATCATTAACAATAACGACTGTTTTGCTTGTGCGGTGGGCCGAGGATATTTTCTCGTGGCAGGTGGTGGCTCGTGAGAAACAATCGTTCACGATTTCGGAGTGTCCATCGCCATTTCGTTATGTAACGATGGAACGGACGAGAGTATGAACGATGGCGGGCATGACCGGCTGGAAGGTGGATCAGGCCCTGGAGTGACCTTTGGTATGGCACGGTGTGCCACCAGGTGAGGACCTATGCTGACCAAAGAGCGGGTGGTGTTTCGTAATAACGTCAAGATCCTGGGAAGCGGCGACACCACGCTGATCCTGGCCCATGGGTTTGGCTGCGATCAGAACATGTGGCAGTACCTGGTACCCAGGTTGAAAGATACCTATACCCTGGTGCTGTTCGACTACGTCGGGTCGGGGGATTCGCTGAAATCCGACTTCAACGAGGTACGCTACAGCACGCTGGATGGCTATGCCCGAGATGTCATTGAAGTGTGTGAAGCGCTGGAATTGACCAACACCGTCTTTATTGGCCACTCCGTCAGCAGCAATATCGGTTTGCTGGCCGCCGCGCAGGCGCCTGAACGCATTACCCGGCAAGTGATGGTGTGCCCTTCGCCGTGCTTTTTGAACATGCCCCCCGACTATTTCGGTGGGTTCGAAAAGGCCGACCTGGATGCGCTGATCGACTTGATGGAGAGCAGCCATACCGGCTGGGCCGAGTATTTGGCGCCTATCGTGGTGGGGGAAGAGGGCACTGAAGACCTCGTCGGCGAGCTGTCGGAGAGTTTCTGCTCCACCGATCCGACCGTGGCCAAGACCTTTGCCGTGGCAACGTTCTTTTCCGATTATCGTTACCTGTTGCCCATCTCGGAACACCCGACGCTGATTCTGCAAAGCGAAGATGACAAGCTGGCCAGCGTGGCCGTGGGCGAGTTCGTGCATCAGCTGATGCCCAACAGCCAGCTTTGCGTCATGCCGACCAAAGGGCATTGTATTCACATGACCCACCCGGACGCCGTCGCCGAGCAGGTCATTCGCTGGCTGAACAAAGCTGCCTGAGCGATGGCCCAGGCGGCTTTGCCATCACTTGACGGGCTTGGAAGCCGCCAGCGTGTAGAGGAATTCCAGCCCTAACGTGGCGGCGGCCAGCGAGGTAATGTCGCCGTGATCATAGGCCGGATTGACTTCCACCAGGTCCATGCCCACCAGCTCCATGCCGACCATGCCGCGAACCACCTTGAGCATCAGGTCCGTGGAGAGACCACCGCACACGGGGGTGCCGGTGCCGGGCGCAAAGGCCGGGTCGAGGCCGTCGATATCCAGCGTCACGTAGGCGGGGTGATGACCAACCCGCGCGCGAATGCGCTCCAGCACTGCCGCTGGGCCGTGGTCGTTCACCCAGTCGGCGTCCAGCACCTCGTAAGGGTGGTTGTGGCGGTCATAGCTGGTACGAATACCAATCTGCAGTGAATGCTCCGGGACGACCAGGCCTTCCTTCAGCGCATGATGGAAGATGGTGCCATGATCATAGCGTGTGCCTTGCTCGTAGGTATCGGTGTGAGCATCGAAATGAATCAGCGCCAGCGGGCCGTGTTCACGGGCATGGGCACGCAGCAGCGGCAGGCTGATGTAGTGGTCGCCGCCCAGCGTGAGCATCTTTTTACCCGCTTTCAGCCAGCGCATGGCGTGGCTTTCCAGGTTGTCGATCAGGCTTTCTGGTTCGCCATAGGCGTAGCCCAGGTTGCCGGCATCGCACACCCGCAGGCGCTCTTCCAACGCAAAATCCCACGGCCAGCGCTTGCCTTCCCAAATCAGGTTGGCCGTGCTTTGGCGAATCGCATTAGGCCCCATGCGCGTGCCCGAGCGGCCGGAGCAGGCCAGATCAAACGGCACACCGCTGACCACGACCTCGGCATCGGTAGCGCTTGGATCGGAGGCTTTGGGTACCCCCATGAAGGTGGAGATGACGTCACCAAACAGGCTCGGCATGATCTGCGATGGGTTCACCTAATGTGTTCTCCTATCAGCGTGCAGCGGGGGAAACGTGGGTTCGCGAGGTGAGAAAGCGCGACGATAAGGAATTTTTGGCGATGAATGAAATGAATGTTTAGAATGAAATCATTCATCTTGTGGATGGTGTGCTCTCATGCGCTCATTACGCCATTTTGACCTGAATTTGCTGCTCGTCTTCGAGATGCTGATGCGCGAGCGCCATGTCACCCGTGCGGCGGAAAAGCTCCATTTGAGCCAGCCCGCCCTGAGTCATGCGCTCAAGCGCCTGCGTGAAGCGCTGGATGACCCGCTGCTGGTGCGTTCCGGGCAAGGGCTGCAGCCGACCCCTCGT
This sequence comes from Vreelandella hamiltonii, assembly GCF_014651795.1. Lineage (NCBI taxonomy): Bacteria > Pseudomonadati > Pseudomonadota > Gammaproteobacteria > Oceanospirillales > Halomonadaceae > Vreelandella > Vreelandella hamiltonii. Next base: position 97,535 of record NZ_BMXO01000011.1, on the reverse strand, counting down.
GCCTTGGCACTGTTGCCGGTCGTGCAGCAATCCCTGGCCGCCCTGCAGGCGGGGCTGGCGCCCCCCGCGACCTTTGCCGCCGCCACCAGTACGCGGCGTTTCACCCTGGCCACCACGGATTATTTCGAGGAGGTCATGTACCCGGCGTTTTTGAGCCAGCTGCTGCGCAGTGCGCCCGGTCTCAGTTTTTCGATAGAGCTGATTACCCCCGACGCGCTGAACGAGGCGCTGGAGCAGCGTCAGGTGGATATGGTGGTGGGGCTGGATCGCCAATCGTCGTTGCCCAGTGGCGTGGTGCAAACCCCCTGGCTGCATGAGGAGTTGGTGTGCCTGGTGGCGCAGCACAACCCCCACGTGGGGGATGCGCTGGCGCTGGAGGCGTTTGCTCAGCTGGCGCACGTCGAGTTGGCCGACATCAGCGGCTTGTTGCCCAGCCCCATCGAGAACTGCCTGGCTCAGCACGGGTTGACGCGCCGTGTCATCTCCAAGAACTTGAACTACATTGCCGCTGCCCGCGTGGTTGCCCTCACCGATGCCGTCATGACCCTGCCACGCCAGATGGCCGAGCGCTTCGTGGCCATGCTGCCGGTACGCATGGTGACGCCGCCCGCCGCGCTGCCCGCCCTGACCATGACGCTGATCCAGCACAGTCTCTACGCCAATGCGCCTGCCAATGTCTGGCTTTACAACGAACTTACGGCGTTTGCGGCGCAGGTCAGTCGGCACCGCAGCGCTGACTAGCGTTTACGCCCTTGGTCGTGTGTGTGATGACGCCGCTTCAATAAACGCTGTGCGCTTAGTAAGGTGCAGGTAAGCGCTCCCTGAATAGGCCAATAACAATGATCGCACGCTATAAACTCCTAATTGCCGATGATCATCCGCTGGTACGTGAGGCGATGGCTCGGGTGATCCGCGAAGCCTACTCCGACGCTGAGGTGATTGAGGTCGAGGATTTCGACGAAGCACTGGCCTATGCCCAGCAGGACCCCGACCTTGATCTGATTTTGTTGGATCTGAACATGCCGGGGATGAACGGATTGACCGGATTGCTGCATCTGCGTAACGAGCAGCCGACGATTCCGGTGGTCATCGTATCCGCCGAAGAGGATAAGCAGATTATTCTGCAGGCGGTTTCCTGCGGTGCGGCGGGGTTTATTACCAAATCATTGCCTCGTGACCAGATGCGCCACGCCATTGCCCAGGTGCTGGAAGGCAATATCTTTCTACCTGCTGATGCCATGCGTGCGCCGGACAGTATTCGTAAACGTCGCCATCAGGATCAAGGCTTTACCGCAGAACAGCTGCGCCTGTTGACCCGCAAGCAGCTGCAAGTGTTAGAGCACATGACCCGCGGTGAATCTAACAAGATGATTGCTTATCATCTCAATATTGCGGAAACCACGGTGAAAGCCCACGTGTCGGCGATTTTACGCAAGCTGGGGGTAACCAGTCGCGTACAAGCGATTTTATCCGCCAACGATATCGATTTTTCCCAGTTCCTCAATCGTTGACTCGTTAAATTGATAGTGACCAGCGCTATCCAGCCAGTGGGTTTGCCAGCGGCCAACGCTGTTTATTTGGGTGAGCAAGTCGCCAAGCGCCTGTGAATGGAGGCTTTGTTGCCCAAGCCGATGCAGTGGCTGACGGGTACCTGCCAAGAGGCTTTGCCACTGGAGAATCAGCGCAGCCAGTGGCGTTTCAGGCGGTGTTAGCGTTGGCAGGTGCGCCTGTAGAACGCCATTCGACGTTTTCCAGAGGGCATCAGTGATTGCTATTAGCTTTTCTTCTATCCGTTTTTCCTCTATCTCCTTTATCAGCTTCCCCCCTGTGGAGACCGCTTCTTTGCTGATTTCCCCCACATTGCTGACTTGCCCCGCATTGCTAGTTTGTACGACATAGCCAAGTGAGCAGGGCGCGCCGTCGCCCCTGCGAACCGCTGCCACATAGCCCAAGTGATGGTCATCACGTGCCTGCTGAAAAAAAGCCGCGCTGTGATGCTGCTCCGCAAGTGCTAATAGTAATCGCTGGCTGGGAGTGCCCGGTAGGCTCAGTGTCCGCATGATGGCGGTGCTGGATGGTAAGTCGGCGAGAGAAGCCTGCACCGTGTGTTTTTCAATGCGACTCGCCAAGTTCGCTAGTGCGTTGCAAACGACTGCGGCTTCTGTGTCATGGGAAACCCATAGCGCAGGTGTGGCAGGCAGCGGCGCTAAGCGCTGAACCAGCTGCTGAGCCAGCAGTCCTTCATGAGCGTTGGGGGCAGCTAATGTGGCTTTTTCTAATAGCGCCACCATAGCGTGATTGGCTTGACTCCCCATCACTATTACCCAACTACCATGGGGCGAGTTCTCTTGCTTGAAGACAATGCCCTGAAGCGCCAGCCGCTGAGCGATGAGCGGGCTGGGGACAATCATTGCTCCCGGCACAAAGCAGGCCGCCCAGGCGTTATCGGCAAGTGCACCGAAATCCTCATCAACAGCGTACTGACCGCACCAACACTGCACGTTGGGGAAAGGCGTTGGGGAAGCATCAACAGCGCGAGGTGAAGCCGATGTAGGCGCGTTACCGATTAGCCAACGGACGTTGTCAGCGGAGAACGGGCTTGGGGCCGGTTGATGTTCAGAAGGCGGCGTAGCGAAACGACGAGCAAGCGTTTGGCGGCGGGCGTGTGCAAACCAAGCAGGGGCTAACTGCACCGTATCAGCGGGTGGCTGCCAAATAGTGTCGTGATCGTTAGGTGTTGTCCCGGGCAGGGGTGTGAAGAAGGTTGCTAAGCGCTCACTTAGAGCAGCCGCAAGGGCTTTCACCTGTTCTTGTGTTGCAGTGCCACTTAACAGTAAGCCAAAGGCGTCTGTCGCCCCGCTAGGTGCCAGAGTTGCGCGGTAGTCGGTAATCGAATCAGGAAATTGTTCTACAAAATAGCCTTGCTGTACCGCATCAGCTAAGCCGCTAAGGGCGATAAGCTGATGACGTGCAATGGCCGATGGCAACGGCCACAGTAGCTCAACGGTATTGCTCGTACTGGCTACCTTCGCGCTGAGCTGGCGGCTCCAACGGGACGCAATAGCAAGCGAAGGCGCGTTGGGTGGTGATGGACTAAACCGCGCTGCCATGTGTTGGGTAAGGCGCGTCATGTCTACTATCTCCCAGGGGCTGATAATGGCGATGTTAACGCGGCCGCCATGGTAATAGGCGCGATGAAACGTGGTGAGCGCTTTAAGTAGCAGCGCCGTGTCACTGCCTAGGGTTTGCGCGTTGCCATGGCGGCAGCCTGCACCAACATGCTGTGGGTCAGCAAGTGCCGCGAGGGCATCCAGACGTTGCATTTGGGCGCTGTTCTGACGGGCATTCCACTCGGCATTGATCGCCGCCACTTCAGCGCGAATAGTCGATAAGGGCAGCGGTGGCTTGGCGAGCTGACGGGCAACGGTGAGCGCCGCTGCTTCTAGTTTGTTTGCTGGTATCGAGAAGTGCACATCAGTGACGTAGTCATCAGTATGGGCATTCAGGCTGCCCTGGTGCTGGGCAAGCCAGGTGAGCAGGCTGGTGTTAGAAGAGGCTTCCAGTGGCGCTGTGGTCAGCACGTGCTCTAACAGGTGGGCCAGCCCAGGTAGGGCGGGTGGCTCATCCAAATAGCCTGCCGCAATGGCGATGCTAACGTGAGCGCGGGTTAACTGGGGCGCCTGGGCCAGCACTCCCTGCACCCCGTTAGGTAGGGAGATACAGGGTTGTTGGAAACTGAGCTTAGCCATTGAGCAGGCTACGCAGCAGCGCGCGCAGTTTGCCGGGTCGTACCGGCTTGTTTAGCTGCGGAACGCCTGCATGACGCAGCCGCCTCTGCCAGTGGTCAGAGCGGTCGGCACTGAGAATAGCTGCTGGCAAGTGCGGGTCGTGCCAGTGCTGGCGAAGTTGGCGAATAGCCTCTAGGCCAGTGACGTTATCATCTAGGTGAAGATCAACTAACAGCATATCCGGTGCCTCCTGGCAGGCTTTAGCGGTATCGACATCCAGGGCGGTATCACAGCTGATCTGCCATTCGCTGAGCAGCAGCGCCATGCCTTCCAGAATCGTCGGCTCGTTATCCAGGATCAGCACGCGCAGCCCTTCGAACTCGGCGCCAGCGGAGGGCGGCGTGCTAGGGGCGGGGGCTTGGCTAAAGGAAATGCCGCTAGCACGGGGTACCTTAACCGCAAAACAGGAGCCTTGGCCGGGTGCTGAGCGCACCGAAAGTGGGTGCTCTAGGCGCTGGCTAATTCGCTCCACAATGGCAAGCCCTAAGCCCACGCCCTGGCGGTCACGCGCGCGGGTGGCGTTGAGTTGGTGAAACTCGCGGAAGATCAGTTGGTAGTCGCTTTCGGGAATGCCAATACCGCTATCAACCACCTGCACGGCAAGGCTGTCGTCACTATGGCGGCGAATGCCTAGGCATATCCCGCCACGCTGGGTGTAGCGACAGGCGTTAGCCAGAAAGTTACGTACAATGCGGCTGAGTAGATAAGGGTCACTGGTCACCGCCTGATGAGAAGGGACGTAGCGCAACGTTAGTCCTTTACGTTGTGCCACCGGGGTAAATTCATCAGCCAAGTTGCTGAGGATATCGTCGAGCTTAAAGTGGCGCAGCTGAGGCTGCACCTGACCATGGTCCAGGCGGGAGATATCAAGCAGATCGGAAAGTATCGCTTCGGCACCTTCCAGCGAGTTTTGAACGCTCTCAACCAGGGCTAAATTATCGCTGTTAATCAGCCGCTCCTGTAGTGACGCTACTAACAAACGTGCTGCATTCATAGGTTGCAGCAGGTCATGGCTAGCGGCGGCTAGATAGCGGTCTTTACTCTGGTTCGCAAACTCAGCGGCATCACGGGCGTTTCTAAGCTCCTCGTTGAGTCGTTCAAGCGCTTGGGTGCGGTCAGCAACCCGCGCTTCCAACTGGGCGTTGAGCGTCTCTAAATGCTGGCGGGCGCGTTCACGCTCGGTAATATCGGCAACAAAACCTTCAATTAGGTCTTCGTCTCCAGCCAGCTCGGCGGGCTTTTTTATCAGCGTAATAGCAACAGGCACTTGGCGGCCAGAGGCTGCCTGCAGCAAGGTGGTATGGCCCGTTACGTGGCCGTGGGAGAGCAGTAGGTCGCGCAGCTGCTGGCCAGTTGTGCGACTGGCAAATAGAGCATCAAAGCGCGCGCAGCGCTCTAACGTATGCGTCACGCAGGGTTCGTCGAGCATGGCGGCAAGCGCCGGGTTGGCGGCGCGCAGCTTGCCGGAAAGCGACGCCTGAAAAATACCGTGTAGTGCGTTTTCAAATAGCCACTTATAGCGGTTGCGCTCAACTTCCAGCTCTTCTAAACGCACGGAAAGCTCGCGATAGTAGCTTTTACGCGCTGACTGCTGACCTAGCCCGAGCAGGTCGCTGACCGAAAAGCCCGAGGGGTCGCTAGCTTTTTTCATAGGGCCTCTTCGTAGACCACCGCCACGTCACGTGAGTTGGAGCGACGAGGGTTAGTCAGAATGCAGGGATCGCCCAGCGCATGGTTGGTGAGAAACGGCACATCGCTGCGTGAGACACCCATTATCCCTAGGGTTCCGCCCAATCCAACCGCATGTTTTAAATCAACCAAGTACGTAAATAGTGCCTGTTTAACCTGCTGCTGTGACAGCCCTCGGCAGTCGATACCAACGGCGTCGGCAACCCGTTTAAAACGATCCGGAGCGGCTTCGTAGTTATAGGCCACCACATGCTCTAACAACATAGCGTTACACAGGCCGTGGGGTAAGTCTAAAAAGCCACCCAAGCTATGGGACATCGCATGTACTGCGCCTAAAATCGCATTAGAAAACGCCAGCCCTGCTTGCATACTACCCAGCATTACTTGGGCACGCAGCTCGCCATCGGTGGGGTTCGCCACCAGTGCTTCGAGATGGCTGCTAATTAAGCGCATGGCCTCTAAGGCGTGGGCATCGGTTAGCGGCCCACTCCCGGTTGAAACAAACGCTTCGATAGCATGCACCAGCGCGTCGATCCCAGTACACGCGGTGAGATAGGGCGACATGGTCATGGTGACCTCAGGATCGATCAGCGATACATCCGGCACCACGGCCTTGCTGATGATTGAGAATTTCATGCGTCGCTGCTGGTCGGAAATAATCGCAAACTGTGAAATATCCGCCGAGGTGCCCGCCGTTGAGGGAATGAAGATCAGCGGCGGAATGGGCACGCGAATCGTATCAACTCCCTCAAAATCAAGAATGTGGCCGCCGTGGGCGGTGACAATGCCAATGCCTTTGGCGCAGTCCATGGGGCTGCCGCCGCCGACCGCCACAATCGCTTTGCAGCCGGTTTCACGGTAAATCTCAGCGCCGGCCATAATCTCATCGACCCGTGGATTGGGCGATACGGCGGTAAAGCGCTCAACGGCAATGTTGGCTTCCAGCAACTTGGCTTCAATATCGGCGACCCAACCCGCCAGCAGCACGCCGGGGTCAGAGACCAGTAGCACCTTTTCTGCGCCGAAGGTGGTGACATAGTTGCCTGCAGCGTGGCGTGCACCGTCGCCAAAAATAATTTCAGGAGCGACAAACTTACGAAGTTGCGTGAGCGGCGATGTCATGGGGCGGTCTCGTTTATAGTTATTAACCATTATCTTAAGCACCTTAGGGGGTTGTTGCGCTACGACCTTGGTGCTGTCGCGGGGTATAAAGCACGCTGTTGATGTACGTGCGATTAGAAATATTGTTAAAACGTGATTAAAAATGCTGATAAAAGGCCAGCTCGCGGGCCAGCATGGTTCTTCGGGCTTTAGGGTGTCGAATACCATGGTATTCGTTATCAAACAGCAGTGTTTGTGCTTCGCCACCATGCTGCTCAATATGTCGCGCCATGGCGTGTGTCTGCTCCGGTACCACCACCGCGTCTTTGCCACCTTGAATAAACAGCGCCTGAATAGGTCTTGTGCACAGGCTGATCTGAGAGGCAGGGCTGCGCTGAGCTAGCAGGGCGTCATCGCCGATTAGCCAGCCCAGATAGCCGGACTCAAAGCGGTGCGTTTGTGCCGCTAGGGTGAGCGCATTGGTGACACCGTACAGGCTGGTGGCCGCAGCAAACAGTGGCGTGGCCGCTAGGGCATTGAGGGCGGTAAATCCACCAGCGCTTTGGCCGCGAATAAAGCAGCGCGCTGTGTCAATCGCAAAGCGTGCGCAGACGGCGTTTACCAGGGCAATCACATCCTCGGTATCGCTGACGCCCCACTGGCCGGCTAACCCTTCACGGTAGCGGCGACCAAAGTTGCCGCTGCCACGGGGGTTGATATCTAAAACGTGAAAGCCCTGCTGCTGCCAATAGGCCACCAGCGGGTCGTAGATGGGATAGGTGGCGGCGGTTGGCCCGCCGTGAACGCGCACAATCATTGGCGCAGCGCGGTTGGCTGAGGCTGAGTAGAAAAAGCCGTGAACCGTTTCGCCTTTATTACCCACCGGCGCTTCAAGCCACTGGGCGGTGGCAGGTGCTTTTGCGATTACGCTACCCGTTGAGTTTGTGCTATCCACTGAGTGTGCGTTACCCACGACGTTACCCACTAAGTATCTGCGTGAGCCATTTTCGTTGAACCGTATAAGCTGGGCGCCGCTGGTAGCGCTTTGTACTATGGCGTAATCGCCGTGTTGTGCCAGCGTGATGCTTGCCACGCGGCCGGGGTCGGGTAGCAGTGCTTCCACCTGCTCGCCGGTACGGCGGTATAGCTGCGCTGCACCCTGGTGTAGTTGGCAGTAAATCTGCAGATTGTCTCGCCAAGCGTGCTGGCGCTCACCCAGTTGCCATGGCGTGGTGATGTGATCAACGGGGGCGCTGCTCAGACACATGGGGGAGGCCAGATTAACCTGCCAGGGTTGCCACCAGCCAGCATGATCGCTCATGCAGATCAGCGCGTTGTGCGGGCCAAACTGTGGCTGGCTAATTGCTGTGCCAAAGTCCCAGCTATCAAAGGCCTGTAGCGCGCCGTTAGCCGCCACCTGTGCGAGGTGCAACTGGCTGCGCTGCCAGGGCATATAAGGCAGTGACCAGCTCACCCACGCTAGATAGTTACCATCGTCGCTTATTATCGGCGCGCCGTAGAAGTCGATGCTTTCTGCCAATACCTGCCGATCGCTATCAGTGACGGCGACCAGCCGCTGACCGCGGGCATCTTCCTCAACCGCTAATACACGGTGGCGCTTAGGGTCAGCGCACAGCCCACCGTAGGCGGTTTGCGGGCGCTGTTGCCAGCAGTAGCTTTTACCGTGGTGGCGGAGCTGCATGATGGCCTGGTCGTGCTGGCGCACCCATACGACGCCCCCTAGCAGTGGCGTGTAGCTGCCGCCGCCGTACTGGTTCACGCGGCTACCCACCGCCTCTTCTATTACACAGTGCGGCGGCTCATTGCTGTTAGCTCGCCACTGCCAAAGCTGCATGTCGCCCGTTTGCGGGCAGCGAGCCAGCCAGTAAACCGTCTCGGTGTCGCTATGCAGTTCGTTCAGGGTGTCGCAGGGCTCGGCGGCATCCGCCAGGGTAAGTCGCATAGGCGTGCTCCTTAGTGTGGGGCGCCCCACAGCAGCCGTGCTTCATAGCGTGGGTAAAGCTGCATCACGCTGCGGGTAAACTCGTATTCGGCGAGTGCGATGGTGCTAAACGTGTCAGGTAATTCACCAGCCAAGGCGTGATTGGCCCCCAACCCTTCGCTAGCCACGTCGCTGAGGCGCTGGTCTAGCCATTCAAGGTAATCAATGGTTTGGTCAATGATCGTTGCGGGGGGAGCGCTGGGGCCATGGCCGGGCACCGCGATTCTGGCGTCGAGCGCGCTGAGGTCGCTCAGTTCTTCCAGCCACTGTTGAAGGCCAGGGGTGTGAGCGGTAGCGGCAGCGCGTTGGTAGAAGCCCATGTCACCCAAAAACAGCACGCCGGTGGCGTGATCCATAATCACCAGATCCCCCCCGCTATGGCCGCTCATGGCATATAGGGTGAGTGGGTAGCTGCCCAGCGTTATGTCACCGGCCTCAATCACCTCGGGTAGGGCAACAGACGAGTGTTCCAAGCTGCGCCCGGTCAGCCGCTCGACGTTGTCGATCAGCGCGTCTGTGTCGCGAGCCATCAGGTCGCGGGTCGTGGCCAGAGTGAGGTGCTGTGCCTTGTCAAAGGCGGCATTGCCGAAAAAGTGATCGGGGTGGTGGTGGGTAGTTAAGACCCACCTTACGGGTTGAGAGGTGTGCTGAGCAATCAGCGCTTTTAGCGCCTCGCCAAAGTGTGGGCTACTGCCGCTATCGATGAGAATGACGCCGTTGGGCGTGGCAATAAACGCCTGGTTGCCGATGTGGCCGCAGTTGCTGGTGGAAAGCTCTTCTGTTAGGCCTTCCACCATCCAGGTGTTTTCCGCAACTGGTTGAGCCACTAGCGGACGTTCGCAGAACATTATCGGCTCGCTGGCCAACAGCGGGGCGGCTAGCAGTGCCGCTAGACTACCTAAGAAGTGCGCTTTCATGGCTGAAGGCCCATGGAAAAACGATTGCCGTTGTTGTCCCGTGCACCAATCACATAGCCACCCGGCGAGGAGCGCATATGCAGCCCTAAGGTAGGGTTGGCGCTTACCGAGGCTTCGATATCCAAGGTGGCCACTTGCTGGCCCTGATGGTCGAGCATTTCAAACGACTGCACGTAAAAGGCCGGTTGACTGGGGATTAAGCCGCTGTCCATGGGGTGAGAAAGGCGCAACCGCAGGCGTTGCTCATCCTCATTGTCGAACAAACGGCCCTGTAGCTCGCCGAAGGTGTTTTCCCAGTCAGTGTCAGCGGTGGCAATACCGGGTGTGGTGCAGCCGCCCCCTTCTGCTTCAATGTAGGTGCCGCCAACATGCCAGGTATCTCCCTGCTTCACCGCGACGCGCACGGCGGAGGCTTGTTCCAAACGAATATTCAGCGAAAGCTTGGCTAAGCCGTGACTCATTGGTGAGTACGTGAATAGGCGGGGAATGGGGTTGAGATCGACCCAGGCGATAATATCGGTGATTGGTTCACCGCTGGCCTCTAGGGCGCTGGCGTCTAGCTCAATGGGGACTTGTCCTGAGTCTTCGGCAAACCTTGGTGCGTTCACGATGACTCGCTCGTCAAATACCACGGAGGCATCGCCCAAGAAGCGTTCGCGGTAAACAGGCCACATAAAGGAATTAAGCGGGTCTTTTTCGGCGGTATTCAGTGTCGCCGCGTGAGAGGCCGGCGGAAACACGCTAATTAAAAGGCAGGCAAGCGCCGCGAGGGTCGCGGCGAGCCGTGGAGGGATGAACGTCTGCGTTAATAAAACCATGATGCCTCCCCGCTATGCGTGTTATTGGCCTTTAGTGGTTTCCATGCTGACGGTTTCCAGCCAAGTGCGGATGGCCCAGAGGCCTTCTTGGCTAACGTAGTCGGACATTCGTGGCATCAGTACGCGGCCGTTGCGTTCAGCACCGTTGGTGACCAGCTCTTTGTACCACTCATCGCCCCATGCGCCGTTTTCAAGCTCACGTAGGTCGGGGGCGATGCCGCCAGATTTTGCCTCTAGGCCGTGGCAGGCTGCGCAGTTACTGTTATAGGCACGGGCACCGATATCCACGGCTAGTTCGTGCTGGGGATGATCTTCACGGTAGGGGTTCTCTTCTAGCCACTCGTCTCCCAGAAGCTCTAACCCCTTAATATCGACTGGCTGAGGGGTGACATCGCCATGTGACCACGCCAGCGGTGACGCCAGCAATGCAACAAGGGCGATGGCACCGGCTTGGCCGTAGAAGCGTAAGGGCGTTTTTGTCGGGGTAGTTTGTGTCAGCTGCGTTTTTGTCAGCACGTTTTTTGTAATGGTCATGGGAATGCTCCTCAAGGGGGGTCGATGTCACGTCACTTGAGTGAGCATAGGCAGGCCAGCGCTTAGTCCCTATAGCACCTTAGGCATCGCTGGACTCCTCCTTTGGAAGTAGTGCTAAATCAGGATGAGAACGCGACTGGAGGGGGAGGTTGGTTTTTTATCCGAGCTTCTAAGCTGAGCTTAGTCTTGCAAACACCACGCAAGCAGCAGCTTGGCCGCTTTGCAGCCATTGCATTGTGATCATTACTCGGATGGAAAACCCATGACATACGCTACCAATAACAACACGTCAGCTCGTAACATTTCGTGGCCCTTTCGCCTGCGTACGCTCACCGCCGCCGTTGCTTATGCCTCTGCGCTAGGCATAGGTGGCGTTGCGATGACAGCTAACGCCAGCCAGGTGACCTGGGATGATATTCTCAATGACCATGACAACACTGAAACCGTGTTGATGTATGGCATGGGTGTGAAAGCACAACGCTACAGCCCGCTCGACCAAATTAATGCTGACAACGTAGAGATGCTTTCCCCCGCGTGGTCGCACTCCTTCGGTGATGAAATGCAGCGTGGTCAAGAGTCCCAAGCACTGATCCATGAAGGGGTAATCTATGTCACCGGCTCTTATTCACGTATTTTCGCCATTGATGCGCGTACCGGCCAGCGTCTGTGGTCCTACAATCATCGCCTGCCCAGCGATATTCGCCCCTGCTGTGACGTAGTCAACCGCGGTGCGGCCATTTACGGCGATAAGGTGTTCTTCGGCACTCTGGATGCGGGCATCGTCGCGCTGAATAAGGATACCGGTGACGTAGTGTGGCGCGAGCGTTTTGGTGACCATCGCTCGGGTTACACCATGACTGGGGCGCCCACCATTGTGAAAGATCAGGAAACGGGCCGTGTCATGCTGATTCATGGCTCTTCAGGCAATGAATTTGGCATTGTCGGTAAGCTCTATGCCCGTGACGTAGAGACCGGCGAAGAGATCTGGATGCGGCCCTTTGTTGAAGGTCATGTGGGCCGCTTGAATGGTGAAGAGAGCACGCCAACAGGCGACGCTAGTGCGCCTTCCTGGCCTGATGACCCCGATAGCGAAACCGGTAAAGTGCAAGCCTGGAGCCAAGGTGGTGGAGCGCCGTGGCAGAGTGCCAGCTTTGATCCCGATACCAATACCATCATCATTGGGGCAGGCAACCCCGCGCCTTGGAACGGCTGGGCACGCACCTCAGAAGATGGCGACCCATCTGACTACGACAGTCTTTATACCTCTGGCCAGCTAGGGGTTGACCCCTCCACCGGTGAAGTGAAGTGGTTCTACCAACACACCCCCAATGATACCTGGGATTACTCAGGCAATAACGAGATCGTGTTGTTCGAGTACGAAGATGAAAATGGCGAAATGGTTAACGCCGGTGCCCACGCCGACCGTAACGGCTTCTTCTATATCACTGATCGTACCAACGGCGAGCTGATTAATGCCTTCCCGTTTGTCGATAACATCACCTGGGCCACCCACATTGACTTGGAAACAGGCCGCCCGGTAGAGGTGGAAGGCCAGCGTCCTGCGCGCTTGAAAGAGGGGGAAACGCGCTCTGAAGCCGTTGAAGTGTCGCCACCCTTCCTTGGCGGTAAAAACTGGAACCCGATGGCGTATAGCCAAGACACGGGGCTGTTCTACGTGCCTGGTAACCATTGGAAGGAAGATTACTGGACAGAAGAAGTCGACTACGTGGAAGGGGCCGCTTATCTAGGCATGGGCTTCCGCATTAAACGCATGTACGACGATCATGTTGGTATTTTACGAGCTGTTGACCCAATCACGGGTGAGTTTGCCTGGGAGCATAAAGAACCAATGCCATTATGGGCAGGTGTCTTGGCGACCCACGGTAATCTGGTGTTTACCGGCACAGGGGATGGCTACTTTAAAGCGTTCCACGCTGAAACTGGTGAAGAGCTTTGGAAATTCCAAGTCGGTACCGGCATCATCTCACCACCGATCACCTGGGAAATGGATGGTGAACAATACATTGGTGTTACCGCAGGCTACGGCGGCGCAGTTCCACTATGGGGTGGTGATATGGCTGAGCTGACGCGACCGATTGCGCAGGGCGGCTCGTTCTGGGTCTTTAAACTGCCTTCCTTCGTACAAGATCTGGCTAATCGTTAAGTTATTCGCGTGTGTTTGGGCGGCATGTGCCGCCCTTTTTTAGATGGAGAGAATAATAATGAAAAATCGTATCGCCCAGCGCTCCTACCGTCGTGTTAACGCCCATCGCAGTGCTCGAAAAATAGTCGGTCTGCTACTCTGCATGGGGGTCGTTGGTACAGCCGCTACTGCCTCGGCAGACAGCAGCTATGATGAATTTGCCCCCCCTGTGTTTAACGGTTGCCAGCTGGTGCCTGGCACCCAGTGCGCGGACATGGATCTATCCGGCGGCGACTTTTCCAACCTTGACCTGCAAGGGGCTAACTTTGCGGGCAGCAATTTAGATAATGCGGACTTTCGTCACAGCAATTTACGTAGCGTTGATTTTGAAGGCGCATCGCTGCGCCATGCCAACCTTAATCGTGCGCGCATGCCCAACACGCATCTGCGAGGCGCAGACCTTTCCCATGCGAGTTTAATTGGGCTAGATAGCTGGAGTATTTACGCCCAAGGCGCGATTTTTGACCACGCTGACTTAACGGGTGCCAACCTTGGGTTTGCTCGTCTATCCGGTGCCAGCATGCAAGCGGCGACGTTGCTGGGTAGTAACCTGGAAATGGCGTGGATGAATAAGGTCAACCTTATCGGTGCCGACCTGCGTGATGCCAACCTGCAGGAAGCTAAAATGAACATTACCCGCCTGAATAATGCCGATATGACCGGTGCGCGCATCCACTACGGTAACTTTCAACTGGCGCAAATGGAGGGGTGTACCGCCTGTCCGTTCGACTGGGAGTAAAGCGTATGGCGACCATCGACTCGGCGCATCCTGTGCGCCGTTGCTGTATGAGGGGGATCTGGATAGGGGGTGTCTGGGCAGGCGGGCTGTTCAGTATGCTAGCCGGGGCTGAACAGCCCTCAGCCCCCTTTCACCAGTCAGCGTCTTTCAACCAAGAAGGCTACCGGTTACCGCCTTTCAAGGCTCCTGTGACGGCTGCGTTACCGGGAGTCACCGTGCTAGATGACCATGCCTTTCAATCCCTGGTGGACGCATCGCCTGTGATACTGGTAGATGTTAATGCACTGCCTTGGCGCGACGGCCTGTTTTTACAGGATAGCCCTCATCTCACCATTCCTGATAGCGTTTGGCTGCCCAACGTTGGCGCTCCTGCGCTGGAAGATGCGTGGGTCGACTATTTCAGCGATGCACTTAATGCGTTTCGCGAGCATCCAGAGGCGGTACCGCTGGTGTTTTTCTGCCGGGCTGACTGCTGGCTTTCCTGGAACGCTGCCCGGCGTGCTGAGGCAATGGGCTATGAAGGGCTGTATTGGTACCCCAATGGGGTGGATGGCTGGCAAGCGAGCGGTCATTCGTTAGCCGCTGTTTGCCCGCAGCTGCCCGCTCATGCTGAGCGAGCTACCTGCGAGCCTTAATAGGTTAACTAGGTTTATTGCCGATAAATCAGCTCGGGTGGTTGGCGGGGCGAAGGCGCTGCCAAGCCACTCTGACTTTCAGCCTGACCCTGCAACTGCTTTGTTTGCAACAGCTTTGACTGGCGAGCATTGCGGGGAATCAGGGTCGCTTGATCAGAAGTGATTGTGGCATTTTCTGTGATCAGGCACTCTAACAACCCATGCTGAGGAGAGTGTTGGCACACGGGGTCAGTGGCGTTCATATCACCGGTTAACAAATAAGCTTGGCAGCGGCAGCCGCCATGGTCTTTATCGCGATCGTCGCACTGTTGGCAAAGCGTCGGCATCCACTGGGTGCCGCGGAAACGGTTGAAGGCATCGCTTTGGTACCAAATGTCCTGCAGTGATGTCTCTTTGACGTTGGGAAACGCCATCGGCAGCTCCCTGGCGCTATGGCAAGGCAATACGGCACCATCTGGAGCAACGGTCATAAAAATACTGCCCCAACCGCCCATGCACGCTTTAGGCGCTTGTTCAAAGTAGTCCGGCACCACAAACAGCAATGACATATCGCGGCCACGCGCCGCGAGTGTTTCACGCCAGCGGTTGGTTTCCGCTTCGGCACGTATCAGCTGTTCACGGGTGGGCATCAGCGCTTGGCGGTTCAAAAACGCCCAGCCGTAATATTGGCAGTTGGCCAGTTCAACCGCATCTGCGCCTAGCTCATCGCAAAGCGCAATCAGGTCGCCAATTTGATCGATATTGTGCCGATGCAGCACCACGTTCAACACCATGGGGTAGCCTGCCGATTTGACGGCTTTGGCCATCGCCAGCTTGTTGGCGTGAGCCTTGGCAGAGCCTGCCAGCGCCTGGGCCAGTTCGGGGTCGGCGGCTTGTAGGCTGATCTGGATATGATCCAGACCTGCTTCTGCCAGGGCGTCTACCCGCTGGGCAGTGAGGCCCACGCCGGAGGTCAGCAGGTTGGTATAAAAGCCAAGCGTGCGTGCTTCACTTACTAGCGCTTCCAGGTCTTGGCGAATCAGCGGCTCGCCGCCGGAAAACCCTAACTGAGCCGCCCCCATGGCCCTGGCTTGGTGCAGTACGCTAAACCACGCATCGGTATCCAGCTCGTTTTGGTAGCGGGTAAAGGCCAGCGGGTTAGAGCAGTAAGCGCACTGCAGCGGGCAGCGGTAGGTGAGTTCCGCCAGCAGCCATAAAGGCGGTGAGGTCGCTTCAGCGGCTGGGTTGGCTGAATGTTGATTGAGCCTGTTTTTATTAGCCACAATGCACCTCCTTCACAGCTAGCCAGCCGTTGCTGCGGGCTTCATCGATAAACTGCACGACGTCGTCTGCTAAGGTCTCTGCGCCTGGGTAGCGCTGCTGTAGGGTGGCGATAATGTCGCCGATAGTTTGCTGGCCGTCGACCTGTTCAAGAATCGCGCCGGCAGTCGCGCTGAGCTTGACCATGCCCTCGGGGTAGAGAATAACGTGGCAGCCCTGAATGGCTTCCCACTGTAAGCGCCAGCCGCGTCGCAGCTGGTAAATATCGTGATGTGACATGGCGAGTTGTTGTGACATGGTGAATTCCCCAACGCTGGTCGATCATGGCCTAGTAATGTGAGTGCTCAAGCCCACGGTGATATACCGCTTCGCGGGTGACGGTGTGATAAGGCGGGCGGTCTAACTGATAGGCCATGGTCATGGCATCCAGCATGCTCCACAGCACATCGAGCTTAAATTGCAGAATGTCCAGCGCGCGCTGCTGCAGCGCCACGGTCGTACATACACCTAAGGCGATTTCCAGGCCATGCTCAACGTCTCGGCGGGCCTCGCTGAGCCGCTTGCGGAAATAGCGATAGCCCTGCTCGTTGATCCATGGGTAGTGCTGGGGCCAAGTATCCAAGCGGTTTTGGTGGGCAAGTGGCGCAAACAGTTCAGTCAGCGATGAGATCGCTGCCTCCTGCCAGGGCGCGCGGGCGACAAAGTGGCGGTAGGCATCAACTGCAAAGCGCACGCCGGGTAACACACGCTCTTGGGAAAGCAGCGTATGACGCGGTAACCCTACGGCTTCACCGAGCGCCAACCAGGCTTCAATTCCGCCTTCATGTTCAGCGTGGCCGTCGTGGTCAAGCAGGCGTTGTACCCATCGCCTGCGGGTAGCGGCATCGGGGCAGTTGGCCAGCAGCGCGGCATCTTTTTGGGGAATCATCAGCTGGTAGTAAAAGCGGTTAGCCACCCAGCCCTGCAGCTGCTCTCGGGTAAGTTCGCCATTGGCCATCGCCTGCTGAAAGGGGTGGTTAAGGTGGTAGTACTGCCCTTTACTCATTAGCGCTTCACGGAACGCCTCCCGGCTGAGCGGGGTGGTAGAAGCGCAGGGCGTTATCGCTGTCAGCGCCATGATCTATCTCCTGATTGTTATTGTTAGTGCTGCTGATGTCAGTGCTCTATAAAGAAACAGGTCGGCTATAGGGTAAGTTTCATACCGTCGTAAGCGGTTTCGACGCCTGCGGCCTGCACCGTTTTCGCTGCATCGCTTGCGCTGTCCAATATCGGATTAGTGTTGTTGATGTGAATCAAAATGCGCCGCGTGCTGCTGGGTAGTTCACTCAACAGTTCAAACATGCCGCCGTTGCCATTGAGCGCGAGATGACCCATTTGTTGGCCTGTAGAGGTGCCAACGCCGAGTGTCTGCATTTCATTGTCTTCCCACAGGGTGCCATCGACCATCACCACATCAGCAGCGTTTAAGAAACGCATCGCCAGCGGTGTTGGGTTGCCAAGCCCAGGGGCATAGCAAAGCGACTTGCCGCTGCGGCGGTCGACTATATACAGCCCTAAATTATCGCCACAGGAGGGTGCGCCGCGCCGTGGTGAGTAGGGCGGGGCATTGCTGTGTAGTGCAAAGGCGGTGAGTGCGATATCGGGCAGAAAGGGAATCGAAAATTCGGTAACTTCCTGCTGATTTTCCAACCCAATCGGCTGCCACTGCAGTCCGCCCCAGTGCTCCAGCATCGGGAAGAGCGGAAAGCCGGTAGATAAATCGCGATGCACATTGGGCGTGCACCATACCTCCAGCGGGCAGCCCTCTCTTAGTGAAAGTAGCCCGGTGACGTGGTCGATCTGGGCATCCACCAGCAGCACGCCGCGAATACCGCTGCCACGCAGCTCGCTTGGCCATAATTCCGGATTAGCATTGAGCTGGGCGCGAATGTCAGGGGATGCATTGCATAGCAACCACTGTTTGCCATCCACGCTTAACGCGATCGATGACTGGGTGCGCGGCTGATGGTCGGCACTGCCCTGGCGAGCGTGATAGCAGTTCGGACAGTTGCAATTCCACTGGGGAAAGCCGCCGCCTGCGGCAGCCCCAAGAACTAAAACCTGCATAGGCTGGCCTCCTACGTTGGTGCTGCGGTGAAAGCCCCTGCCCGGTAAGAATGAGTTGCTAAAGACAGGGGCCGCGGCTCGGTTGCTAGAGATTAGCGGGTAGAGATATACAGCGTTACTTCAAAACCAAGGCGCATATCGTGATAGGTCGGTTTGGTCCACATAAGAGACTCTCCTGCGTTGTTAATCATGTTGTTGTGAGTGTTCATGCGAGTGTTGATATGGGAGTTGGTGGCAGTTCATCGTGTTTGCCCTACCCACTTCTTCAGTTAATCACTGGTAGGGCAAACTGCCTGCGGTACTTTGGGAGTAGTTTTCTCGCCCTTTTGGTGGGGATTGATGCCAATTCAAGTGCATGTTGTAGTTAAACAACGCAGTTGAATCCAAGGTTGAATAGTAACTGGCGGTCGCCGCGTTAGATCCTAGACTGCTATCTGGCGTAATCACTTGCGCTAGCAGTAAGGTTCAGCGCTCAATGGCCAGGGGTGAAAACGTAAGCGTTTTGGTACTGGCGCTGGAAATGGGCTAACCAGGGAGAACGCGTGTGAAAATAGGCGCACCAAAAGAGAGTGCTAAAGGCGAGGCGCGGGTCGCGCTGACGCCGGACAGCGCGCAGCAGCTCCACAAGCTGGGCCATGAGTGCCTGGTAGAAGCGGGTGCGGGGGCCGGGGCCGGGTTCAGTGATGAGGCGTACCGGGCGGCTGGCGTCACCGTGGTCGAACATGCCGAGGCGCTATGGCAAGAAGCCGACGTGGTCGTCAAGGTACGGGAGCCCTCCGAGCAAGAGGCACAGCGGCTGCGCGAAGGCCAAACGCTGATCGCGTTCTTCTGGCCAGCCCAACACGCGGCGCTGCTGGAAACCTGCAAAGCTCAGGGTGCCACCGTGATTGCCATGGACATGGTGCCGCGTATTTCTCGGGCCCAGAAGATGGATGCGCTCTCTTCCATGGCCAACATTGCGGGCTATCGGGCGGTGATCGAGGCGGGCAACAATTTTGGCCGCTTCTTTACTGGCCAGGTGACCGCGGCGGGCAAGGTGCCCCCTGCCAAGGTGTTGGTGATCGGGGCGGGCGTGGCGGGGTTGGCGGCAATCGGTACCGCTACCAGCCTGGGGGCTGTGGTGCGCGCCTTCGATGTACGCCCGGAAGTTTCCGAGCAGATCGAGTCCATGGGCGCCGAGTTTCTGTTCCTCGATTTCGAAGACGCCCAGGACGGCGCGGAAAGCGGTGGCTATGCCTCGCCCTCCAGCCCTGAGTTCCGCGAAAAGCAGCTGGCATGTTTCCGCGCGCAGGCGCCCGAGGTGGACATCGTCATCACCACGGCACTGATTCCTGGCAAACCCGCGCCCAAACTGTGGTTGGACGACATGGTGGCGGCCATGAAACCCGGCTCGGTGATCGTCGACCTGGCCGCCGAAAAGGGCGGCAACTGCGACCTCACCCAGCCCGATGCGCGCGTGGTGAGCGATAACGGCGTAGTGGTGATTGGCTATACCGACTTCCCCTCACGCATGGCCACCCAGGCGTCGTTGCTGTATGCCACCAACATTCGCCATATGCTCAGTGACTTGACGCCGGAGAAGGATGGCGTGCTCCACCACAATATGGATGACGATGTGATTCGTGGGGCCACGGTGACCCACCAGGGGGAAATCACCTTTCCTCCACCTCCGCCCAAGGTCAAAGCCATTGGCGCGGCCAAGCCTAAGAAGAAAGAGAAGCAGCCCTCGCCGGAAGAGAAGAAGGCCACCGAACAGGCGGCTTTCAAAGCACAGACCAAGCGCCAGGTCGGCCTGTTGGCGGCAGGCGGTGCCGTGATGCTGCTGCTGGGGCAAGTCGCGCCAGCGTCGTTCATGCAGCATTTTATCGTCTTCGTGCTGGCCTGCTTCATTGGCTTCCAGGTGATCTGGAACGTGAGCCACTCGCTGCATACGCCTCTCATGGCGGTGACCAATGCCATTTCCGGGATCATCATCCTGGGGGCCATCCTGCAGATGGGGTCGGGGAGCGGTGTGGTGAGCGTACTGGCGGCGATTTCGGTACTGATCGCGTCTATCAATATCGTGGGTGGCTTCCAGGTGACACGCCGGATGCTGGCCATGTTCCAGAAATCCTGAGCGGCGGAGAAACGATATGCTAGGACAAGGGTTCGTATCTGCCGCGGCCATTGCGGCTAGCGTGCTGTTCATTCTTTCGTTGGGTGGGCTGAGCAACCAGGAAAAGGCCAAACGTGCCGTATGGTACGGCATCGTCGGGATGGCGGTGGCGGTGCTGTTCACCGCCTTCGGCCCCGGTATTGGCGGCTATGGGTGGCTGATCCCGATGATGGTGATCGGCGCCGGGATAGGGGTTTACGTGGCGGGCAAGGTCGAGATGACCGAAATGCCTCAACTGGTCGCGGCGCTGCACAGCTTTGTCGGGTTGGCGGCGGTGTTCGTGGCCTGGAGTGCCGACCTGGAGCGTCGCCGAGTGATGGCCGCGCGGGCTGCCGATGGCGTGATGCAGGAGTTTTCTGCGTTTGCTGCGCTGGTGGCCACCAAGGCACCGGACGAGCTGACCTTTCTGCAGATCGAGGTCGTGTTCGCCATCTTCATCGGCGCGGTGACCTTTACCGGCTCCGTGGTGGCCTTTGGCAAACTGGCTGGCAAGGTGGATGGCAAACCTCGCCAACTGCCCGGTGGACATAGGCTCAATGCCGGAGCGGCGGCGCTGTCGCTCTTGCTGGCGATCCTGTACCTCAATGGCGCGGGCTTCTGGACACTGCTCCTGCTGGCGGCACTGGCGTTCTTCATTGGCTACCACCTGATCATGGGCATCGGCGGGGCGGACATGCCCGTGGTGGTGTCGATGCTCAACAGCTACTCCGGCTGGGCGGCGGCGGCAGTGGGCTTCACTCTCTCCAATGACCTGTTGATCGTGACCGGGGCCCTGGTGGGCTCCTCCGGGGCCATTCTTTCCTACATCATGTGCAAGGCGATGAACCGCAACTTCATCAGCGTGATTCTGGGGGGCTTTGGGGGCACTCAGGGGCCTGCCGCCGAGATCGAAGGCGAGCAGGTGGCCATCGATGCCAGCGGCGTTGCCTCGGCCTTGAACGACGCCGACAGTGTCATCATCGTGCCCGGGTACGGTATGGCCGTGGCGCAGGCGCAGGCGGCGGTCAGCGACCTGGTACGCAAGCTGCGCGCTGCGGGTAAAACCGTGCGCTTTGCGATTCATCCGGTGGCTGGGCGTTTGCCGGGGCACATGAACGTGCTGCTGGCGGAAGCCAAGGTGCCCTACGATATCGTGCTGGAAATGGACGAAATCAACGACGACTTCGCCACCACCGACGTGGTCATCGTCATCGGCTCCAACGACATCGTGAACCCCGCCGCCGAAGAGGACCCCAATAGCCCCATCGCGGGCATGCCGATACTCAAGGTGTGGGAAGCCAAGCAGGTGTTCGTCAGCAAGCGTGGCCAGGGCACCGGCTACTCGGGCATCGAGAACCCTCTGTTCTTCAAGGAGAACACGCGAATGTTCTACGGCGATGCACGGGATAGCGTGAATGCCCTGCTACCGCTGGTCGAAGGATGAGTGACGCTGGAAGATGAACTCGGGGAGCCCATGGGCTCCCCGATTTGTTGGCTGGTTGGTCAGCCGTCGGTCTCTTCGTCGGTGAGCTGCCGCCAGGCGCGACGGCCCAGGTGGTCGGCGTTGAAGCCGATGGTGATGGAACCATCGCCATTGGGAGACGCGCTGGGATCGTCGGGGTTACCCACGAACAGGCGCTCTACCTGGCCATCGTTGACTCCGACCAGCCGCTCGCCGGTACCTGCCTGAAGGCCTGTGATGGCATCGCCGTTGATGGTGGCGTCGCTGTCTGGCTGGCCATCGCCGTTGAAGTCGAAGGTGGTCATGCCACCACTGCCGCCGGTATCGGCCAGCAAGGACATGAAGAAGCCTTCCCGGCCGCCGCCGCAGGGGTCGGATTCATCAGGGAGCAGCGTCGAGAAGCGAACACGGCGCGGCAGGCTGCTCGAAATCGAGGGTGCAGCAATCACGCGCTCTCCGGGAGGCAGTTCGATGCGCCAGCCGCGCTGGTTACTGGAAGGCGCAAGGTTGGTGCTCGCCCGCAGGTTGAAACCATCTCGCGACGCATTGCCGCTAATGCGCTGGGTCAACAGGTCCGATGTGCCATAGGTCGTCGTGCGGCCGACACGGTCCTGAATGCCCAGAAACTGCTGCGTGGCATTGTTGCCAATGTCGCCCGAGCGGAAATAGCTGCCGGTGCCGAACATGACCATCAGCGTATCGGGGGAGCCGCTGCTCAGCGTCACCGCTGGGGCAGAGGTAATGGGCTGGCTGGCGCTGTCCTGGTAAAGCCGATTGATGCTGCTGCCTGCCGTGAGCGGGAAGCGCCACATATTGCCTGCCAGGTCGCCAGCGTAAGCAAAGCGCGCACCGTTGTAGCTGGGCCAGGCCGTGACGGTGGGCGTTGCCAAACCGTTGGGGGCCGCTTCGCTACCGGTGTTGGTTTTGAGGTGCGCAATGAGGCGACCGGTCGTGAGGTTGACCACAAACAGCGAGGCCTGATAGCCAACGCTGTTGTAGCCATTGCCGAAGATGGCCGCCCAGGTACCGTCGGTGAGCTGGGTAATGGTGGGTTGGCTGACCCCCGTACCCAGTTCCGGATGGCGGAACTCCCAGAGCACGCTGTTGGCTCCCATGTTGGCGGGGTTGCTTACATCCAGTGCAAACACCGTACGGCCACCCGCACCCATGGTGCCGACGGCAACGGCTGAAGGCCCACCGGAAATGTTGACGTCGCGAACGGCTGGGGTGCCGTCGACGAAGTAGCGGTGGTTATAGTCGGTACGCGTCAGGGAGCGGATGGGCGGCGCTTCCCCTTGTGTCAACTCTGACGGCAGATACGCGAATAGCTCCTGTCCCGTGTTGGCATGAAAACCATGCAGCATGCCGTCGTTGGCGGCCACCATCAGCAGCGGCGGGCGGCTGCCTGCCCCTTGCAGAAGCACCGGATTGGCGTTGATGATATCGCCCAGCAACGACTGCCGGGTGCGTAACCCCTGCACGTTTTCGCCCTGCAGCCAGCGCACCTCGGCGCTGGTCAGGCCACTGGTCTCTGCGCTGAGCAGGGCGCCTGCGCGGCTGCCGTTTTCCAGCCGCCGAGTCGTCAGCAAGCGGCGGTTGCCTGCCTGCTGGGCAAGCTGCGTTTCGGCATTCCAGCGGCTGCTCCTGCTGCCATCTGCTTGAACGGCAAAAGCCGCCAGACGGCCCGACCAGTCCTCGCTTCTAAACCCCGCCGTATAGAGCAGATTGCCGTCTTCCACGCCGAATTCGTCGCTGTTGACTGCCGCCGAGGTGTTGGATTGAGACGCGGCGATGATGCTGCCCAGCACCTGCTGCATCACCTGATTCAACGAGGCTTCGTCGTTGGCAAAGTAGGCACGCTCGGTGCCTCCGGCGCGGGCCAGGTCGCCCAGCGGGTCGTCCGAGACATTGGGGAGGTTGGCGATGTCCGGCGGCAGGTTGAAGCCGACCACGTAGGTGCGCACAGGGTTTGTGAGCCGAGCCCCGGTATCGTCATAAAGCCGTTTGATGGCTGCCTCGGCGCTGGCTAATGCGCCACTGACGTTATTACCCAGCGAGTTGCCAAAGCGGTCCACTGAAGGTAAGCCATCGGTCAGCCAGATATTGGCATTGATCAAGCACTGCTGGGCGTCGGGATTATTGAGGTTGGGAATCGAGATGCCTGCACGGCGCCCCTGGTTGGTGCCAAACGCACTGCCGCTGCCACTGTTGTTCAAGAAGTAATCACGCGCGGTGTACATGGTGCCTTCGATAGGGGTCAAGCCCGTTGCCAACAGCGGCCAACTGGGGTCGGTCATGGGGTTGCCGCTACCGTTCCACTCGTGGCGCTGGGTGCCCAGCTTGGTCTCGATCGCCTCCCAATGGGCTGCGTTTACCGTCCCGTCGTTATTGAGCCCACCAATGGGCACGTGCAGGTAGCCTAGCCCTGGGGACGAGGTCGTCCGCCACTCCCACTGGTTGAGCTGCATGGAGGCCGTGTGTGCCCCCCAGTTGGGGATGCCCCGCTGACGCAGGCTGTCGACCAGCGGCAGGGTGAAATTCGAGTTCACCGGGTTGCTGTAGGAAACGCCGTCACCAATGGAGGGCGAGTTCGAACCGCCCGTGGTCAAGCCTCGGTAGCGCTCGGACAATTGATCGGACGTGGCCGTCGGGTTGGAGATACGCCGCCAATACTCGGTCACATCATTGCGCGGTAGGCCGGTCGAGAAATTTTCCTCGAACATGTAGCCAGGCACGCCCACGTTGAAGAACGCATAGATATTGGTGCCAGGCAGTCTGGCCCGATAGCGCTTGGTCGTGGCATTCCATGCCCCGTCAAAGTTCGGGTCGTACCAGCTGGGGTTGGCATTGCTGGAGTAACGTGCCGCCAGGCCGCGCTCGGTGAGTCGCCATACGACGGTGCTGCCACTAAAGGCTGCGTCGCGCGTACGCGAGGCGGGGTTTTGCTGGTAGGCCATCAGCCCCAGGTTCAAGTCGCCACGGTAACGCTCGATCAGGTCGCGGCCTACGCGCTTCATGATGCTCGACTTGCTCAGCGGCGAGCGTGCGCCAGCGGGGCACGCGGAAGCATTGAACGTATTGGGTTGGCAGGCCGCCAGGTTTTCACGATCGCCAGGCTGGTTGCCCACGGCGACCCGGCCATCCAAGCCCTCCTGGCCACTTTCCGAGTTGTCCAGGATCAGCAGAACGTTGGGGGGAACGCGGCTCACCACGTTCAAAGGTGCCGGAGAAACACCGACCCGGTCATTGGGAATATCGAAATTTTCATCGATAGGGTCGTCGCCACCGCCACCAATGGGAGGCTCTGGTTCCGGTGGTGGGGTTGGCTCAGGTTCAGGTTCAGGCTCAGGCGTTGGTTCGGGCTCGGTGGGGGGCGTCGGCGTTGGGTCGGTGGGCGGAGGAAAGGTACCCGCACCAAAGGCAGGCTGCCCCAGTGCGCCGAAGGTAAGCGCCGTGGTGAGCATGAATACAGCAAAGGATCTTTGGGTCATGGAACTGCCACCTCCACCTGCTGCTGACGAACGAACAAGGATTCCAGCCAGACACTCGTGTCTTCACCACGACCAAACCCCTGTGCCTCGACGCGGTATAGAATTTCGATGATTTCACCACTCTCATTGCTGGAGCGTGAGCCGATGGGTGCGAGCATGCGTACGCGGTAGCGTGGGTTGCGGTTGAGCTCAGCCATGTTCATTGCATGGGTCGTCCATGCTGCCGAAGGATCGTTGCCGTTTTGCAAGCGTGTCTCGGCTTCTCGCAAGGCAGCCTCGGCTGCCTGAAAGGCAATGCTGTGGTCGCGTTGGCTGGAGGCCATGCGGTCCTGTGTCATGGCCCCTTGCATGGACGAAAGGCTCAGTATCGTCACGATGGCCAGGAAAATCAGGCTGAGCACCAGCGCCATGCCTTGCTGTGGGTGGCCTCGCGTCGACATGTCAGCGGTTCCTCAAGGCGATGGTGGTGGTGAACGCCTGATACAGTCGTCCTTCACCGCCGATAAAGGCGTTGGCGCCTCGGAAGTTGCCTACGGCCAGGGTGGTGTCGGCATTGCGCAGGTTGGGCCGGTCGCTTTGCACGATCAGGGTAATGCGTACCGCCCGTACGGCGGGCCATAGGGCATCGTCGATGTCATCCGCTGCGAGATAGTCATCGTCCACCAGAAACGCTGTCCGCATGGCCACCACATGGCTGGCCACGATTTCATTGCGTGGCGTGGCTTGACTGATATCCAGCCGCATCAGTGCTGGAGTGTCATTGTTGTCCGGGTCAAGGCCCAGGTAGTAGATGGCACTGCCCAGCGCGCTCAGCGATACGTCTTGCCCTGACTGATAGCCGAGCCCGCTGGCAGCACCCCAAAGGCTGGTATTGGCCGCTACGTTACTCTGCCAACCCGAGGTGCTGGCTTTTCGCAGTACGCTAGTATCATTAGCATTATTGGAGGTGTTATAGAAAATATCGCAGTTCAACAGGCCCTGCAGCAGCACCAGCCGTTGATTGAACACGGCACCTGTTTGCGCGTTCAAGGTGATCTGTTGATTGCTGTCGACGCTGGCGATCTCCAAGGAGTCATCGGCAAAGCCAGTGCGTGCAATCAGGCCGCCTCGAAACGCCAGCACGTCCTGATTGGCCAGCGGGCTATTCAAGCTGTCGGCAAAATCGGCGTTGGAGATATCCCGCCATGCCTGTAGCGGCAGGGGCGCGCTGCTGGCATCGGCAATGTTGCGTACGTGCACGGTGGTTTGCGGCAAGGCGCAGCCGCCGCTGTAGTCGGTTTGGCGCAATTCGCGTGACAGCGTATCCAGGGCAAATCGGCCTGTGTCCTGCATATCGGCCAGGGCCGTCTGGAAGCGAAAGCTCTGCTGCGACGAAATGAACAGCTGCGTCGCCCCCGCCATGACCAGAAGGCCAATGACCATGGCCACCAGCAGCTCGACCAGCGTAAAACCCGCCTGGGTTTGAGGGGGAGTGACATGGCTCACGCTAGAGCTCCGATACCAGTTGGATTTGCCGAACGTCGTCGGGGGCGGAGGTATCGTCCCAGCGCACCGTGACACTGACGCGCCGATTGGCCACCTCGATGCCGCCTTCGCCACCGGGCAGTGCTGCGGCCAGGTCCTCTACCCACTGTGTCTGGTCACGGCCGGGAAGGCCGCTCCCTCCGGGGGCGCTGCCTAATCCCAGTGTGTAGGAGGCGGCTTGTTCGCGATTGGCACGCACTCTGTCCAGCATGTCTTGTGCCATGTTGGTGGCCTGGGTTTCGAAATAAGCGGCGCGGTTGTGCACCAGGGATTGGGTTTGTAGCCCCAGCACGCCCAGCAGGCCGATCGACAGCACCAGTAGGGCAATCAACGATTCCAGCAGTGAAATACCGCTTTGGGCCTTGGGCATCAGGTCATACTCGACGTTGAGTTAGTCACAGGCTTGCCGCTGGGTCAGCACCCGGGAGATTCCGCTAGGCTCCACACGCACGCAGCGGCCGATATCACCCAGCGTTAGCGAGACATTCTGAGAGGTAAAGTCGGCACCCACCAACCGCCCCAGGCTGTTGAAGCTGAAATTCGCTGGCGCATCTTCGATCGTCAGGTCCGCCGCAGAGGGCTCCCAGCGGCGCAGGCTTTCACCGTTGGCGATCACTTCCCAACCCGTGCTCCACCCTCCGGCGGCAGGCTGCAGGCGAACTGTCTGATTACGTCGTACGGCCTCGCTGCGCGCAAAGCTCAGCGCTATCTTGTAATCATTGGTCGTCGTGATGACCCGATTCTCCTGGATGATTCTGGCGAAGCTGGGAACCGCGATGGTGGCCAGCGTGGCAAACAGGGCAAGCGCGACCAGCAATTCCAGCAAGGTAAAGCCGGTGGAGAGACGTTTTGTCGTCAGCATGCAGTGCTACTCTGATAGTCGAAAGGCCGAGTACCACCTGACCAGATTCATCATATCGTTGTTTGATTTTACGTCATGAAAGTATAGCGTTAATAGGGGGACGGGCACGAACCCTGAACGTGGGTATCGGTCATCCTCGTCAACGCTCGTATAAGGGGTATCGACGTAAAGGCCAAAATATTCAATAGTCGAGAGCTATTGAATTGGTCAGAAAATGCAAATTGTGGCTATCGGCAAGGTGCTATAAAACTGTGACACATCAATAATGCATCCGAGGCGCCAGCAATCATCGTCTTTAGCGTGGATGCACGGCACTTGTTCCCTTGGTCATTCCAAGGCATAGAGCAATAAGGGAGAGAGCTATGAGCGGTAAATGTCCTGTCATGCATGGCGGCAACACATCGACTGGTACTGCCAATAAGGATTGGTGGCCGGAAGGTCTGAATCTGGATATCTTGCATCAGCAAGACCGTAAATCGGACCCGATGGGCGCAGACTTCAACTACCGTGAAGAAGTGCGCAAGCTCGACTTCGACGCACTGAAAAAAGACGTTCATGCGCTGATGACCGATAGCCAGGAGTGGTGGCCCGCTGATTGGGGACACTACGGTGGCTTGATGATTCGTATGGCGTGGCACTCCGCAGGCACCTACCGCATCGCCGATGGCCGTGGGGGCGGTGGCACTGGCAGCCAGCGCTTTGCGCCGCTCAACTCCTGGCCGGACAACGTCAGCCTGGACAAGGCGCGTCGTCTGCTGTGGCCGATCAAGAAAAAGTACGGCAACAAGATCAGCTGGGCCGACCTGATGATCCTGGCAGGTACCGTGGCCTATGAGTCCATGGGTCTGCCCTCCTACGGCTTCTCGTTTGGCCGTGCGGACATCTGGGAGCCGGAAAAAGATATCTATTGGGGCAACGAGAAAGAGTGGCTGGCGCCCTCCGACGAGCGCTACGGCGATGTCGAAAAGCCCGAGACCATGGAAAACCCGCTGGCGGCCGTTCAGATGGGGCTTATCTATGTGAACCCGGAAGGCGTGAATGGCCAGCCCGACCCGCTGAAAACCGCTCAGCAAGTGCGCGAAACCTTTGCTCGCATGGCGATGAACGACGAAGAAACGGCCGCGCTGACGGCGGGTGGTCACACCGTCGGTAAATGTCATGGTAACGGCGATGCCGGTGCCCTGGGTGCCGAGCCAGAAGCGTCCGATGTCGAAAACCAGGGCTTTGGCTGGAACAACCCGCATATGGACGGTAAAGCCAGCAAGGCGGTCACGTCGGGCATCGAAGGGGCGTGGACGACCAACCCGACTAAATTCGACATGGGTTACTTCGACCTGCTGTTCGGCTACGAGTGGGAGCTGAGAAAGAGCCCCGCCGGTGCCCACCAGTGGGAGCCGATCGATATCAAAGAAGAAGACAAGCCGGTCGATGCCACCGACCCCTCCATTCGCCATAACCCGATCATGACCGATGCGGACATGGCGATGAAGGTGGATCCGACGTATCGCGCCATCTGTGAAAAATTCATGGCGGACCCGGAGTACTTCAAGCAGACCTTCGCGAAGGCCTGGTTCAAGCTGACCCACCGCGACCTGGGCCCGAAAGCGCGCTACATCGGCCCGGAAGTACCGGCGGAAGACCTGATCTGGCAGGATCCGGTGCCCGCAGGCAGCACCGACTACTGTGAAGAAGTCGTCAAGCAGAAGATTGCGGCCAGCGGTTTGTCCATCGGCGATATGGTCGCGACGGCCTGGGACAGTGCCCGTACTTACCGTGGTTCCGACATGCGCGGTGGCGCCAACGGCGCGCGTATTCGTCTGGCACCGCAAAAGGATTGGCAGGGTAACGAGCCCGAGCGTTTGGCCAAAGTGCTCAGCGTTTACGAGCAGATTTCAGCCGACACCGGTGCCAGCGTGGCGGATATCATCGTGCTGGCGGGTAGCGTCGGTATCGAGCAAGCTGCCAAGGTAGCGGGCTACGATATCCGTGTGCCCTTCCTGAAAGGCCGTGGCGACGCAACGGATGAGTTGACCGATGCGGACTCTTTCGCACCGCTGGAGCCGCTGGCCGATGGCTTCCGCAACTGGCAGAAGAAAGAGTACATCGTGAAGCCGGAAGAGATGCTGCTCGACCGTGCGCAGCTGATGGGCCTGACAGGCCCGGAAATGACCGTGCTGCTGGGTGGCATGCGTGTGCTGGGCACCAACTACGGTGGCACCAAGCACGGCGTCTTCACGGACCGTGAAGGCCAGTTGACCAACGACTTCTTCGTCAACCTGACCGACATGGCCAACACCTGGAAGCCGGTGGGCAGCAACGCCTACGAAATTCGCGACCGCAAGACCGGTGCCGTGAAATGGACCGCCTCGCGGGTGGATCTGGTGTTTGGCTCCAACTCGCTGCTGCGCTCCTACGCCGAAGTGTATGCCCAGGACGATAACGCCGAGAAATTCGTCAAGGATTTCGTGTCCGCCTGGACGAAGGTGATGAATGCGGATCGCTTTGACGTCGCGTAATCACTATTAGTGCCAGCAAAAACCCCGCATCTCAAGATGCGGGGTTTTTGTATCTGCAGCCCTCGAGTCTTTACGTGCCAAAGTCCTTTCTGAGGTGCTCTGAACATGCTACGGCCAACAGGCATATCAAGAAATCCTCTACAGCGGATAATTGCGAAAAATCCTTTACAGAGGATAAGATGCGCCTTATCCGCTAAAAGGGATAGATCCAAGGGGCCGTCCTGAGGAATCGTTCTGAGACATAGCCATGAAAATTACCTCACCCGATATGCTGGCCAAGGCCTTGAAAGAAGCCCGCTCCCATAATGGCATGAGCCAGAAAGATGCCGCCGAACAGGTCGGCATCAAACAAGCCACCGTCTCCGCTTTCGAGAATCACCCGGAAAAAAGCCGCGTTGAAACGCTCTTCAAACTGATGGCTGCCCTCGGGCTAGAATTACATGTGGCAAAGAGAGAGAGTAAGCAAAGTGAACAGGTGTGGGATGAGGAGTGGTAACCAGTGGCTAACCTGACGGTAGCACTCAACGGTATCGAGGTAGGCCGACTCAGCCTCGGCCGTTCCGGCGCCATGGCTTTCCGCTATCTGCCTGAATGGCTAGACCGCCCCGGCGCACGCGCTATTTCATTATCCATGCCGTTATCTTCGGCAAGCTATCGTGGCGCGGTGGTTTACAACTTCTTCGATAACCTGCTGCCCGACTCCGAGGCGATTCGCGCCAGAATGCAGGCAAAATTTCAGCTGGCGACCGGACACCCCTTTGACCTTCTCGCCGCCGTAGGTCGTGATTGTATCGGCGCTATTCAGCTGTATCCCGAGACAGACACCATACCCAATGTTCGACGGATCACAGCAGAGCCGCTGGATGAGACGGATATCGCGACATTGCTCAGCGGCTACCAAGAGTTGCCGCTTGGCATGCATCGTGATGGAGACTTCAGAATCTCGCTCGCCGGGGCGCAGGAAAAAATGGCTCTGCTTTGGCACCAGGAACGCTGGCATCGGCCATCATTTGCCACGCCCACCAGCCACATCTTCAAGCTGCCCATTGGGTTTCTCAGTCACAGCAATATCGACCTTCGCGATAGCAACGAGAACGAATGGCTATGCCTGAAGATTCTCGAGGCCTTTGGAGTGCCGGTTGCTAACGCCGAGCTGGCGCGCTTCGAACAGCATACCGTGCTGGTGGTAGCGCGATTCGACCGACGCTGGTCGAGCGACGGCAGCTGGTTGATGCGTCTCCCGCAGGAAGACTTTTGCCAGGCACTGGGCATTGCACCGGCACTGAAGTATGAGAACGACGGTGGGCCAGGTATCCGGGCAGGCATGGAATTGCTGATGGGCTCCCAGCAAGCCACGAGCGACCGGGAGAACTTCTTCAAGGCTCAGATCATGTTCTGGCTGTTGGCCGCCATCGATGGGCATGCCAAGAATTTCAGTGTGTTCATCGAGCCACAAACTGCTTACCGAATGACGCCGCTCTATGACGTTATTTCCGCCTATCCCCTCATGGCAAAAGGAAGCCTGCCCGAAGCAAAGGCCAGGATGGCGATGTCGCTGAAAGGAAAGAACCGCCACTATCACTGGTCGCGTTTCTTGCCACGCCACTTTCTCAGTACGGCCCAGCAGGTGGGGTTTTCTCGGCGGCGGACGCTGGAAATCATACAGAGCATACTCGCACAGGCTGACGCAGCCATGAGCCGGGTAGCGGCGCTGCTGCCGGATGATTTTCCTGACACCGTGAGTGCCTCCATCATGGAAGGACTGGGTCGACAGCTCAAGAGACTGGAAAAGGATATAGACCAATGACACCTGCTCCCTGTTCAGGTGCTATTCAGGCTTCGTCAAACCTTCATCCAACTGTCACGAGCATGACATGTTGCGCGCCGATGCTGCTGAGCAAGCCATATTGGCTGTTTCTCATATAAGCAAGCAAATGGGTAAGCCAGCAGTGGGCCGCTCATCAGGGAGATGCATCATGACGAAGAAAACCGTGGCAGGCAGTGTCGATAGCGTAATGGCTCAGGGGGATGAGCCGCTCAGCAACCGTTCCAGCAATGCCTATTTTGGCGACATTCTGGAGCGGCGCTTGAGCCGCCGAGGCGTCCTCAAAGGGGGGCTGGCAACGGTGATCGCGGGCCTGATGGCGACCAGGCTGCCGTTGACGCAAGCGCTGGCCGCCAATGCGGGCGCGGGCTCACCCACCATGGGATTCAACCCGGTAGGTATCAGCGCTGCCGATAACGTCGTGGTGCCTGAGGGCTATCGCGTGCAGAGCTTCATCCCTTGGGGGACGCCCATCACGGGTGACATGCCCGTGTTCAGCCTGGCGGCTTCCGGGGAAGAGCAGGCGCATCAGGTGGGCAGCCATCACGACGGCATGCACTTCTTTGCGCTGAACGGCAGCTCCACCGACGGTCTGCTGGTGCTCAACCATGAATACGTGGAACCACGCTTTTTGCACGCGGGGGCCAGTGGCTTGGCGCTGGACCGGGATGCCTTTCCTCAGCATGAAGATGGCAGCCGCGATGCCGATCAGGTGATCAAAGAGATGAATGCCCATGGTGTGAGTGTCGTGCGCGTTCGTGCCAATGAGCAAGGCGAGTGGGAAGTGGTGCAGGATGCCCTGAATCGCCGCATTACCGCCCAAACGCCCATGCAGCTCTCGGGCCCGGTGGCGGGCACGGAACACCTCGTTACCCAGTACAGCCCGGAAGGTCTGATGACGCGTGGCACCTTGAACAACTGTGCCCACGGGGTCACGCCCTGGAACACCTACCTGGCAGCCGAAGAGAACTGGGCGGGCTATTTTGCCAACACGGATACCGACATCGATCGTCGCCAGTCGCGCTACGGGATCGAAACCCGCGACACCGGTCGTTATCAATGGCACCGCGCCGATCAGCAGAGCGATCAGTTCAGCCGCTTCGATGCCAGTAGCCGGGGAGCCAGCCCGGCAGACGACTTCCGTAACGAACCCCATGCGTTTGGCTGGATGGTCGAAATCGACCCGATGAACCCCGATTCCGTGCCGGTCAAGCGTACCCACCTGGGGCGCTTTGCCCATGAAGGCGTCATCTTTGCCCCTGCGGTGGAAGGGCAGCCCGTGGTAGCGTACTCTGGGGACGACTCCCGTTTCGAGTACATCTACAAGTTCGTTTCACGGCGCCCCTTCGACGCCGCGACGGCGGACGGCAGCCTGTTGGATGAAGGCACGCTTTATGTGGCCAAGTTCAACGATGATGGCAGCGGCGAGTGGTTGGCGCTGGCCCCCGGCCAGAACGGCCTGACGCCCGAGAATGGCTTTGCGGACCTGGCGGATATCCTGGTCAATACGCGCAGTGCCGCCGACCATGTGGGCGCCACCAAGATGGATCGCCCGGAGTGGGGCGCCGTCGACCCGCAAACCGGCGACGTCTACTTCACGCTGACCAACAATACGCGCCGCGCAGAGGGCGACGAGCACCCCGCCAACCCGCGCGCCAACAACAGCTTTGGCCATATCATCCGCTGGCAGGAAGAGGGCACTCACGCAGGCGAGCGCTTTGCCTGGGACCTGTTCGTGCTGGCAGGCGACCAGGACGATAGCCGCGACCTAGCGGGCAATGCGCTGGTAGAAGACAACATCTTTGCCAGCCCCGACGGCCTGTGGATCGATGCCGACCGCCGAGTATGGATACAGACCGACATCAGCGAATCCGAAATGAACACCGGTATCTACGAAGTCTTCGGTAACAACCAGATGCTGGTCGCCAACCCGGAAACCGGCGAGATCAAGCGCTTCCTGACCGGGCCTGTGGGCCAGGAAATCACCGGCGTGGTGACCACTCCAGACCAGCGCACCATGTTCGTCAACGTCCAGCACCCCGGCGCCACCACCACCGAAGAAGCCTTTGCCGAAGGCCGCTTCACCAGCCATTGGCCGCAGGGCGGCAGCGCCATCCCGCGTTCCGCCACGCTGGTCATTACCCGCGAAGATGGCGGCATTATCGGCGCGTGAGTGCGGTTTTCAACGCCCTCACGACCAGGCATCCAGCAGGCGGCGATACGCCGCCTGCGCCTGGGTTGCGCTGATAGGCTGCAAACGCACTTCTGTACCCGGCAGGCACTGCGCCAGCCGGGCGCAGGCCATGGGCGTCAAAGCACCTAAACGCGGGTAGCCCCCAATGGTTTGGCGGTCGTTCATCAGAATGATCGGCTGGCCATCGGGGGGGATCTGCACGGCCCCTAAAGGAATCCCTTCAGAAACGATGCCGCCCAGGCGGCTGTTCAGCGCTTTGCCGGTGAGCCGAATGCCCATGCGGTCGGCGCGCTGGTCGACCGTCCAGGGCTGGTTGAAGGCATCGAACAGGCTGCGCCCGGCAAAGTGGGCGGCCTGGGAGCCCAGAACCATATCGAGTCGTAGTGTTTGCGGCGTGTTGGAAATCGCAGCCGTTGGCAGCTCCGCGTGGGCGGGTAGCGTGCGCACCGACGCCGAAATGCCTTTCCAGGTCAGCGTATCGCCCGCTTTGAGCGGCTGGCCATCTTCATGCAGCCCGCCGATCTGCTCTCGGGCGGTGCATGCTCGGCTGCCCAGCACGGCGGGTGCATCGAGCCCGCCGGGAAAGGCGAGATATGCGCGCAGACCTTGCTTTGGCTGACGAAAAATCAGCGTCTGGCCCGCCTGCATCAGGAAGCTGGCGTTGGGGGCAAGGGGCTGGCCGTCCAGTGTGGTGGCCAAGTCGGCCCCGGTCAGGGCGAGGCGTACGTCGCGGTTGGCCACCAAGGTCAGGTTGCCGCCCATGACGATTTCCAGGGCGGCGCTATGCAGGGGGTTGCCCAACAGCCAGTTGGCCCAGCGGAAGGCGATCCAGTCGGCGGCACCGCCTTGGGTAATGCCCAGGTGGCCAACGCCGAAGCGGCCTGCATCCTGAATCAGCGCCAGCGGCCCGGCTTGCTTGACGGTCAACATGGGCTGGCTCATGGGCGCTCCTCCAGCGGGGTGGTGTCGCCGCCGGCTGCTTCGAACTCGGCTTTAGAGATCGCCTTGAAGCGCACTTTATCGCCGGGGCGCAGCAGCGGTTCGCCGCGCTTGGCGTGTTCGAACAGCGGCACGGCGGTTCTACCCAGAATGTTCCAGCCGCCCGGGGAAAGCAGCGGGTAGATGGCCGTTTGTCGGTCGGCAATGCCGACGCTGCCCGCCGCGACGCGGCGGCGGGGCGTTTTCAATCGTGGCGTGGCAATGGCCTCATCTACCAGGCCCATGAAGCCGTAGCCAGGCGCAAAGCCCAGCGCAAACACGCAGTAATCGTGGCTGCAGTGGCGCTCGATCAAGGCATCGACGCTGAGCCCGGCGCGCGTTGCTACCATGGGCAATTCGGGGCCAACGCTTTCGTCGTACCACACGGGAATCTCGTGCAGCTGCCCCTGCTGGGTGTCGGCAGGGGTGAGATCGTGCAGCGCGCTGCGCACCAGCGTCGTGGCCTGGCTAAAGGTGAGCTTCTGGCAATCGTAGTGCACCAGCAGGGTGGTGTACGAGGGAATCAGGTCGATCAGCGCATCATCAAAGGCGCGGCGTAGCGCCTCGTCGGCGGCCATGATCCAGGCCATATTGCGTTCATCGATGGCGTCGAACAGGCGCACCGTCAAGGCGTCCATGGCGGCGGTTTCCAGGCGGAGTTTCACGCGGACTCCAGCGCCGTAAAGGCCTCGCGAATGGCGCGCACGGCAGCCAC
Source organism: Vreelandella hamiltonii (assembly GCF_014651795.1). Classification (NCBI taxonomy): domain Bacteria; kingdom Pseudomonadati; phylum Pseudomonadota; class Gammaproteobacteria; order Oceanospirillales; family Halomonadaceae; genus Vreelandella; species Vreelandella hamiltonii. Next base: position 62,042 of record NZ_BMXO01000011.1, on the reverse strand, counting down.
GGATTCGGGGTTGTCGCCATGCACGCAGAGTGTGTCGCAGGGCAACTGCAAGGCGCTGCCATCTCGGGCGGTGAGGGCTTCTCCCTTGGCCAGGGCAACTGCCTGGGCGACGATGGTGGTCTGGTCGTGGTGCACGGCCCCCGCCAGGCGGCGAGAGGCTAGATGGCCATTGGCCTCATACGCGCGGTCAGCGAAGGTTTCGAACCACAGCGTGACGCCCATTTTTTCCGCTAGCTGACGGTGCGGTTCTGGGTCGGCAGTAGCCATCACCATCAGCGGCAGGCGGGCATCGAAGGCTTTCACGGCGCGCATGGCGCCTTCCAGCAGCGCCAGATTGGCGGCCATGTCGTTGTACATGGCCCCGTGGGGTTTGACGTAGCTCAGCGCGGTGCCTTCTGCCTGGCAAATACCCGCCAGCGCGCCGATCTGGTAGAGCATCATGTCTTCTACTTCGGCAGGAGAGCAGGCCATGGAGCGGCGGCCAAAGCCCATGAGATCCGGATAGCCCGGGTGCGCACCGATCTTCACGCCGTGCTGGACCGCCAGCGCCACCGTCTTGCGCATCACATGGGGGTCGGAGGCGTGGTAGCCGCAGGCAATGTTGGCGCAGTCGACGTAGGGCATGACCTCCGCATCCAGGCCAATCGACCAGTTGCCGAAACTTTCGCCCATGTCGCAGTTGAGAAGGGGAGTGGCCATAGCACCTCCAGCAGATGGATTATGTTTTTGATTGTGCAAATCAATATATGGAGACGCGATATCAAGTGCCAATCGTTTTTAGCGATACTTAATATCGGCCCTTCCTATCATGCTGTTATTTAGTGGAAAAATGGTTGACGCTAGGGCGCGATACGATTATCAACTAAATAAAGCACCTCAAAAAAGAGCATAAGAGAAACGCTCAGGCAGGGTTCGGCAACACGTCATCGCGACGCATAACAATGGCCGCCCACGAGTGATTTCCAAGGAGTGCATCATGCGGTCGTCGCCAGCCCCGCGACAGCGCATCCGGCATTGCCCGGACGCGTTGAAAATACATGCTTCATACAGCCCCCTGTGCCTGCCCTGCGGCGTGGCATTCTGTGGCTGTCTCGATATGGCTGGTTAGGCATCATGCTCGATTTCAAGGAACTGGACGCCTTCGTCTGGGCGGTCAAGCTGGGGTCCTTTCGCAAGGCGGCCTTGCGCTTGCACATCACTCAGCCGTCGGTGTCCGAACGTATCTCGCGGTTGGAAAACAGCGTGGGCGATATCCTGCTGGAGCGCTCGGCGCGCCCCATTCAGCCCACCATGCGCGGCCGCGAGTTCTACCTCCATGCAGAGCGCTTGCTGGCCCAGCGCGAGGAAGCCCTCAAACTCTTCGACAACGACGAAACGTTTTCGGCGCCACTGAGGCTGGGCACCATCGAAACCATTGCCCACAGCTGGTTCCCTACGTTCATGCAGCAGCTCACGGCGCGTTACCCTGCGCTGATCATCGAGCTGACCGTGGATTACTCCCCGGCACTCAACGAGCGGCTGCTCTCCAATGAGCTCGATGTGCTGCTGGCCATGAACGGCTACCTGCCCACCGAACAAATCGAGTACGACACCCTCAGCCCCTATGAAATGGGCATGTTCGTGTCGCCTCGTCATGCACGGCTGTTGGGCGAGCACCCCGATGCTTGGGCAAGTAGCCTGCCATTCATCTCGTTTGGCAAGTTGGCGCGCCCTTATGAAGAGCTGCTGCGTTACTTGAGCGACCAGGGCGTTCGTCAACCGCGTATTCACAGTGTCAGCACGCTGATGACCATCGTGCGACTCACCGTGGAAGGGCTGGGCATCGGTGCCCTGCCGGTGGCCACGGTGCTGGAGGAGTGGCGGCGGGGAGAGCTGTATCGGCTGGCGCTGCCTGCGCCGCTGCCTGCCATGCACTACGACGTCATCTGGCGCACGGCCAACCACTCCCGGTTTTGCCGCAGCGTGGGCTGTCTGGCCCAGGAGTGCGCACGGGGCTATGCCCATGACAAGCAGAGCGAGATTTGTCATACCGCTTCTATCGGCCGCTGGGTGACCCCTGGCGTGCTTCCTTCCCACCCCGTTGCATCATCGCTATCAAAATGAACAAGAGGATCACTCCCATGCGTACACGTTTTGCGACTCCGCTGTTACTGGCCACTGCCTGTAGTCTTGCCGCCGCTGCCACGGCGCAAGCCGCCCAGTGGACCATGGCCACGCCCTATGGCGATGCCAGTTTCCATACTCAAAACACCAAGCAGTTCGCCGAAGACGTGGCCGAGGCCACCGGCGGTGAGCTGACCATCACGGTACACAGCGGCGGCTCGCTGGTATCGCATGGTGAGATCAAGCCGTCAGTGCGCCGCGGTACCATCGATGCCGGTGAAGTATTCCTGTCGGTACTCTCCAACGATGATCCGATTTTCGAGGTCGACACTCTGCCAGGCGTCGCCGGTAGTTACGACGATGCCTACGCCCTGTGGGAAGCGACCAAACCGATGATCACGGAGCTGTTCGCTTACGAAGGATTGATTCCGCTCTACGCCGTGGCATGGCCCGCCCAAGGGATCTATACCGCCAAACCGCTGACCGACCCAGCACAGTTCGAAGGGCTGCGCGTGCGTGCGCCCAATATCAACACCCAGCGCTTCGTCAACAACCTGGGCGGCAGCCCCACCGAAACCGAAGAGTCGGACATCCCCACGGCGTTCAGCACCGGCCGCGTGGATGCCATGATCACCTCCAGCTCGACCGGTAACTCCATGGCTGCCTGGGACTATGTGTCGGACTATACCGATGCCAACCTGTGGCTACCGAAGAACATCGTGTTCATCAGCCAGCGCAGCTTTGATCGCCTGGACGAGGCCACCCAGGAGGCGCTGATGGAAGCGGCAGCTCGTGCCGAAGAGCGTGGCTGGCAGATGAGCCGCGATAACAACGAGGCCAGCCTGGCGGCGCTCGAAGCCAACGGCATTAGCGTTTCCGAACCCAATGAGGCCGTGGCTGCGGCGTTGCAGGCAGCAGGCGATGCGCTGTTTGTCGACTGGTTGGCCCGTGCCGATGATGAAGCCGAACAAGCGCTGGAAACCTATCACGCCCAGCGCGGCGAATAATCTGGTTCCACGTGGGGCGGTGTGACCGCCCCTTCTTCTCTGCGCACTGTGCGAGACTGCGAACATGACGTTTAAATTCGACAAACTCTACCGCCTGGGTGCCTGGGGAGCCGCCGCGTGCATGGTGGCAATTTGTGCCCTGATCGCCCTGCAGGTCACCTTCCGGCTGGTGGATGCACTGCTGGTGCTGGTGGGCCTGGGGCGGCTGGGCATCAGCATTACCGGGGTCTCGGAAATGGCCTCTTACCTGCTGGTCGGCGCCACGTTTCTGGGGCTGGCCTACACCTTCGTTCACCATGCACACATACGTGTCACCCTGCTGATTTCGCGACTGCCTTCCGCCATTCGCGTCTGGTTTGAAGTCTTCGGTCTCATCGTCGCGCTGGCCATCAGCCTGCTGCTGGGGTACGGGCTGATCGAACTGGCCAGGGAAAGCCTGCAATACAACGATGTCTCGTCGGGGTTCATGGCCATTCCGCTGTGGATTCCGCAAACCGTGTTAGCCACGGGGGTGGGATTACTGTGCCTGGCGCTGCTGGAAGCGCTGATCACGGCGCTGCGTATTGCCGCCCGCGACCCGTCCAGCTTCCGCGAAGCGACGGCCACCGATGACAGCGAGATGCCCTAGCTCGGCTACTCTGGAGAATTCCTGTGCTACTACTTAGCTTGGTGACGATGTTTACCCTGGTGCTGCTGCTGGGCAGTGGGGTGTGGATCGCGTTTGCGCTGATCGGAACGGCGTGGATCGCGTTGGAGTTTTTTAGCCCGTTTTCACCGGGGCCGATTCTGGCCTCCGATTTCTGGGGGGCCAGCTATGGCTGGGATTTGACGGCGCTGCCCATGTTCATCTGGATGGGCGAGATTCTGTTTCGTTCTGGGCTGGCCGACAACATGTTTCGTGGCCTGTCGCCCTGGTTGAACCGCCTGCCGGGCCGTCTGCTGCATACCAATATCATCGGCAGCGGCATGTTCGCGGCGGTGTGCGGTTCGTCGGCAGCCACCTGCGCCACGGTGGGTAAAATGACCCTGCCGGAGCTTGAGCGCCGAGGCTACGACAGCAATATGGCCATTGGTACGTTGGCCAGTGCGTCCACCCTGGGCCTACTCATTCCTCCTTCCATCGTGCTGATCGTGTATGGCGTAGTGACGGAGCAGTCGATCTCACGGCTGTTCATGGCCGGTATCGGGCCGGGCCTGATGATTCTGGCACTGTTCATGACCTATCTGGTGCTTTGGGCGCTGCTCAAGGGCAACCGGGAGCAGCTGACCGGTGCCGACGAATCGAGCATGAGCCTGGCGGAAAAGCTGCGCAATACCTGGGCACTCATGCCGATACTGCTGCTGATCGGCGGCATTATCGTGTCCATTTACGGTGGTTTGGCGTCGCCGACGGAAGCCGCCGCCGTGGGGGTCGTGCTGTCGATGGTGATTGCATACTTCAATGGCCACTTCAACCGAGCCATTTTCACCAGCTCACTGTTTGCGGCGGTGCGGACGGCGTGCATGATCGCCTTCATCATTGCCGGGGCCTCGTTCCTGACCTCGGCCATGGGCTTTACTCAGGTGCCCATGCAGCTGGCCCGCGCGATTGGGGAAATGGGGCTGTCGCCCACCATGCTGCTGATTGCGTTGACGGTACTGCTGCTACTGATGGGCTGTTTCCTGGACGGCATTTCCCTGATTCTGCTGGTGACTGCGATCATCATGCCCGTCATCAGCGCGGCAGGCTTCGACCTGATCTGGTTCGGCATCTATCTGGTGATCGTGGTGGAGATGTCGCAAATCACGCCGCCCGTCGGGTTCAACCTGTTCGTGATCCAGGGTCTTACCGGCAAGGATATCCTGACCATCACCAAGGCAACGCTACCGTTCTTTCTACTGATGATGCTATCCATTGCCTTGATGCATATCTTCCCTGAGATTGCGCTGTACCTGCCGCAGGCGATGAATCGTTAACGAGAGGGAAGATCACGCCCGTAGACGGCAATACCGCCCCGACCAGCGCGTTTGATGGCATACATGCTCTGGTCGGCGGCGTTGATGATCTCTCGTTCGTTATCAAACTCGCCATCGTCGAGGCACGCGATGCCGATCGAGACAGAGATGTACAGAGACTCATGGCCCACCTGAACCATGGGGGACGCCTGCAAACGTTGAGCTATCCGTTCGGCAAAGTGTTCGGCTGTCCTGGCCGTTTCGTCGGGGAGGAGGACCAGGAACTCTTCACCGCCATAGCGGCCCGCCAGGTCACCCGCCCGAGTCAAGGCAGACAGCGTACTGCCGAACTGGGCAAGCACCTGGTCGCCGGCCTGGTGGCCGTAGCGGTCATTCAGCGCCTTGAAGTGATCCAGATCGATGAATACGACCGAGAGCGTGCGTTGTTGGGCACGGCATAGCGCGAAGCGCTCACGCAGTTGTTCTTCCAGCCAGGCGCGGTTGGCAAGTTGAGTCAGCGGATCGATGCGGCTGCGCTGTTCGAGCTGAGTGTAATCGTTGAGTAGCGCTTCACTGCTTTTTTGCTGTGCTTCCAAACGGGTACTGAGCATCAGCGTGTGCTCGAACAAGCGCTGCTGAGCTTGCTCGAGCAACGAGAAACTATCCACGGCCAGGGCCAGCGGAATGCCTAGCGATTGAGACAGCGGTGGTAACGTTTGCTGTAGGTAGGTGAGCAGTGTATCAAGGGCCAACGGCTCAGGTAGCTTCATCAGGTTTGACTGGCGTATCAGCAGCGCCAACGCCTGAGAGGGGTCGGGGGATAGCCAGGCATCGGCGACCAGACCCGACAAACGGATGCACAGATCCGCCAGGTTGTCGGTATCCAGCGGACCATGGCTTTCATACACGCTACGCGCCAGTGTCTCGTGTACGCCCCACTTCAACAGTAGCCATGCACCCACCAGCGCGTGATCGCAGCCAAACAGGCATTGCTCGGCCTGTATGACCTGTTGATGTGTCACGTCTTCATGACCATAAAGAGGCTCCGCATCTGCCGGGAAGGCTTTCTGCAAGGCAAGCATGCCAATGTCCTGCAACAGCGCGGCTGTGAACACCCGTCCTGCCTGTTCGGGGCAGTGCTGTTGGGCGAAGTAGCTGGCCGTAACGGCCGCCGTAAAGGCGCGCTGCCAATAAAGACCCTGACTGGGCCTACCACTGTGCTGCTCAAACAGCTTGAAACTGAGCACCGTGGCCAGGGTGGCATCGGTGCCTAGCCGTTGGGTCGCTTCGAAACAGGTCAAGGGCGGCTGGCTGGCGCGCAGGTAGTGCGCGCTGTTGGCCACGCTCAGCACTCTGGCCGTCAGGGCAGGGTCATGTTCGATGGTCGTGGCATAGTCCGTCAGGGTCGCCTCAGCCGTGCTGGCAACTTCCAGGACACGCATGGCGACCATGGGCAGTGAAGGAAGGCCCTGACACTGTAGCAGCGCGCCTCCCAAGGCAGGGGGCATCTGATCGGCAAGCTGGCGGTAAAACGTTTCGCTGATGGCGGCTGAGCCCGTCATGTGATCTCCTCGTACGCCGAACAGCGGAGTGGGCGACTTATCGTATAGGGAAAGCTATTGTTTACCATAGTGTACGCCGCACCGATATGGCGGTGGTACCGCCTCTATCCCTAAGACCCTGGTTTATGCTGTAAATGTCACTGTGTTTTTTTACCTGAATTCAGGTTAAAAAGAGTCAAAGCCGAGCTGCTTAAAAATGACACAAGCGAGTGCCGTGATGCACACCAGACAAGAAGCAGCAGAGATGTTTCGCCAACTGGCAGAGGGGCTTGGGCATAGCCATCGGCCCTCCTTCTTCGACGCGCTGGTGGAACAGCTGGCGCGCCTGCTGGCAGTGGAGCATGCCCTGATTGCTGTGATCCGAGAGCCTAATATAGCGGAAACCTTGTCCGTGTGGTCAAGCGGCGCGCTCGCAGGCAATATCCGTTACTCGTTGACGGGGACACCCTGCGAAACCGTCGTGGGCCACCAACCCTGTCTCTACCCCTGCAACGTGCAGGCGCTTTTTCCAGAGGATGAGCTGCTGGTACAGTTGGGCGCCGAGAGCTACATGGGCTTGCCGCTCTTTGCTGCCGATGGCGCGGCCATAGGCATCATGGCGGTATTGAGCAATCGGCCACGGGCATTCGATGGGCTCGAGAACGAAATCCTGCGTATTGCGGCAGCTCAGGCGGGGGCCGAGCTGGGCCGTCGCCAGACCGAAAGCGCCTTGCAGGCAAGCGAGCTGGCAGCCAAAGAGAGCGAGCGGCGTCTGGATACCCTGCTCAATCACCTGCCCGGCATGGCGTATCGGTGCCAAAACGATCGCGACTGGACCATGCTGCTGGCGAGTCATGGCGCCACCGCCCTGACGGGATATCACCCGGATGAGTTAGTGGGGAGCCGTGTCATTAGCTTTGCTGAGCTGGTGCAGCCAGACGACTTTCCGCGTCTGGTGGCTGCCTCGCAGAAAGCCATCGAAGAGCGTTGCCCTTTTCGGGTGACCTATCGGCTGCGGCATCGTGATGGCCGCGAACGCTGGGTCTGGGAGCAGGGCCAGGCCATTTATACGCAGAGCGGCGAGCCGCTCTGCTTTGAAGGCTTCATCACCGATGTGACCGATCAGCAAGTGTCACAGCGGGTACAGCAAGCCGTGGTGGAGGTGGCGTCCACGGTGACCTCGCGGATCGGGGATGACTACTTCCTTGAGCTGATCACGACCCTGACGCGCCTGCTGGAGGCAGATGCAGGCTTGATTGCCCTGCTGGAGCCCCCTCTGCCTGGCGAAGGCTTGCCTGATGCAACCGATGCCATGCCGGTACGCACCGCCAGTCTGGTCAGTCTGGTCGTGGACGGCCAGGCCCAAGCGAGCGAGCACTTTGCCTTGCCTGGCACGCCCGCAGAACGAGTGGTCCTCGAACAGGAAAGTACCGAACTGCACGGCGCTGACTACTGGCTGCCGGGTAATGCCCTGAGGGCCGAGGCCTGGATCGGGAGGCGGCTGGATAATGCCCAGGGCGATGCCATTGGGGTCATGATGGTGTTCTACCGACAGCCGCTGTCCACCAATGCCTTCGCCACATCGGTACTGCAAATACTCTCGACCGGTGCGGCGGCCGAGCTGGAGCGGCGTCGAGATCATCGTCGCATTCACCAGTTGGCCTATACGGATACCATCACCGAGCTGCCCAATCGCGCCTATTTCATGGAGCTGTTGGCGACGCTGGGCGCCCAGGCCCAGCGCGAGCGTAAGTCGCTGACGCTAGTGCTGCTGGACCTGCGTCGCTTCAAGGAGATCAATGACCTGCATGGCCATCAGGTGGGCGACGTATTGTTGGCCACGGTCGCCAAGCGCCTCCAGCACCTGCATGACCTGAGCGGCCACTGCGCGCGGCTCTCCAGCGATGAGTTCGCACTACTTCTGCCGCAGCATCAGGGAGTCGCACTGGAAGCCTTCATCAGGCAAGTGATCGAGGCCATCAGGCACCCGATTCATCTGGAGCACCGTGAGTTTCAGTTGGATGCCAGCATCGGTTTTGCGCGCTACCCCAGCGACGTGGCCGCCCCCGCCGAGCTGTTCAACGCCGCCAGCATTGCGCTGCACGATGCCAAACAGCGCGATGCGGGCATATCTCCCTATACGCAGACCATGCGCCGCACGTTGGAGCGCCAGCAGTGGATGACCGAACGCCTGCACCGCGCCATCATCGAGCGTCGTCTGGAACTCTACTTTCAGCCGCAGGTAGACCTTGAGACCTATGCACTGACCGGTGCCGAAGTGCTATGCCGCTGGCATGACCCGGAGTGGGGCTGGGTCAGCCCCGGTGAGTTTATCCCCCTTGCCGAACAGCGTGGGTTGATACGCCTGCTGAGCGATTGGGTATTGGAAGCATCGGCGCGTCAATGGTCGGCTTGGCAGGCGTCGGGCACCCCCTTGCCTGGGCGGCTGTCGATCAACATGGCCGCCCAGCAGTTTGCCGACCCACGGCTGACCGAGCACGTCGCGCGGCTCACCCAAGGAGTGCCGCCGCAAGCGCTGGCCCTGGAGCTGACCGAAAGCGACTTCATGCGAGACCCGGACCAGGCGGTCATGATTACCCAGGCCATGCGTCAGGCGGGGTATGCGTTGTTGATCGATGACTTTGGCACCGGGTATTCGTCGCTCTCCTACTTGCGCCGATTCGAGGCGGATGCCTTGAAAATCGATATCTCTTTCGTGCGCGACATGCTGGACAACCCCCATGATCGTGCCATCGTGCAGACCATCATCGCCATGGCCAACGCGCTGGGCATGAAAACCCTGGCCGAGGGCGTCGAGCAACAGGCTCAAGCAGAACTGCTGGCCCAGCTGGGCTGCCACCAGGCACAAGGGTTCTGGTTTGGCAGGCCATTACCCGCTGCGGAGTTTGCGGCGACCTGGCTAAGCCGCTAGAACACGCGGCACGTCATCTTGCTGTCATCATCCATGACATACCCTACGCGCGCCATACCGCGACGAGAGGAGTTTGCCATGCGCCTGGCCCTGTTCGACCTTGATGACACCCTCCTGGATGGAGACTGCAGCGACCGCTGGAATTTATGGATGATAGAGCAAGGCTGGGTCAGCGATGCCGAAGGGTTCATGGCCCGCGCGGAAGTGATGCAGCAGGCTTATCATGCGGGCAAGCTGAAACTGGAAGAGTACCTGGCGATGACGCTGGCGCCGTTGCGTGGCCGTCGGGTCGATGACGTTCAAAAAGAAGTCGAGCGCTTCGTGGCCACCCACCTGCAGCCACGCATCTTCGAGCAGGCATGGCGCTGTCTCGATGCGCATCGGCAAGCGGGTGATACGCTGGTCTTGATCTCGGCGTCGGCCTGCCATCTGGTCGCGCCCATAGCGGCCATGCTGGGGATCGACCACGTGCTGGCGGTGGAGCTGGAGCAGGACTGCTTGCCAAGCAGCGCCGTGTACACCGGGCGCAGCGTGGGGGTGCTTTCCTACCGTGGCGGCAAGGTCACGCGGCTACAGCAATGGCTGGCGGAGCAGGGCGTCGAGGCGTGCCATACCACGTTCTATTCCGATTCCCGTAACGACCTGCCGCTGCTGCAATATGTCGATTGTGCGATTGCCGTCAACCCGGACCCGGTGCTGGCGGAGGTGGCTGGCGTCGAAGGCTGGCGACGCTTAGACTGGCGAGCCGATACCGAGCAGAGCATTTAGCTTTGTGAACTGCCAACCCACCACGCATTTGCCAGCCCATGACGCACGACCTACCTGATTACCGTTTCATCGAACACCCCGCTGATCCTGCCCTGGTGGCTTCCGTATGAGTCCCACCGCGCTCGCGCTGGTGCTGGTCTCGGTGTGCATGCACGCAGGGTGGAACGTGCTGGGCAAGCGCAACGCGCCCTCGCTTGGGTCGTTTGCGCTGGCTTATGGCGCTGGGGGTGTGGCGCTGTTGCCGTTGCTGGTGCTGGGCCCCTCCTTGACGGCGCTGCCGGGTGCCTTCTGGGGCTGGCTGGTGCTGTCCGGGTTTTGCCAGATGCTCTATATGGGAGGGCTCGCCTGGGCCTACGCCCGGGGAGAGGTGAGCGTCCTCTATCCCATTGCCCGTGCCTTGCCGGTGGTGATGGTGCCACTGGTATCGATTGCCTGGCTGGGCAATCGTGGCCTTGGCCTCTGGGATGGCGTCGGCATGCTGCTGATCATGCTAGGGGCGCTGGGCTTGCCGCTCAGCCGACCCGAGGCCCGCCGTCTCGCTTCGTACCTGTCCCCCGCCATGGGCTTTGCGCTGCTGGCGGCGGTGGGCACCGTGGGGTACTCGCTGATTGACAATCAGGCCCTGGGCGTCATGCAAGGCGCTGGCCATAGCAGCCTGACGGCAGGGGTGGTCTTCATGGTTCTGCAGGCATTGATGACGCTGCTGTGGGCGCTCCCGCTGTTGGCCGTGTTGCCAGCAGAGCGCCGCCGATTACCTGCGCTGCGACAGCAGGGGCTGACGATGCTGGTGGCCACGGGCTTGATGATGACCTGCACCTATGGGCTGGTGCTCATGGCCATGGCGCTGACTGACGAGGTCAGCTACGTGGTGGCGCTGCGCCAGCTCTCGATTCCGGTTGGCGTGCTGATGGGGGTGCTGTGGCTCAAGGAGCCTGCCTCCAGCGCCAAGACGCTGAGCACGCTGGTGATGCTGCTGGGCCTGTTGATCGTGGCGCTGTAATGCTTGCTGCTAGCGCAGCGCCTGCCAGACCAGGTTGAGGCCCACCACGAACATGGCCATGATCACCAGACGATAAAACAGCTTTTCATTGACGCGTCTTTGCAGCCAGAGGCCGTTGCGCACCCCTATCCAGGCAACCGGTACCAGCAGCAGTGACGCCCAGGCGCTGGTCATGTTGACCTCGCCAAGCCATACGTAAGGGCCCAGCTTGATGCTGTTGACCACGGCGTAGGTCACCGTGCAGGTGGCAATGAACGTCTCCTTGGAGAGCTGGCGAGGCATGAGGTACATGTTCATGGGCGGTGCGCCCGCGTGGGCGATGAAACTGGTAAACCCGCAAACGCTGGAGGCGGGCAGTGCCCAGCGGGTGGAAATGGGCTTCTTCGCCACGGGCTTGAGCAGCATGTAGGCCGCAAAGGCCACGGAGAGAATGCCCAGCACCAAGCGCACACCCTCTTCGCTGAGGCTGCCAAACAGCAGCGTGCCGACGGACACCCCGATGAACAGGCCCGGCACGAAACGCCATACCTCCGCACGGGAGTGCTTGCCCCACCATGCCTTGACGGCAAAGGCATCCATGACCAGCAGCAGCGGCAGCAGCAGCCCCGCCGCCTGGGTAGGGCTGATCGCCAAGGCCATCAAGGGCACCGACAGCGTGCCGAACCCGCCTGCGAATCCACCCTTGGACACCCCGGTCAAATAGACAGAAAAGATGATCAACAGCCAGGCGATGACGGAGTAATCAGGAAGCATGGGCGCCTCGAATGCTTGGGTCGGTTAAATGTTAGCGGGCGAAGGACATCTTACCCGATAGACCGCTTGGCTGATCACAAAATGATCAGCGTCGCGAGTCCCAGAAACGAGAGGAATCCCACTACATCCGTGACGGTGGTCAGAATGACCGCGCCAGACAGCGCCGGGTCGATCTGCAGGCGCTTCAGCACCAGCGGGATCAGTACGCCCGAGAGGTTGGCGAGGCTCATGTTGATGAAGATGGCGAGGGTAATGACCAGCGTGATCAGGGTCTGGCCAAACCACAGGTAGGAAATGCCGCCCACCACCAGGGCCCATACCAGGCCGTTGCTCATGCCGACCCAAAGCTCTTTGTTATAGAGCCAGCGTTTGTTGTTGCCGGCAATTTGCCCCAGGGCCAAACCGCGTATGACCACGGTCAGGGTCTGGCTTCCGGCAATCCCTCCCATGCTGGCCACGACCGGCATGAGAATGGCGAGTGCCACGATCTGGTCCAGCACCGCCTCGAACTGGCCAATGACGAAGGCTGCCAGAAAAGCCGTCAGCAAATTGATGCCCAGCCAGATACCCCGGCTTTTCGCGCTGCGTACGATGGGGGTGAACACTTCTTCTTCATCGCTGACGCCGGACATGTGTTTCAGCGTCAGGTCTGCGTCATCCTGGGTGATTTCGAGTATGTCGGCGGCATTCAATTGGCCCACCAACTGCCCTTCGCTGTTGCACACGGGCACGAAGTGAAGCTCTTTCGAGCGCAGCAGGCTGGCAGCGTCGCTGACCTTCATCTGGTCATGCAAGGTATAAGGCGCGCTATCCATGAATTCGTCGACGGAGCACTCCTGCGACTGCTTGACCAGGTCGATCAGCGTCAGCGTACCGAGCAGGCGTTTATCCTTGTCGGTCACCATGACCTGCTGAGAGTCGACATCCAGCAGCCGGTGTATACGAATGTAGCGCTGAACGGCCTCCAGGGAGACGCCTTGTTTTACATTGACCGTTTCCGGGTCCATGTAACGGCCCACCATGTCCTCTTCATAGGTGTAGAGGTTTTCGACCTGGGCGCGAATCTCCTGGTCCAGGCTGGCATAAACGGACGTTTTGATCTCTTCGTCCGCAACATCGAGAACCTCGGCGACTTCCTGAGCGTCCAGGCCTTTGACGATCTGCTCGACATCGCTGGCGGTCAGGTCTTCGATGTAGTCGGCGCGGATGTCTTCGTCGACTTCCGCCAGCACCTCACCAATGATGGTTTCGGGAATGTAGTCCCATAGCTGGTCTCGGGTCTTGGCAGGGAACGACTCGAGGGTGCGCGCGATGGCCAGAAAATCGAGTTCATTGAACAGTTCGTGCAGGGCTAGGGTGTCTTCGTCATCCAACAACTTTTGCAGGTACAGCAGTTGCTCTTCGGTATTGGTGTACTTCTCTTCGTCACGCATAGAGCCCATCCTCTGGGAAAACTTTTTGAAACAACTGCTTGGAAGCCCATGATGGCTCATTGACCATCTTATCGGCAGGTCAGGTTGAAAGCCACGAGGGGATTGCCCCTTGGGCAGGGTTGACCTCGATGGCCGCAACGGCCGCGACGGGTGATACCTCAATGCCGCGTGGCAAAGGCCACGCGGACGCCCTGCTGAAGGCGCTGTTGGTCAGAGACGGGGGGCGTGGGGTGGCCAATCATTTCATCGGCAGCCTCTGCCCAGGTCAGCGTGCCATGGGTAAAGCCCAGGGGCGCCAGGGCGCGGCTGACCCACTGGGTGCCGCTGAAGCGCTGAGTGTCGCCTTGGGCCGTGCTGAGCAGGCTGACGGAGTCGTCACGATGGAGCCGGACGATATACCAGCCCATGTCGAGCCCGTGCAGTTCGACCTCGGGCCGCGGTTCGGCAAGATGGGCCAGTTCGTCCAGGGTCAGGCGAAGGGGGAGTGGCGATGGCATGGTGTCACCTCATTGGCTTGCAGGCATGCCAGATGAGTCTAATAGATGTGACATATTTGTATAGCTTTTGTTGGGTTGGCCACCCCTCGCCAAAAAGCCCGAGCAGTTGCCCGCTCGGGCTTGGGCATGGCCCAACCACACTCGGTCTGGTCAGCCGTTGCGGAACAGGAAGCTGTAGGCATTGAGCGCGGGTACGCCGCCCAGGTGGGCATACAGCACCTTGGAGCCCGCCGGAAACTCGCCGTTGCGCACCCTATCGATCATGCCGTGCATGGACTTGCCTTCGTACACCGGGTCGGTGAGCACGCCTTCCAGGCGGGCACAGAGGCGAATGGCCTCTAGGGTGCCTTCATTGGGCAGGCCGTATTCGGGGCCGCCGTAGCGGGTGTCCAGGATCACGTCGTCATCGGCAATGCCGCCTTCCAGTTCGACCAGCTCGGCGGTATGGCGGGCAATGCGCAGAATCTGCGCCCGGGTTTGCTCGGGCTTGGCCGAGGCGTCGATGCCGATCACCCGCTGGGCGCGGCCATCGGCGGCAAAGCCCACCACCATCCCGGCCTGGGTGCTGCCGGTCACCGAGCACACCACGATGTAGTCGAAGGTGAAGCCCAGCTCTTTCTCCTGCTGGCGCACCTCTTCGGCAAAGCCGACGAAGCCCAAACCGCCGTAGGGGTGTTCGGAACAGCCCGCGGGAATGGGGAACGGCTTGCCGCCCTGCTGGCGCACATCCTCCATGGCCTGCTCCCAGCTAGGGCGAATGCCGATATCGAAACCGGCGGCGTCCAGGCGAACGTCGGCCCCCATGATGCGCGACATCTCGATATTGCCGACCCGGTCATAGACCGCATCGGAGTAGTTCACCCAGTTCTCCTGCACGAGGACGCACTTCATGCCCAGGTGCGCCGCGACGGCAGCCACCTGACGCGTCTGGTTGGACTGGATCCCGCCAATCGACACCAGCGTATCGCAGCCCTGCTCCAGTGCTTCGGGAATGAGGTACTCCAGTTTGCGGGTCTTGTTGCCGCCGAAGGCCAGGCCGCTGTTGCAGTCCTCGCGCTTGGCATACAGCTCGACCTCGCCGCCCAGATGGGCACTCAGCCGTTTGAGAGGTGTGATCGGGGAGGGGCCGAACGTCAGTGGATAACGGGGGTAGCGTTCAAGGTTCATGGCAAGCTCCTGGGTTGGCAATAAACGCGATAGACAAGGATCGCTGGGTAACGGTGGTCGGAACGTTGGCGTGCTCCCTGAGATTTATAGTAAGTGGTTGCGTGTCCAGGTGGGTTGCGAAATGAGGGGTTTATAAACAACAATGAATTGTTCAGTTGTGTTTATAGGTTTAATTAATTCGTCATTTTATCTTTTGAGTAAATAATAATGTGTGCCAAGCGAGCAGGAGTGGCCTCGGAGCCCCATGCCATGGGCGGTGAGCTGGATCGTATCGACAAGCGTATTCTCAAGCTGCTTCAGGAGGATGCAACGCTTTCCAATGTGGCGCTGGCCGAGCAGGTGAATCTCAGCCCTGCGGCCTGTTTGCGGCGTGTCGAAAAGCTGAAGCGGGAAGGGGTGATCAGCCGAATCGTGGCCCACCTGAACCCGGAACCCCTGCAGGCAGGCATGGTGGTGTTGATTGGCGTGGTGCTGGACCGCTCGACGCCAGAATCTTTCGCGGCGTTCGAGGCGGCGGCTCAAAAAGTGTCGGGCTGCATGGAGTGCCACGTGGTCACCGGGGAGTTCGACTACTTCATGCTGGTACGCACCAGAGACAGCCAAAGCTTCAACCGGCTACACGCCGAGCAGTTGCTCTACCTGCCAGGCGTGCGTCAGATTCGTTCGTTTATGGGGCTGCGGGAAGTAGTGTCGACCCACAAGGTACCTGTTTAGTCTCTGGGAAAACGCGCTTCCAGCTCGGCGACCTGCTCGGGGGTCAGCCCCCGCGGGTTCTCGCCTCGCAGCAGCAGGTACAGCTTGGCGGTCTCTTCCAGCTCTTCGGTGGCATACACCGCCGCTTCGAGGGTCTTGCCCGCCACCACCGGGCCGTGGTTGGCCAGCAGCACCGCGCTGTGCTTGCCTGCCAGGCCCCGCACCGCTTCGCCCAACTGGGGGTCGCCCGGGATGTGATAAGGCACCAGCGGCAGCTTGCCCACCCGCATCACGTAGTAGGCGGTGAGCGGTGGAATACAGTCGCAGGGGTCTACTCCCGGCAGGCACGACACCGCCACCGAGTGGGTGGAGTGCAGGTGCACGATGGCGCCAGACTGCGGGCGCTCGTCGTACATGGCCATGTGCAGGAATTGCTCCTTGGTGGGCGCATCGCCGCTGAGCAGCTGGCCTTGGGGGGCCAGGTGCGAAATACGGGCCGGGTCCAGCCGCCCCAGACAGGAGTTGGTGGGGGTCATCAGCCAGCCGCCATCGTCCAGCCGCACGCTGATGTTGCCGCTGGAGCCCATGGTCAGGCCGCGGTCGAACAAGGATTTACCGAGCGTGCT
Organism: Vreelandella hamiltonii; assembly: GCF_014651795.1. Lineage (NCBI taxonomy): Bacteria > Pseudomonadati > Pseudomonadota > Gammaproteobacteria > Oceanospirillales > Halomonadaceae > Vreelandella > Vreelandella hamiltonii. The sequence continues at coordinate 45,587 of NZ_BMXO01000011.1, read as the reverse complement.
GATCTGCTCGCGTAGGGCGTTCTGATGTCGGTGGCAAAGGGGCGTGCTCATGCCAGCACCTCGAAGGCCCGGGTGAAGAAGTCCACGCCGCCAAAGTTACCGGACTTCAGCGCCAGCGAGAGCGGCGCCTTGCGGCCTGGCCACGGGGTCTGGGTCCAGGGTACGCCGGGGTCGATCTGCTCACCGATGCGTAGCGTGGTAATGCCCAGCGCCGAAACCACCGCGCCGGAGGTTTCGCCCCCCGCCACCAGCAAGCGGCCCACGCCTTCATTGACCAGCGTGACCGCCAGGTGGCTCAGTGCGGTTTCCACCAGGTGCCCGGCCTGGGCAACGCCCAACGCCGCCTGGGCCGCTTTCACCTTGTCCGGGTCGGCCGAGGCGTAGATCAGGGTGGGGGCCTGCAACGGCAAGCGCTCCAGGGCGAAGGCCAGCGCCTGCTCCCACTGCTTGTCGCCTTCGCTCAGCGATAGAGGGTCCAGCGCAAAGCCGCCGTCCGGGTGCTTGGCCAGGAAGTCGGCCACTTGCGCCAGGGTGGCCCGTGAACAGCTGCCGGAGAGCACCAGCGCCCCGCCCGCCGCAGGCGCTAAACGCCCCGGTTCGGGGATCGTCTCCAGCCAGCCCTGGGCCCGGTATTGCGCAGGCAGCGCCTGGCCCAGGCCGGAGCCTCCGGTGACCAACGCCATCGAGACGGTGGCTTCGGCCAGCACGTCCAAATCCTGCTCATCCAGGGTGTCACAGATCACATGGCGTACGCCCTGTTCGGCGAGCGTCGACAAATGAGAGCGGGTTGCCTCTGCCCCTTTGGCGATTACGGCCCGGTTGGCCAAGCCCACTGGGTGTGGCGTTTGGCGGGAGAGCACGCGAACCAGATCGGCATCCTGCATGGGCGTGAGCGGGTGGTGCTGCATGCCGCTGTCGTTGAGCAAACGGTCACCGACGAACAGGTGCCCCTGGTATACCGTGCGGCCATTGACCGGAAACGCAGGCACCATCACGGTGTGAGCGGCGCCCAAGGCCTCCAGCAGGGCATCGGCCACGGGGCCGATGTTGCCCTCGTCGGTGGAGTCGAAGGTGGAGCAGTACTTGAAGAACAGCTGGCGAGCGCCTTGGGCGCGCAGCCAATCGAGGGCGGCCAGGGAGTCGGCCACGGCCTCTTCCACCGGGCAGGAGCGCGACTTGAGCGCCACCACAACCGCATCGATGTCGCGAAGGTCCACCGCTTCTTGCGGCACGCCGATCACCTGCAGGCAGCGCATGCCGCCGCGCACCAGGTTATTGGCCAGATCGGTGGCGCCGGTGAAGTCATCGGCGATGGCACCAAGGAGAAGAGTCATGGGTCGCTTCCGTGGTCAGAGGTTAAGAAGTCGCTTTATTCAGGCGCGCACGCTTGATGAGTGGCATGACAATGGTGATGGTCAGCAGCAGCGCTGCCACGGCCAGTAACGAAGCGCTGATGGGTCGCGTGAAGAAAATCGACAGATCCCCCTGCGACATGGAAAGCGCACGGCGAAGCTCGCTCTCGGCGATGGGCCCCAGTACCAAGCCAAGAATGATGGACACCAGCGGGAATTTGAGTTTCTCAAGCAGGAACCCCAGCACACCGAAGCCAAGCATCAGCCACACATCGAACATCGAGTTGCGCACCGAGTAGGTGCCCACGATGCAGCACATGATGATGATGGGCCCAAGGGCGGAATACGGAACGTTCAGCAGCTTGGTAAACAGGGTGATGAAGGGCTTGGAGAACAGCAGGATCATGAAGTTGACGATGAACAGGCCCGCAAACACGGCATAGATCAGGCTACTGTGCGTCATCATGAACATGGGCCCCGGCTGCAGGCCGTGCATGATGAACGCCCCCAGAATCACGGCCGTCGTGCCACTACCGGGAATGCCCAGAGCAAACAGCGGCACCAAGGCGCCCATGGCGGCGGCATTGTTGGCCGACTCAGGCGCCGCAATGCCCTCGGGTGCCCCTTTGCCAAATTTTTCAGGATGTTTGGACCAGCGCACCGTCTCGCTATAGCTGACCATGGCGGCGGTGCTGGCACCGATGCCCGGCAGAATGCCGATGATGACGCCAATCAAGGAAGAGCGCGTCAGCGTCGGGCCGATCTTGCGCAGGATGGGCAGATCGAAGATCTTGACCTTCACCTTCTTGAGCGGCTGATGGGTATCTTGATCCAGCGCGCGCTTCATGACCTCCGAGACGGCAAACAGGCCCACGATCATGGGAATCAGCCCGACACCTTCCATCAGGTTCAGGTTGTCGAAGGTGTAGCGGCTGGTGCCGGTGAGCGGGTCGATCCCGATGGTGGCGATGAATAGCCCCAAGGTCGCGCCGATCAGGCCATATATCAAGCGTCCGCCGAGTGACGCCACCACCGTCAGCCCTAAAACCGCCAGAGCAAAATACTCCGGGGAGGAAAAGCGCAGCGCCATGGTGGCCAGCATCGGTGTGAAAATGATCAAGGCAATGGTGCCGACCAGCCCGCCAATGGCCGAACTGAGCACGCCGATGCCCAGCGCTTTGCCAGCCTGGCCTTGCTGCGTCATGGGGTAGCCATCGAACGCGGTCATGACTGCTTCCGGGGTGCCCGGCGCACGGTAGAGAATGGCTGTGATCAGCCCCGAGAAAACCGTGGCTCCATAAATGGCCGTCAGCACCATGAAGGCCGTGGTGGAGTCCATGCCGTACGTGATGGGCAGCAGAATCACGACCAGAATCACACCGCTGATGCCCGGCAGGGCGCCACCGATGAAGCCGATGAACACGGCAGAGGTCAGCAGCAGCAGGTTCAGGGGCTGCATCACGACGGCTAGCCCGCCAAGAAAATTCTCAAGCATGGGTAGCTCCTTGACAGAAAACAGTGATGACAAGGGAGAGCATCAGGCGTAACGCGCTCATAGCGGTATCCCCAGCAGCATGACGAAGACGCCTTGCATCAGCAGCGCGGCGATGACCACCGTGGCCGCGATGACCCGCCAGGAGCGTGCGCCCAGCAACAGCGTACATACCAGCGTGAACGCCACGCTGGCCGCCAGAAAACCGATCAGGCCAATCAGCCAGGTGTAGACGAGCGTGGCAGCGATCAGCCACCAATGGCGCGTCGATGCCAGCGTAAAGCGCCACGGCGGTGTGGTTTCGTCAACGGGGTCGTCGTCATAGCGCTTGCCTTGCTTGGCATCCCGCCAGGTGATCAGCAAAAGCGCCGCGCCTAATCCGATGAGCGCCAGCAAGAGGGTCAGCGGCCAGACACGCGGGCCGATGAAGGTCGACACTTGCTCCGAACTGGGAAACTGCAAGGTAGGCACGAGGCTGGCAAGGCCGAGCACTACGATGGCTATCGCAAAGAAAGAAATCCTGGCGTACATGATCAACCCCGAAGGGAGCATGGCGCGAACAACCCGCAACGCATTGCTCGTGCCGATGAATATCGAAAGGCAAGCAGCGGAGGCTGCCTGCCTTGCCCTGGTACGAGTGGCTTACTGCTCGTTGCTGAGCAGCCGCGAGTAAAGCTCGTAGTTGTGCTCGAGGCGCTCGCGGTAAGCGTCGCCTGCCATCCAGCCGTCGCGGTAGGTCAGGTTCACGCGCTCGGCATAGGCCTGGTAGTCCTCCGAATCGAAAATGCCCTTCAGCACTTCTTCCAGCCGTTGAACGAGCGGGGCCGGGGTATCCGCATGGACGAACACGGCCCGGTCGTTGCCATCGGTCAGGTCCCAGTCATGCTCCACGGTAGTGGGGACATCGGGAAAATCTGCCAGGCGCTCATCGCTGAACACGAGAATCGGCATCATTTGACCCGCTTCGATGTAGCTCAGCAGCGGGCTCAGCGAGGTCGTGGTGGCATCGATATTGTTGCCCAGGACATTGGCCGTGGCGTTGCCGGTGCTGTCGTAGGGAATGAAGCTCATGTCCAGGCCAGACGCGTCACGCAAGGAGAGAAAAGCCACGTGGTCGGGGCTCGCCGTGTGCGTGCCGCCCACGGTGACCTTGCCGGGGTTGGCTTGGGCATACTCCAGGAACGACTCGAAATCCGGGTAACGCTGCGGATTGACGAACAGCGCCATGACGTCTGATTGCATGCGGGCCACGGGGGTGATCTGATCCAGGCCCACCGGGTTCTGCCCTGCCGCCAACGAAGTCACGTAAGTGGTCGAGGCAAAGTCCAGCGTATGGCCATCCGGAGCGCCATTGGCCGTGCGCTGGTGGGCCAGTGCGCCAGAGGCCGCGGGCAGGTTGACCACCGTGATGCGCGCGCCTCCCAGGGCCTCTTCGAACATGGGGCGAACCACGCGGGCGAAGTTATCCACGCCGCCTCCGGCACCCGCGGCCACCAGGAACTGGATCGGCTTGGTCGGGTAGTCGGCGGCTTCATCGGCCTGGGCGACCATGGCGGTGCTGATCAGGGCAACGCCCAGGGTCGTCATTTTCAGTGCGTGCGGTGTGAGCAAGAGCTTGGTAAGCATGGTGTTTCTCCTGACGGATTATTGTTGCTTTATTGTTTTGCGCTAGGTGCGCAATGGGCCCGTGGCACCAGCGACCCTCAGGCCAGCGTGCTGGCGTGTTCGGCGTTATCGACAGCGTATTGTTGCTTGAACAGCTCATCCTGCTGGTATCGCAGCTGCCTGAGTGTAGAGTCCGGGAGGGCGACATCGGCCAGCGTGATGGGCTGCTGGGGTGCGATATCACGAATGACCTCGGCACCGGGTAGTAGGTAAAAGGGCACCTTGGCGCTGGGTGAGAGCGGCTCGGCGGGATGAATTTCAGGGCGCAGGCCTTCGATGTGGCGATGATGCCCGCGCATCTCCAGGCGCTGGCCAGCTGCGATGGGCTGGGTAGCCCGTGCGGTCAGGTCGAAGCTCGGTGTGGTGGCGTGGCCGCCGCCGGAGGTCTGTTGATTGAGCACCACATCCAGCAGCGAGATGGGTGCTTCCAGCCCCAGCAGGTGGCGCGGCAGGTAGATCATGGCGCTACGCTCGCTGCGGCTCAGCACATGCCCCTTGTCGCGCAGCAGTGTCCAGACATGCGGGTCTTCACAGCGCACCACCACGAATACCCCACCGGCAAAGCTCAGTTCATCCGGGCGGCGCAGGCAGTTGAACACCTCAAGGCGCTTCAGCCCTTGCAGCATACCCCCTTCCGCCTGCAGGTCGAGCAACGTAGGGACTTCGGCGGTCCGCAAGACCATGGCGTGAAACTCAGGCCGATCCGGGCACAGCCCGGTGGCGTTGGCCACGTTGACCATTTCGCACAGGTCCGGCACGGAAATTTGCGGAATGTCGGCCAGCAGGCGGCTGCGTGCCTCGACCACCTCGCGTTCGCCCCCTGGAGGCAATTCCCACAGGTCGCTCAGGCCCGCGGCAGGGTAGCGCACGCCATTGCACTCGACCGTGGCGTTGGCCTCATCCCAGATGAAGTCGTACTCGCTGCTCTTGCCCGCCGCAATGATCTCGAAACCCAGTGTCTTGGCCCAGGTGAGCAGGCCAATCAGCAGGCTGGGCTGGTCGCCATCCATCGGGGTAAACAAGCGGCCCTGCTGATAGGCCAGTCGGGTCAGGTAAGGGCCCACCACGGACTCGGTCTCCTTGGTGGCAATGCCGACGTGTTTGCCGGCCAGCAAGGCCGCTTCGGCGTAGCGTGCCCCAACGTCGGGAATGCCCGTGGACTCGACCAGGATATCGAACGGCAGCGCCTTGATGGTTTCAAACGAAGCGGTCGCGATAAAAAAGCCGCTTTCCCAGGCCTGTTCGGCGTCGCTGGCAGAATGGCATACCATTATTTGAGCTTCTGGAACCCCCGCATGGCGAAGCGCCTCGACCGCTTTATCGGCATGGATATCGATGGCGATACGCGCCGATAGGCCACGCATCTGGCGTGCCTGACGTAATACGCCACGACCAAAATCCCCTGCGCCTGCGATGCAGGCTTCTACCACCTTGTCGGTATCGAAATGTTGTAAATAGTTCATGAGGTGTGGGTCTTCCTGTGTCGGGACGCTCAGCCGAGGCCATCGCTTGGCTTGGAGTGGCGTTGTGTGGCGGCAAGGCCAGGGTTGTCATTTGCATGAAATGTAGTGGTATACCATTTTGAGGGTCAAATGCTGAAGGGTTATACTTTGGTATCTGTTGGTCTGTTTTTGGCTCTATATGGCTGAAAATAATGATTTTTAATTTTCACCTAAATAGCCTTTAGCTATTTGAAAGCCAAGTTATGGTATGCCATTCTTGTGGCTCGCACATCACATGAAGACAGCCATGGAAGACATCACCCCGCCGAGCCAGCCGGGCCTGGTCGAAAAAGTCGCTCATTACCTGCGTGAACACATCGTGATGGATCATTTTCAGCCAGGGCAGCGGCTGCCTGAACGCACCCTGGCAGACGAGCTCCAGGTATCGCGCACGCCCATGCGCGAGGCCTTCAAGATCCTCGCTGCCGAAGGGTTGGTGGTGCTGTCGCCCAATCGTGGAGCCGTCGTGGCCGAGGTGAGCCCCGCAGACATGCAGGAGAAGCTGTATGTCTTGAGTGTGCTGGAGCAGGCGGCGGCAGAACTCACCTGTTCCCACGCCAGCGATGACGAGCTGGCAGAGCTTCAGGCGCTGCATTTCGAGATGAAAGCGGCCTTTCTACGCCGCGACCGACAGAACTACTTCCGCCTGAACCAGGCCATCCATCGCCGTATCGTCGAGCTGGCCCGCAACCCGACGTTGACGGACATGCACGCCACCCTGAGTCGGCAGCTTTACCGCGTCCGCTACCTCTCCAACGACAAGAACGAAAAGTGGGCCAAAGCCATGGAGGAGCACGAAGCCATCATGGCAGCACTGGAATCGCGCGACGCAGAGCGAGTAGGCCAAGAGCTGCGCCGCCACCTGGCCAAGACATGGGTGAAATATACCGATGACGATGTAACGGCATCGGGGTGAGCGAGTGGGATGCAACTACCTCATGCCTTGAGCGTTTTGCTGACAAAGTCCAAAAAACGATGGTCGTTGGCATGCGCAATATTGATGCGCATGGAGTTGGCGTCAGTACTGTCGGGGCGCAGCGAGAAAATGGCACCAGGGGCAATAAAAATGCCTTGTTCGGAGGCCCGTTTGGCCAGCTCGGTGGTATTGATGTGAGGAGGGAGTCTGGCCCATAGGTAGTAGCCCCCACCGGGCCCCGTTACATCGCTGACTCCGATCTGGCTGAGTACTCTGATGGCAGTTGCGCTTGCCTTGGCTACGCGTTCGCGAAGCTGTGCCAGATGGCGCCGATAGCGCCCTCTTGCCAGCAGGTCATGAATGACCATCTCATTGAACGTCGAGGTGTTGACGACGGTCAGCATCTTGATATCGACCAGTGCTCGGATCACCGAGCGGCTGCCCGCTACATACCCGCAGCGCAAGCCCGTAGAGAGCGTTTTCGAGAAGGTACCCACATAGATGACTCTTTCCAAGCCATCGAGAGCGGCAAGGTGAGGGGTGCCTTTGGGTAAAATATCTGCGAATACATCGTCTTCCACCAACGTGACTCCGTAGTGGTCCGCGAGCTTCAAGAGTTGATGCATGCTCTTCAGTGACATGGAGCTGCCGGTAGGGTTATGAGCGTTTGGCTGCAAGAAAAATAGCCTGGGCCGATACTGCCTGGCTTTTCTCTCGAACTCTTCCAGGTCGGGACCACTTGCGGTACGTGGCACGCCCACCAATTTGGCTTTTGCGAGCCGTAGCTTTCCAAAAAGAGGGTAATAGCCTGGTGTTTCGACCAGCACGTTCTCGCCGGGTGCAATGAAGTGGCGGATAATCAGATCAAAAGCGTGGTTCGCTCCGAAGGTCATCATGATTTGATCATGTGAGGCGTGAATCGATCGTCCCGCCAGTGACATTGCCAGGCTCTCTCGTAAAGGGGAGTAGCCCTGAGGCATACCGTATTCGACATCACTCATTTCATCGGACAAGCCGGTGCGGCGTCTTATCAAACGCGTCAACTCGGTGCCGCCCATCCAACTGGCTGGTGCGCGTCCATCCCCCACACGTACTGCAAAGTTGCCGACTAGCTGTTCTCGCAGTAGTGAGACGCTGTCGACTGCCTCGGAAAGGTCGTGCGTGGACTCATCCATGGGAGAGGGGCGTGGGCGCGTGACAAAAAATCCTGCCCCCTGGCGAGCGCTCAAGTGCCCCTGTGCCACTAACTGATCATAAGCATCTATTACTGTGTTTTTAGATACGCCAAATTGTTGGGCTGCTTCTCGGATGGAGGCTACTCGTGTGCCTGGAGAAAGCCGCCCATCGTCGATGGCTTTCAAAAGAGCAGTGGCGACTTGGCGAGACTTTGACATGGATGCTCTCAGTTAAGGTGAAACTGTACCATTCATTGAATGGGTACAGTACTTCGCACAATTCCAGTCTTTGTACCTTACTCAGCGCCTTGTCTTTCCACAAGCTAGGGTCAGCCTAATTGGGTATACAACACTAATAATGATCTCCGCGGAGAATAGGCATGTCTGATAAAACAACGAACTACCTTACCGTTTGGGACGATACGGTGACAGGTAAAGACCTGATCATTGCGCTATCGATCTCTACCCCACTGACACTGGGTGGGTTCATTTTTACTCCGTGGCCAGCGCCTATGCCGTTAATTATCGGCCTGTGTGGAGCGCTGCTGGGATTTTCCATCAATGCGATCTGCCTGCGTCCTAAGCGCCAGCTGGATATCGAAGGTGAGGTGTAGTCATGGATGCACTCATCCTTCTGCAGATGTTGATCGCCGCGTTGATAGGCGTGGTTGTCTATACCGCTATTGGGGTGGCGCCGGGTACCGATGAAACGGCAGTCCTTGCCCCCGTCACACTGGCATTAGTCGTCGCAGGCATCCCTTTGCCTGTCGTACTGGCTTTTTTCATGGCGGCGATTGTGGCGAAAAAATTGACGGATTCGATCCCCGTATCGGTCGCGGGTATACCTGGTGGGGTCATGTCGGCTCCCATGGTCGAGCATGCCATGATTTTGAAACGCGAAGGGCATGCTACCTTGGCGATTCGCAAGATGGCCTCGGGGTCGGTCATCGGAACGCTCGTAGCGATTCCGGTTAGCTTGTTGCTGGCTTTCCTGCTGACACCCTTGGCGGATGTATTGAGCCAATATGCCAGCCAGATATTCTTCGTAGGCGCCGTTTTCCTGGCACTGATGAGTCGCGAGAAAGTCATCAGTCTGATCAGCATTGTCATACTGGCTGCGCTGATTCAGGCGTTGCGTCATTTCTACTGGGGAATGGGTGTCATCCCTGAAGGGCAGGTCGTCTTTATCTCTTTCTTCCTGGGCATCACGATCGGCCCGATGATTTTCAATCTGGCCCAGCTAACCGTTCGTGAAGAGCGGCGCAAAATGTCGGTACCCGAGCCCAAGACCATCAAGATTTATGCGGCAAATGATGGCAGTGACGACCAACGAATTCCCAATCCATTTCGGATTCTGACGCGGCAGGAAGCCGTATCCGCAACGGCTAGCTCGGTGCTTGGCTCGGTTACTTTCTTCATGAGCCCAGTCGGGATCACCATTTTTCTGGGCGAAGTGGTGTCGAGCTGGGTGAAAGGTACGGTGGAAAAGGCGAGTCGTGCGCTCTCGTCAATGGATGCGGTCACCAATGCTGCCTATATCGCGGGCATTTTGATACCGCTGGCGGCCTTGGGTATTCCGATGAGCCCCATGGCTATCGGTCCTGGTAATGCGTTCTTTAATGCTCCTCCCGTGCTCACTCTGGAGCAGAATGCCCACCATCTCATGAGCTTTGGAGAGATCGCCATCGCCAGCATTCTGGGTGCTGGGGTCGCTCTGTTGATTACCTATCCCATTGCCGTTCGCTATGCACGGCATATATGTGTCTTCGTGTTCCAACGTATCCCCCATGAGGCATTTCTGGCGATGTTCTTCTCGCTGGTGATGCTGCTGGCTTATATGGATGCCGGGGTGATGGGCATTCTGGGGGTGGGCGTGCTCGCTCTGGTGGCTGGGCTTTTGAACCGCTGGGGCGTGAACTACGGCGTACAGTTCATGACCCTCTACGCAGCTCCTTGGCTAATGGGCTGGATGGCTTGAAAGCACGACAGAGTACGGCAACGAAATTTTATCCACATGTAGGTACCGATGATGACAACAACGACTTCACGCATACCGGGCTTTTATCAACTTTCTCCACGCGAGCGGCTGCGCAAAGTGGCTGCCATGAGTGGGCTGGATGCCGACGGCGAGGCACATCTGGCAGACACCGGTAATCTCCCAGCCGAGATCGCTGATAGCATGATCGAAAATGTGATTGGTACCTTGAATCTGCCGATTGGGGTGGCCACTAATTTATTGATCGATGGTGAAGAGCCTCTTGTACCCATGGCAACGGAAGAGTCATCGGTGGTGGCAGCCGTATGTAATGCGGCGCGGCAGTGTCGCGCGTCAGGCGGTTTTCACACCGATACCTCCTCTCCTGTCATGATCGCTCAAGTGCAATTGATTGGCGTGCCTAACCCCGTTTTTGCTCGCCTGCGGCTGCTGGAGGCGCGCGCTGAAATCAAGCGAATCTGTGACGCTACAGACCCCGTACTGTTAAAGCACGGAGGGGGCTTTCGTGATCTGGAAGTGCGTGTCCTGGAGGATATGGTGATCGTACATCTACTGGTGGATGTGCGTGATGCCATGGGTGCCAATGCCGTGAACTCAATGGCTGAAGCGGTGGCACCCTCACTGGCAGAATGGTCGGGGGGTGAAAGCCGTTTGCGAATCCTTTCCAACTTGGCGGACCGCCGTATAGCCAGGGCACGAGCCACGTGGCGCCTGGATGAAATCGGGGGTGAGTCGGTGCGCGATGGCATGCTGCAGGCATTTCGCTTCGCCGACTTAGATCCTTACCGGGCGGCGACCCATAATAAAGGGATCATGAATGGGGTCAGCGCGGTGGTGCTGGCAACCGGCAACGATACTCGGGCAGTGGAAGCTGGCGCGCATGCCTATGCTGCACGTACAGGGCGTTATCGCTCGTTGACTCACTGGGAAGCGGATGGCGATGGCAACTTGACCGGCACCTTGGAAATGCCCATGCCCGTAGGGTTGATCGGCGGAGCCACCCGTGCGCACCCAACCGCTCGCCGCTGTCTCGATATCCTGGGTGTCAGTAGTGCGGATAGATTGGCACGTATCATCGTTGCGGTAGGGCTGGCGCAGAATTTTGCAGCGATGAAAGCGCTGGCGACGACCGGAATCCAAAAAGGGCATATGGCGCTGCATGCTAAAAACATCGCTTTGATGGCCGGGGCCGAAGGGGAGGAGGTGTCTCAAGTCGCCGATGCGCTGGTGCGCCGGGGCAGTGTGCGAGTCGACGTTGCCCAGGATGAGTTGGCTCTGTTGCGCAAACAACGTGCCTCCACGTGAAATGACGTCGCCTTTCAGGAGGATAAAACCAGTACGTGCTGCCCCTTGGGGCCTCGCGGCGTCTGCTGCAGTTCGGCATCATAGATCTCAGCGATAGTGGAAGGTGTGAGTACGGAGTGTGGTAAGCCACTCGCCACCCGCTGCCCGCGATGCATCAGCCATACGTGGTCCGCGAAGGTGCTGGCCAGGTTCAGGTCGTGCAGGACGCAGGCGATGGCCATCTGGTGTTGGCTGGCCCAGCGGCGTAGCTGGCGCATGAGGCGCTGCTGTTGGCCAATGTCCAGTGCGCTGGTGGGTTCGTCCAGCAGCAGCAGGCCGCCGTCGGTGGCGTCGGGCAAGCGGCGTGACAGCAGTTGGCAGGCTCCCCGGGCAATCATCACGCGCTGGCGTTCGCCGCCGGATAGCGAGAGGACGCTGCGGCGAGCCAGGTGCGTCAGGTCCAGCTCGTCCAGCAGTTGCGCTACCAGTGCCTTCGATGGCTGGCTGCCCAGGCTCACCAGCTCTTCGGTGTGCCAGTCAAAGCCGGGGGGCTCCTGCTGGGCGACCAGCGCGCGACGGTTGGCCAGTGCCGCGATGGGCCACGTAGGCAGGGGGTGGCCATCGAGCAACAGCTGCCCGGTTTCGCAGGGACGAAAACCCGAGAGCAGGCTGAGTAGCGTACTTTTGCCTGCGCCGTTGGGGCCGACGATGGCCAGCAGTTCTCCCGGCAGCAGCGTGCCGCTGAGCGGTGTAAGGGCGGGGGCACGCAGCAGGCCTGCGTCGCAAAGCGTCAGCATGGTCGGTTCCGGCGCATCAGCAAATAGAGAAAGTAGGGGCCGCCCAACAGGCTGGTGAGCAGCCCCACGGGCATTTCGGCCGGTGCCCCCAGCGTGCGTGCCAGGGCGTCGGCCGCGACCAGCAGAATCGCCCCGCCCAGCATGGAAGCCGGTAACAGCAGGCGATGCCCTGGGCCTAGCCATAGGCGCAAGCAGTGGGGCACCAGCAAGCCAAGAAAACCGATGACCCCGGTCAAGGCCACGCATAGGCCGACCCCAAGCGAGGTGGCGATCACGACCCGGCGCTTCAGATGTGCGATTTCCAGCCCGGCGGCGTGGGCGGTGGCTTCGCCCAGCTGGAGCAGGTCGAGCTGCGTCGCGCTGCGCAGCAGTAGCCAGAGTGCGAAGGCCACCACTCCCAGGGCAACGGCGGTAGTACGCCATAACGCATTGGTCAGTGTGCCCATGCCCCACAGGCTAAGCTGGCGCAGCTGCTCGTCGCTGGCCAGAAAGGCCAACACCCCGCCGCCAGCGCCTGCCAGGGTATTGATGGCCAGCCCCGCCAGCAGCAGCGACATCACCGCCGCGCTGCCGCCACCTTGACGGTTGGCGATACCAAAAATCAGCAGGCAAACGCACAGCGCCCCCAGAAACCCTGCGACAAACTGGCCATACAAACTGCTGGCGGCGCTGCCCTGTACCAGCACAATCCAGAGCGCCACGAACAGCCCGGCTCCGCTGGCCAAGCCCAGTAGCGTGGGGTCGGCCAGCGGGTTGCGAAATAGCCCCTGCATGGCGGTCCCGCTGCCTGCCAGCATGGCCCCCACGGCCATGCCCAGCAGGAGCCTGGGCAGGCGAAGTTGCCACCATACTTGCAGGCTCAAAGGGTCTGCTGTGCCGCTCAGCGCTGCCCACGGGGAGATGCCGAGCACGCCGGTACTGGCGCTGATGGCCAGCGTGGCTACCAATGCCAACGCCAGGCCGCTCAGAACCCGAGTGGAGCGGGTCATGGTCGGTCGGCCCAGGCGCACGGAGATATAAGCGGGTTGCCGTGGGTTCATCGGCGGGCCTGTGCAGCGTGGTGACTGAGCAGGGCTTCCACCTGCTGGCGCAGTGTCAACAGGGCTTCGGGCGTGCGTGGGCCAAACCCCAGCAGTGCTTGATCATCCACCACGATCAGGCGCTGGTCGCTTCCCGCCGGGGTCATGGCCATGCCGGGCAGGCTCCAGAGTGCCGCCTCTCCGCCGAGTGCCTCCAGGCCTCGTGTGGACATGACGACGACCTCAGGAGAGCGCTGCACCAAGGCTTCTGCCGACACGTTGTGGTAGCCCGTCATTTCCGCAAAAGCATTGTGCAATCCCACGGCTTCCAGAGCGGTATGGGCGGCTGTCTCGCGTCCGGCAGCCCTCGGGGTCAGGCCGCTGTGTTGCAGGATGAACATGGCTTGAATGTCGGGCAGTGGGGGCAGGGCGGCCAATCGCTCAAGGTCGCTGGTCAGCGACTCAGCCAGCGCTGAGCCGGCCTGCGGTTCGCCGATGTATTCACTGATATGGCGCACCTTGTGGGCAATGGCCTCCAGTGAAGCCGGGGCACTGACGACCTCTACCGCCACGCCCACAGCAGCCAGCTGCTCCAATACTTCGCGGGGGCCCGCCTGCTCGGCGGCCAGAATGCGTGTAGGCGAGACGGAGAGCACGCTCTCGGCCGAGAGCTGACGCAAATAGCCCACGGAGGGCAAGGCCGCCATCTCGGGAGGGTAGACCACCGTATCGTCTCGGGCGACGACGTGCTGTTCGGCGCCCAGGGCGCTCAGGGTTTCGGCGATATCGCCTCCCAGCACCAGCCAGCGCTCGCTGGCCAGTGCGGAGGCGCTCAGCGCCAACCCCAGCAGAGCGACTCCCAGGGCTCGAAACGGCCTGAGTGCAAAGGCGTGGCCTACGAGTCTCATGCCACGGCCTCACGCTGGCTCAAGGTGTTCAAGAGTTGCCGCCACTCCCGCCGTTCGCTGCGCCCTTCCTGACGCTCTGCGTAGAGCTGCAGCACCAGCGAGCCCTGCGCATCGAAGGCCTCGACACTGGTCACACCGCCATCGCGGTTGGGTTTGTTGACCACCCATAGCTGCTCGATGGCCGTGTCGTTGAGGTGCAGCGTGAACTGTTCGCCAAACAGGTTCAGCAAGCCTCTGGCGCGCACGGCTGCGGGCAGCGTGCCCGTTCGGATCTGCACGCAGCCGGGGCTGGCCACAAACAGCATCAGCGGCAGCGCTTGCCGGTGCGCCTTCTGGAACAGAGCCTCCAAGGCATGCACGGGGAGCGGATTGGTGTAGTGGCCTTCCATGAGCTGGTTGGCTTCCAGCCGCTCCAGGTGATGGCGCTGTAACAGGGCAAAGAACTGGTGTACGTCGCTCATGGCCGCCCACTCCTGGGCCAGGGTGGGGGCGCTGGGGAGCGGCCGCTTTATGCGCGGCATGCTGTGAGTAAAGGCCGGTGTATCCAGTGTGCCCAGAGCGGCCAGCGCCTCCCAGGCCTCGGTGCGCGGTTCGTCCAGTGCGAAGCACTTGTGAATGGCGCAGCCGTGCTGATCGAATACCTGCAGGCTCCAGCGGTGCGTGATGGTGCCTGTGTCGGTAGGCATGGGGTCGTGTATCAGGCAGGCCCAATGCCAGTGGCTGTACAGCAGGCGCAAATCCAGCCCGCCGGGGTCGAGCATCAAGCCGGTGTGGGAGCCTCCCGCCAAGCTTGGGTAGGTGCCGTGCTGCTCCAGTACGGCCAGTCGCGAGCGGGTCAGTGCCTTCACGTGGCCCAACTGATGCCACCAGGCTGCCAGCGCCCTGGGGGCGAGTGGCAGTGTCCATACTTCCCTGCCCAGCCGGGCGGCCTGAAGCTCGCCCTCACTGATGCCAAGCCGTTCGGCGATCTCGATGGCCGTTAGGCGGGGTTGGGCAGCCCGTGCGCTGCTGAAAGCTTCCAGAATCGCGATTTGTTGGGGGTGTGTCATGTGTCGGTCTCCTGATTACCACTGCCAGTTCAGTGTGGCGAACAGGCTGCGGCCATCGCCCAGACTGCCATCCGGGCGGTACCACTCCTTGTCGCCCACGTTGGCCAGGCGCAGCGATGTGTCGAGGGCAGGGGTGACTTGCCAGGCCAGATGCAGATCGTTCAGGCCATATCCTGGCAGCCGTTCGTCGCTGCTCTGTTTGTCGAAGTCGCGGGCGAACCGGCCCTGCCAGCCCACGCGCAACGCGCGGTTGTAAAGGGCCAGCTCGCTGCCCAGGGTCATTTCCAGAGGCGTCTGGCTGCCCAGCGCTTCACCGCTGTCGCGGTCCTTGCCCGAGACCTCGGAAAGGCCTGCAAAGCTGGTGAGTAGCGGGAAGGCGCTGGGCTGCCAGGCAAGGCGAGCGTCGTATCCCCATAGTTGGGCACGCTGCACGTTGACCGCCTGGGTGGTGCCCGCCATGATATCGACCTGGGTATCGATGAAGTCGTCTGCCCGCGTATCGAAATAGCTGGCGCGCGCTTGCCAGTCCCCCTGGTGCCATACCACACCGCTCTCCCAGGTATGGCTGGTTTCCGGGGCCAGCTCCGGGTTGGGGATCCAGAAATTATCCGGGGCGCAGAAGAACGGGCCTGCACAGAAGCCCGCAAAGTGCCGCTCACTGGCGTACAGTTCGGACAGGCTTGGTGCGCGGAAGGCCTCGGCATAACCCGAGAACAGCATCACGCCTTGCTGTGGGCGCCAGGCCACTCGGAAACGTGGCGATACTCGGTCGTGGACGCTGGCATCGCTGGCTTGGCCTGAGGCGTCGTAGCGGTCATAGCGTGCGCCCACGCCCAGGTCCCACTGCCCGGCGCCGCCCTCCGCCAGATAACGCCCCGCCGTGAGGGTGGTATCCAGATAGGCCGCTTGCGTGTCGATGTCGGCATGCGGGAAGCCGTTGGCACCGCCTTCCGGACGCTGGCGTGCCTGTTCCAGTTCGGCCCCGAAAACCAGCGTTTGTGATAACCAGCCATGCTCCAGGCGGTGATAGCCGTCGCTTTGCAGGCCTATGCGCTCCAGCGTGCGGCTTGCCTGAGGCTCGCTAATCTCCTGCTGGCTGAAACTGAGGCGTGAGGTGATGTCGGTTACCGGGCTGGGCTGCCAGCGATGACCCAGCTGCAGGTTATGGCTCTCCACCTCGCGATCACGCAGCGGATTGCTGGTGGTGACATCGCGCTGCTGAGGGTTGGCGGGCTGGGTAGTGTCCTCATCGTAATACTGCCAGCCGATGAACAGCCGGTGCTCGTCGTTGGGTTCCCAGCCACCTTTGACGAGCAGGCTGTTGAGGCTGGCATCCTCCTCGGCCTTATCGCCCCCCGCCCGACGTATATCTCCCGACTCGCTGCGCCCCACGGAGAACAGTCCATCTACCTGTCCTCTCGATGTGTCCTGTCGGCCAAAGGCGCTCAGGTTGCCGCGCAGTTCACCGCTGGCGGTCGCCCCGCCCACTGACAGCCGAGCCCCGCTGTTTTCCCCAGCGGCCAGTAAGTCGCTGGCTTCCACCGTGGTGAAGCTCACCACGCCTCCCATGGCATTGCTGCCGTACAGGCTGGAGAGCGCCCCCCGCGCCACCTGCACCTCCTGAACAAGGGCCGGGTCAAGGAAGAAGTTGCCAATGTGGCCTGTGGTAATGTCCTGGCGCACGCCATCCAGCCGCACCAGCACGCCATTGCGCCCAAAGCCGCGCATGCTCAGGGTCTGGCCGTTGCGACGCCCCTGGCCTGCCACATGCAGGCCAGGCTGACGGCTGAGAATGTCCTCCACGCGGCTGGCGGTGGCGAGTTCCGTATCCGTGCGGTCAATGATGTCGATGATCAGCGGGGCGGAGGAGAGGTCTGTCGGTGCCCGTGTACCGGTGACCGTCACCGGATGAAGCGACGAGTCGTCAGCCTGTACCGAAAGCAGCGGCAATAGGGTGAGGCAAATGCCCAGAGAGTAGGATGGTTTCATGAGCCAGCAATATCCAACGTAGCGTGATGGAGTAATTCGCTGGCTGGGTACGCAGGTTACCTGGCTGGCTGAAGCAAAAGGAAAATCAAGCGGTCAGGATCAATTTGCCGCTTTTCGTACGACGAAGCACATAGCGCCGCTGTTCGTGATGAATTACCAGTTGGCCATCCTGATCGAGTAGCGCCTGACTGGTAACCTCACGGGGCGAGCCAGATGAGCCTTCTGTCGGGGCATCTTTTTTATCGGGCTGCATGAGAGGATATTCCCTGTGTTAATGATAACTATTGTTATTAAGTTAACAGGGTTTGGCCATCGGCTCAAGTGCTCCCGCCTACCTGCAGCGTGAACCCTACATCGTGTTGGCGGCGGTAGACGTTTTTACCGCTTAGCCTGCGGATCAGCTCTTTGGCGGCCAGCCGCCCCATCTCTTCTCTGGGCGACAGAATGGTGGTGAGCGGTGGGGTCACGTGTTGGCCAAGGGGCAGGCCGTTGAAGCCAGCAATGGCGATGTCGCCCGGCACATCGAGCCCCTGGCGCTGCGCAGCCAGCAGCGCACCGGCGGCCAGGTCGTCGTTGGCGAAATGGATGGCCTGGGTGCGCGGGTAATGCGCCAGTACCTGGGCCAGGCTGTCTGCGCCCGCTTGCAGGCTGCCCAGCGTGTCCAGCTCCACCAGCGAGGCGTCCAGGCCGTGGGCCGTCAACACCGCCTTGTGCCCTTCGTAGCGCATGCCCGCTCGGTAATCCTGAGACAAGCGTGCGCCGACATAGACAATATGGCGATAGCCTCTGTCGATCAGGTGGGTAGCCATGCAGCGCCCCGCCGCCACGTGGTCCAGCCCGACGTTCAAGTCCATGCCCTTGCCCAGCTCCATCACCTCCATGATGGGATGATCCCAGTTGTTCAGCAGGGTCTGGCAGGCGTGGTTATGGCGCAGCCCTGCGGTAATCAGGGCCGAGCATGACCAGCCCAGAAAAGTGCGCACTAACTGATATTCGCGGTCCAGGTCGTAGTCGGTGTTGCCCAGCAGTATCTGATACCCCTCGGCCTCCAGGGTGTCTTGCAGTCCCTTGATCACTTCCACGAACACGGTGTTGATCAGGGAAGGCACGATGACGGCGATCAGCCTGGAGCGTGAGGAAGCGAGACTGCCCGCCACCAGGTTGGGCACATAGCCCAACTGCTCCACGGCATCGAGCACGCGCTCTCGGGTCTGGTCGCTGACTTTCTCGGGCGTGTTCAGCGCCCGTGATGCGGTAATCGGCGAAACACTGGCCAATTCAGCCACCTGGCTGAGGGTGATCTGGTCCGTGCGGCGGCGTGCTCTCGCTGGGCTGGAAGCATCTTTAGACATTGGTCGCACGTCCCTATCGTTCAGCTTGTGATGAGAGAAAGAATAATCTAAAACGAATGTTAGCGCTATCATGACAGCGCTAACATATGCCGCCGTGAGCATGCCCTTGCGACCACGGCGCGCGGTATTCAGAACGATGCTGCAGTCAAAACAATATTTAAAATAACAACAGTGAGGTAGCCGCCGGTGAGTCACGATACACAGCAATCCCCGTCAGTCGGTGTGATCGGGTTAGGTGCCATGGGAATGGGCACCGCTACGGCGCTGCTGGAGCGCGGCTTCAAGGTCATCGGGTGCGATATTTCAGCGGCTGCCCGCGAAGCCTTCATCGCGGCCGGTGGGCACAGCGTGGCCACGCCGCAAGCACTGTCGGGGTGCGAGGTGGTGCTGGTCATCGTGGTCAATGGCCAGCAGGTGGAAGACGTGCTGTTTGGCGAGCAGGGCGTAGTGCCCCACCTTGCGCCCGGGAGTGTGATCGTGCAGTGCGCCACGGTAGCGCCCAGCCAGGCCAGGCAACTGGGTGAGCGCCTGGCTGCAGCGGGCATGGCGATGCTGGATGCCCCTATCAGTGGCGGTGCCGCCAAGGCCAGAAGCGGTGATTTATCAGTGATGGCCTCCGGCCAGCCGGATGTGTTCAAGAAAGCCCAGCTGATACTGGATGCCATGGCCGCCAAAGTGTATCGCCTGGGCGACGCGCCAGGGGTGGGGTCCAGCATGAAGCTGGTCAATCAGCTGCTGGCCGGGGTGCATATCGCCACTGCCGCCGAAGCCATGGCGCTGGGCATCCGTATGGGCCTCGACCCCGAGGTGATCTATGAGGTGATCACCCACTCGGCGGGCAACTCCTGGATGTTCGAGAACCGCGTACCGCACATCTTGAGCGGCGACTACACGCCGCTGTCTGCCGTCGATATCTTTGTCAAGGACCTCAATATCGTCCACCAGACGGGCCGTGAGCTGTCACTGGCCACGCCGGTGGCCGCCAGCGCATTGCAGCAATTTACCGCGGCCAGCGGCGCAGGCTTCGGGCGCGAAGATGACTCGGCGGTGATCAAGGTCTATCAACGCCTGTCAGGCATCGCCTTGCCAGACGCCGCCAACGATGCCGAGGGGGCAGCGTCATGAACCACCCACGGGTCGTGCTGGGCGCCATCGCCGACGACTTCACTGGCGCCACCGATTTGGCCAATAACCTGGTGCGCGGCGGCATGCGCTGCCTGCAGGTGATCGGCGTGCCGCAAGAAGCGGTGGACCTTCGTGACATCGATGCGGTTGTGGTCGCGCTCAAGTCGCGCTCCTGCCCGGTGGAAGAGGCCGTGGCCGACTCCCTGGCCGCCCTCGATTGGCTGCGCGCCCAAGGCGCTCGCCAGCTGTTCTTCAAGTACTGCTCTACTTTCGACTCCACCGACGAGGGCAACATCGGCCCCGTGGCCGATGCCCTGCTGGAGGCATTGGGCGCCGCTCAAACCGTGATGGTGCCTGCGTTTCCGGTCAATGGCCGTACGGTGTACCAGGGGCACCTGTTCGTCGGTGACCGCTTGCTCAACGACAGCGGCATGCAGCACCACCCGCTCAACCCTATGCAGGATGCCGATCTGGTCCGCGTGCTCTCCCGCCAAACGCCTCACGCCGTGGGGCTGGCCAGCCGTCAGGTGCTGGCAAAGGGCGCTGAGTCAACCCGCTCTCATCTGTCGACGCTCGCCGAGCAAGGCGTACGCCATGTGATCTGCGACACCCTGGATGAGCAGGATTTGGACGTGCTGGCCGAAGCCACCGTCTCGATGGCGCTGGTCACCGGCGGCTCCGGCCTGGGCCAGGCGCTGCCCGCGCAGTACCGAGCCCAGGGCTGGCTGGAGACGATCCCCGAACCGGGGCGTTTAGCGCCTGCGGCGGGCGGGGCGCTGGTACTGTCGGGTAGCTGCTCACGGGCCACGCTGGCGCAAGTGGCGGATTTCATTGCCAAGCATCCCGACGGCGGTTTCGCGCTTGACCCGCTGGCGCTGGTAGAGGGCGAGCAGCAACGCCAGCAGGCGCTTGCGTTTGCGCGGCAACGGCTATCCGACAACGCGCCGGTCTTGATTTACGCCTCCGCCGATCCAGAAAAAGTGAAAAACGCGCAAGCCTCGCTCGGCGTGGAGCGAGCAGGGCACCTTGTTGAAGAGGCATTAGGCCAGTTGGCGGTAACGCTGGTGCAGGAAGGTGTGGGCCGGTTATTGGTAGCGGGCGGCGAAACCTCCGGTGCCGTGGTCTCCGCGTTAGGCGTGACGACCCTGCGCATCGGTGAGCAGATCGACCCCGGCGTGCCTTGGACTCAAGCCTCGCTGCCAGGCCGCGAGGCGCCGCTCTCGCTGGCGCTGAAGTCCGGCAACTTTGGCGGCGTGGACTTCTTCACCCGGGCCCTCGAGGTGCTGGCATGAGCACGCCCCTTTGCCACCGACATCAGAACGCCCTGCGCGAGCAGATCAGCACGCTCGGTAAATCCTTGTTCGACCGCGGCCTGACCATGGGCTCCAGCGGCAACATCAGCGTGCGGCTGGACGATGGCGGCTGGCTGATGACCCCCACCAACGCCTGTCTGGGGCGGCTGGACCCGGCACGTATCTCGCACCTGGACCCGCAGGGCCAGCTGCTCAGCGGCGATGCGCCCACCAAGGAGCAGTTCCTGCACATGGCCATGTACGACGAGCGCCCGCAGTCTGGCGCCATCGTGCACCTGCACTCCACCCACTCGGTGGCGGTGTCGTGCCTGCCGGGAGTAGACCCCTGCGACTGTATTCCACCGCTCACCGCCTACTACGTGATGCGGGTGGGCAAGCTGCCGCTGGTGCCTTATCACATCCCGGGCGACCCCCAGTTGGGCGAGGCGGTACGGGGCCTGGCAGGCAAGCACAGCGCGGTGCTGCTGGCCAACCACGGCCCAGTGGTGGCGGGCAAGACCCTCGAAGCGGCGGTGTATGCCACCGAAGAGCTGGAAGAGACCGCCAAGCTGTACCTGCTGCTGCGAGGCGAGAACCCGCGCGGGCTGACCCCAGAGCAGGTCGCCGAGCTGGAAGCGCGCTTTCCCAGGGATTAATGACCCACTTGAACCCCTTTCACCAGGTACTGGATAACAACAAGAGCACGCCATGATTCGATTAGCCGCCAACCTCAGCATGCTGTTCAACGAACACGCCTTTCTCGACCGCTTTGCTGCTGCCGCCGAGTCGGGTTTCAAAGGGGTCGAGTATCTATTCCCCTATGCGTTTGCCGCGCGTGATGTGCAGCACGCGCTCAAGGATGCCCAGTTGGAGCAGGTGCTGTTCAATATGCCGCCGGGCGATTGGGACGCCGGTGAGCGCGGCCTGGCCAGCCTGCCGGGCCGGGAAGCCGAGTTTCGCGATTCGGTCACGGCGGCGCTGAGCTACGCCGAGGCGCTCGGCTGCCCGCGGGTTCATGCCATGGCGGGGCTGTTACCGGACAACGCCGATGCCGCGACCCAGGCAGAGCACCACGCCACGTATATCCGCAATCTGCGTTTTGCGGCGAACGAGGCGGCCAAAGTGGGCCGCGACATTCTCATCGAGCCGATCAATACGCGTGACATGCCGGGCTTTTTTCTCTCCCGCCAGGCCCAGGCCATGGCGGTACTGGAAGAGGTCGGTGCCAAGAATCTCAAGCTGCAGTTCGACCTTTACCACTGCCAAATCATGGAAGGCGACCTGATTCGCCATCTCGAACGCCAGTTCAGCGCCATTGGCCATGTCCAGATTGCCGGGGTGCCTGATCGTCACGAGCCCAATGTGGGCGAGGTGCACTACCCCGCCATTTTCGAACGCTTGAGCGCGCTGGGGTATCGCGGCTGGGTTGGCTGTGAATACCGCCCACAAGCCGCCACCCGAGCGGGGCTGTGGTGGGGAGCACCCTGGGGGTTGACCCCACGCTGAGCCCCCGGCCACCAACAATAACAACGCCATATCAGGAATCACATCATGCATATTGCCATCACCGGCGCAGCGGGTTTTCTAGGTCAGCGTCTTGCCCATCAACTGATCCAGCGGGGCGAGCTTCGCCAGCAGCCGATCACCCAGCTCACGCTGATCGATCAAGTGGAAGCCCCCGCGCCCGATGCAGGTAGCATCACCGTATCCTCGCGCGCCGTGGACATTACCCAGCCCAAGGCCCTCGACGACGTGCTGGATCAGCGCCCTGACGTGATCTACCACCTGGCGGCCGTGGTGAGCTCCGCCGCCGAAGCCGATCTGGAGCTGGGCATGCGGGTCAACTTCGATGCCACCCGTGCCTTGCTGGAAGGCTGCCGCCTGCGCGGCCTGCACACAACGCGCTTGATCATGGCCAGCTCCGTGGCGGCCTACGGCGGGGCGCTGCCGGACGTGCTCGATGACATGACGGCCTTGCACCCGCAGAACTCCTACGGTGCCCAAAAGGCCATGTGCGAGCTGCTCATCAATGACTACAGCCGTCGTGGCGAGATCGATGGCCTGGTGCTGCGCCTGCCCACCATCGTGATCCGCCCTGGCCGCCCCAATGCAGCAGCCTCCAGCTTTGCCTCCAGCATCTTGCGGGAGCCGCTCAATGGCGAAACGGCCATTTGCCCGGTGCCCACCACCCTTGAGATGTTCGTGATGTCGCCGGGCAAGGTGGTCGACGCGCTGGTGCATGGCGCCCAGGTGCCCAGCACAGAGCTGGCACCGTTCCGTGCTTTCATGCTGCCCGGCATCACGGTGAGCGTGGCCGAGATGCTCGATGCCCTGCGCAGCGCCGCAGGCGAAGACGCGCTCTCGCTCGTTCAGCATGCGCCCGACCCGCGCATCGAAGCGATTGTGGCCAGTTGGCCCGCACGCTTCGAAACCGCCAAGGCGCGCCAGCTCGGCTTTGTCGGTGACGACGACTTCACCCAGATCATCGAACGCTTCATGGCCGAGCAGCACCATGAACGCGCCTGATGTGGCTGCTTTTCCATCTGCCTGGCAAGGCAGGTAACCCATAGGAAGGCCCTGCGCCTTCTTGAAACACCCACCCTCACAACAACACCAAGAGGGATACATCATGACCAAGCGCTTCACCCGACATGCTCTCGTGACCGCCATGAGTGCCGTGGCCACCGCCAGCATTGCCCTGCACGCCCAGGCCGCCACCGATATCAGCCTGGGGCATACGCTCTCTTCTACCTCCCACTACTCGGTGGGCGCCAAGGCGTTCAAGGAGACACTCGAACGTTTATCCGACGGTGCCTTTACCGTCACCGAACACGCCTCCGGCTCCCTCGGCGGTGAGCGTGAAATGATCGAAGGCCTGCAGATCGGCACCGTGGATGTGGTGATCACCTCCAGCGGCCCACTGGGTAACTTCGTCCCCGAAACCTACGTGCTGGACCTGCCGTTCCTGTTCGAAAACTACGACCAGGCCCGCTGCGTGCTGGATAGCGAGATCGGTGACGAGCTGCTCGAGAAGATGAGCGACCATGACCTGGTGGGCATGGCCTGGTCGGAGAACGGTTTCCGCCATCTCACCAATAGCCAGCGTGAAGTCGCCAGCCCCGAGGATGCCAGTGGCTTGCGGGTACGCACCATGGAAAACGCGGTGCACCAGGAAGCCTTCCGGCAGTTGGGCGCACGGCCCACTCCCATGGCCTTCCCTGAACTCTTCACGGCGCTGCAGCAGGGTACCGTCGACGGCCAGGAAAACCCGATCACCGTCATCGTGGCCACCAATTTCTGGGAAGTGCAGGACTACCTCTCCCTGACCGGACACGTCTACTCCCCGGCCATCGTGCTGGGATCGCCGATCCTGCTGGATGGCTTGAGCGATGAAGAGCGTGACTGGTTCATGCAGGCGGCAGCGGCATCGGTGGACGCCACCCGTGAAGAGGTCTCGCGCCTGGAGCGTGAAGGGGTAGCGCTGCTGGAAGCCAATGGCATGCAGGTGAAAACCGATATCGACCCGGCACCTTTCCAGGCAGCCGTAGAGCCCGCCTACGAGATCTTCACGTCGCAGTACGGCAGCGAGATGCTCGAACGCATTCGTGAGAAAGCGGGCAGCTGCTGAGCGCTGTCTTCACGCGCTTTCTCGACGAACTGTCTTGACGAGCTTTCTTGACGCACTTTCTCAACGTCGGCCTCTGGCAGTGCCAGAGGCCATTCAAGCAGGGTGATCCTTTATGCTATCGGTCTTGCTCCGTATCGAGCATCAGTTAACCCGGCTGGCCCTGATGGTGGCGGTGCTGATGTTGGTGATCTCGGTCACGCTGAGCTTCTATCAGGTGTTGACCCGGTTCGTGTTCAATGCGCCTTCCACCTGGACGGAAGTGGCGTCCCGCGCCTCCATGATCTGGTGCGTGTTCATGGCCGCAGCGGCCACCTTTAGAGGCGGCTACATGATGGCGGTAGAAGTGATCTATAAATGGCTGCCGCGCCGAGGGCTGCTGTTGCTCGAAGTGGCCATCGTCGCCTGCTGCCTGCTGGTGCTGGGGGTGATGTGCTATTACGGCATCCTCATGACCCTGCGGGTCAGTAACCAGGTGATGTCGGGCATGAATATCTCCATGTCCTGGGCCTACGCGGCCATCCCGACCGGCGCCGCTTTTGCCATCGTGTCGGTGATCGCCAGGCTGGCCGCGCAGCTCAGTGGACGTGAGCCCGTGGGGCCGGAAAACAGTGAGGTGTTGCCCGAAGAGGCCATGCTGCAGCAGGTCGAGCAGCCCAGCGCTGAACAGACCAACAAAGGGACGCCCCTATGAACATGGTGATTGGCCTGTCGCTGCTTATTCTCTTCACCTTCGGCGTGCCCATTGCGATCTCCATCGTGCTGGCCTCGATCATCGGCATCGAATTCTTCACCCGGCTGCCGCTGTTGCTGGTGCCGCAGCAGATGTTCATCGGGATCGACAAATTCCCGCTGATGGCGATTCCGTTTTTTATCCTGGCGGGTAACTTGATGGCCGCCGGGGGCATTTCCCAGCGGCTGGTGGACCTGGCCAAATCCATCGTCGGGCGGGTGCAAGGCGGTCTGGCCATGTCCTGCGTACTGACCTGCATGATGTTTGCAGCGGTGTCGGGCTCCAGCGTGGCCACTACTTTTGCCATTGGGGCCATCCTGATTCCGGCGATGGTCAAGCATGGCTATCCCAAACCGCTGGCCGCTTCCATTCAAGCGTCATCGGCGGAGCTGGGCGTGCTGATTCCCCCTTCCATTCCGCTGATTCTGTACGGCGTGAGTACCGATACCTCCATCGGACAGCTGTTCCTGGCGGGGATTGGGCCAGGCCTGCTGATTGGCTGTGCGCTGATCATCTTCCTCTACCTGTTCTGCAAAGTGCGTGGCTACGGCAAGGACGATTACAAGGACAGCACGGGCTTCATGACGTCGCTGAAGCGTGCCTGGGTGGCGCTGCTGATGCCGGTGGTCGTGATTGGCGGTATCTACGGCGGGGTGTTTACGCCCACGGAAGCCTCGGCGGTGGCAGTGTTTTTCGCCCTCATCGTGGGGGCATTCTACTACCGTGAATTAACGCTGGCGGATATGGGGCCTATCCTGCGCCAAAGCGTGATTTCCACGGCGGCCGTCATGTTGATCATTGCCGCTGCCGCGCTTTTCAGCTTTTTATTGAGCCGTACCGGGTTGCCCGCCCACATTGCCACGCTGGTGACCAACACCATTGAAAGCCCGATGATGTTCTTGCTGGTGGTCAACGCGCTGCTGCTGATCGTCGGCATGTTCATCGAAACCTCGGCGGCCATCCTGGTGCTGGCACCCATCCTCACCCCCATCGCCATGCAGTTTGGCATCCACCCCGTGCACTTTGGCCTGGTCATGGTGGTCAACCTGGCGCTGGGCATGATCACCCCGCCGTTGGGCGTCAACCTGTTTGCCGCCTGCGCCGTGGCCAAAATCTCTATCGATCAGATGCTGCCGTGGCTGGTGCGTTTCGTGCTGGTGGTGCTGGCATGTCTGATGGCGATTACCTACATGCCATGGATTTCCATGGGACTGGTCAATCTCTTCTATGGTTAAAAGACGTATGAGGTTAAAAACGTGCGGGGTTAAAAAACGTTCGGGATCAAAGAGCCGTCTGTGTTAACCGTAATGACCACAATGACAATAAAAGGAGCTCCTGATGTCGCATACCATCGGTCTGCTGTCGCAGCAGGCGCTGATTGGAGGAGAGTGGGTCGATACCGCGCAGACCCTCCAGGTAGACGCCCCCGCCACGGGCGAACCGTTGACCCGCATCGCGCGGTGCCAGGCCGAAGAGGTAGATGCCGCCGTGCAGGCGGCCCGCAAGGCCTTCGCTGGGCAGCTCGGGGAGTGGGCGCGCTGGTCGGCGCGCCAGCGCGGTGAGTGGCTGCTGCGCTTTGCCGACGTGATCGAATCACAGCATGAGCAGCTGGCGGCGCTGGAGTGCGCGGATACCGGCAAGCCCATGACGCAGGCCAAGGGAGACATTGCCGCCTGTGCCCGCTATTTCCGCTTTTATGGCGGTGCCGCCGACAAGCTGCACGGTGAGACGATCCCCTTTGAGACGGACTTTGCCGTGATGACGCTGCGCGAGCCCTACGGTGTCTGCGCCCAGATCATCCCCTGGAACTACCCGTCCCAGATCTTTGGGCGCTGTGTCGCAGCGGCGCTGGCGGCGGGCAACACGGTGGTGCTCAAACCTGCCGAAGATGCCTGCCTGAGCGTCATGCGCCTGGCGGCGCTCGCGGTGAACCATGGGCTGCCCGAAGGCGCTCTGAACGTGGTGCCGGGGTTGGGTGTGGAAGCGGGTGCTGCGCTGGCTTCGCACCCCTGGATCGACCATCTCTCGTTTACCGGATCGCCTGAAACCGGCACCCGCGTGGCGCAATTCGCCGCCCAGCACCATGTCCCGATTACCCTGGAGCTGGGTGGCAAGTCGCCGCAGCTGGTGTTTGCCGATGCCGACCTGGAAGCCGCGCTGCCTGCCGTGGTGCGGGGCATCGTGCAGAATGCCGGACAGACGTGCTCGGCGGGTAGCCGACTGCTGGTGCAGCGTGAGATCGCCGATCAGGTCGTCACGGCCCTCGCCCAGCGTTTTGCCGAACTGCGCTGCGATGCGGGGGAAGCCGATGCCGACTGCGGCCCGCTGATCAACGAGCGCCAAAAACTCAAGCTGGAAGCCCGCCTGGCCGCCGCCGAAGCCGATGGCATTCAGGTGGCGGGGCAGGGGCAGTTGGCGCCGAGTGCGCCTGCAGGCGGACATTTTGTGCTGCCACGGGTGCTGACGAACATTCCGGAGGGCCATGACGTACTGCGTGAGGAGCTGTTTGGGCCGGTGCTGGTGGTACAGGTGTTCGATGACGAGGCGCAGGCCTTGGCGCTGGCCAACGCCACCGACTTTGGCCTGTGTGCCGGGGTATGGACCCGTGACGGAGGGCGCCAGCTGCGCCTGGCCAAGGGCATTCGCAGCGGCCAGGTCTTCATCAATAACTATGGCGCGGCAGGCGGTGTCGAGCTGCCGTTTGGCGGGGTCGGGCGCTCGGGCCACGGGCGTGAAAAAGGCTTCGAAGGGCTGCGCAGTTATACCCGCATCAAGACCGTGGCCATCAAACATTGAGCGCTATCAACCAGGAGAGCACTATGACGACCGTTTATCGGGTAGGGCTTGTCGGCGTTGGCTTGATGGGCCACGGCATTGCCAGCAGCTTGCTGCGCGCGGGGCATTCGCTGTGTTTTCTGGAGCACGCGGGCAACCAGCCCGTGGAGGACTTGGTGGCGGCAGGGGCCGTGCCGCTGGCCAGTGGGCGGGAGGTTGCCCAGCAGGCCGACATCGTCATTCTGTGTGTGACCGGCTCACCGCAGGTGGAGGCCGTCCTGTTCGAACCCGACGGAGTGCTGGACGGGCTGCGCCCCGGCAGCGTGGTGGTGGACTGCTCCACCGCCTTGCCCAGCTCGACGGCCCAGGTGGCGGCCCGTGTCACGGCGGCAGGCGGGCGTTTCATGGATGCCGCCATGACGCGCACGCCCAAGGAGGCGGCCGAAGGGCGTCTCAACCTGATCGTCGGCGCGCCCACGCCGCTGTTCGAGGAGCTGCGGCCGTTACTGGCAGCCTTCGCCGAAAACATCGCTCATGCCGGTGACGTCGGGGCGGGCCACACGCTGAAGCTGCTGCACAACTTCGTCTCGCTGGGCTTCTCGGCGGTGCTGGCGGAAGCCACGGCAGCATCGCGCAAGGCAGGCATCAGCGCCGATGCCCTGCTGGAGGTGCTGGGCGCGGGCGGCGGTGGCGGCGTGGTGCTGGAGCGCCTGCGCCCCTACATCGCCCACGACGACCCCTCCGGCTTTCGGTTTTCGGTCGCCAACGCCAGCAAGGACCTGGGCTACTACCACACCATGACCCACGAGCTGGGCGTGACCGGCGACATGGCTGGCGCCGTGCACGCACTATACCGCTCGGTGCCGGACCAGCAGCTGTCGATTCCTGAAGTCATCGGGGTGCTGGAGCAGCGCTGACCCCGCCTATGGCGAGTCTCACCGCTTGCCATAGGCGGCCAGAAACACGTCCACTGCCCCGGTGATCTGCCGCTTCAGCTCATCCTCCGAGGGCGGCAGGCGAACCCCCATGCGGACTTCCTTGATCAGCATTCCCTGCCACATGCTGCATAGCTGGTCGGCGGCCTGGGAAGGGGCTGGCAGCGAAAGGTGCCCTGCGCTGGCCAGGCCCTCCAGCTTTTCCTGAAGCCATTGGCTCATGGCCCAGGGGCCTGCTTCGAAAAAGGCCTGCAGCAGCCTGGGGTGCTGCTCGCCCTGATTGCTCATGACCCGCTCCACGGCCAACACGTGGGGTTCCATCAGAAACCGCACCATGCTGATGCCCACCTGAATCAACGACTGGCGCACGCCATCATGGGTGTCCGGCAATTGCTCCAGCCCCTGGCGAATCGACGCGGTTTCCCGACGAATGACGCTGCCGAACAGTGCTTCTTTCGTATCGAAGTGCCCGTATACCGTCACTTTGGAGACCCCGGCTTCCTTGGCCACGGCTTCCATGGTGACGGCATCCGGGCCGTTGCGCAGAAACAGGCAGGCGGCGGCATCCAGCATGGCATCGCGTTTGGCCAAGTCCTTGGGGCGGCCCGCGCTGCGTTTCTGGCCAGCCGGAGAGGGGGGAGAAGCACTGGTCATGCCATTCATCCATGGGTTGAAAAAAGTGAAAAATAATTATTGAACGTTGCCGTACACATATTATAGTTGAACGCCAACGTTCAATAATATACCCGTCGAGGCCAGCATGGGCACGCACAACTTGGGTACGCACCACCTGGGCAGGCACACTAAAACAAGGCGATATTGGCTGGGCAGCGTGCTGGCGGCCCTGCTGACCGTGGGCGCCACCGCCGCCGTGGTCGTCGTGCTCACCAGTCAACACACCAGCGCCCAGCAGCTGCGCCAGCAAGGGGCCGACAACGCCTTGCTCCAGGTGGCTACCCAGCCCCTGCAGCTGGCCACTGAAATGCGCCGCGAGGTGAAGCTGACCGGGCGAGTAGTGGCGCGCCAGTCGGTGTCACTGGCCTTCGAACCTGCCGGGCGGGTCATCGACATCCGCGTCGATCGCGGTGACCGAGTGGAACAGGGCGAGGTGCTGGCTCGCCTGGACACCCGCCGCCTGGAAAGCCGCCTGGCCGAAGTGGCGGCGCGCAGCGAAGAGGCGCGTGCAGCGCTGGCGCTGGCCCAGCGCCAGGAAGAGCGCGAGTCGCAGCTGAATCAGAGCAACTTCGCCAGCCGCACGGCCTTGGACCAGGCGAGAACCGAGCGTCTCAGTCAGCAGGCGCGGCTGGCGGCTCTGGCCGCCGAACAGGAAAGCCTGTCGGCGGATCTGGCGGACAGCACGCTGACGGCGCCGTTTGCGGGGCAAATCGTGGCTCGGCAGGTGGACGTGGGCAGCCTGGTCAGTAGCGGCACGGCGGCCTTCGATCTCGTCGATACCCGCCAGTTGGAGGCGCACATTGGCCTGCCCGCCAGGCTGGCGGGCACCCTGGCGGCGGGGGACACGGTGACGATCACGGTGCATGGTCAAGCCTTCGAAGGTGACGTGCGCGCCCGGCTGGCCCAGGTGGACAACGACAGCCGGACGCAAACGCTGGTCGTGGCACTGGCGAACCCCGAGAACGTGGTGCCCGGCGATTTGGCGACGCTGACCTACACGCTGGCCGAGCCTGCCGAAGGGTACTGGGTGCCGCTGTCGGCCCTGCGTGCCAGCGACCGAGGCCTGTGGAACGTACTGATTGCCGAACCGCTGGAAGACGAGCGTTACCGTGTCGCCACCGCCAGCGTCGAGCTGCTGCATACCGAAGGCGACCGCGCCTTCGTGCGTGGTACGCTGCTGCCGGGCATGCAGCTGATCACCCTGGGGGCTCACCGTATCGTGCCCGGCCAGCAGGTGACGTTAGCCAGAGGCATTGCCCATGCCGCGTCTTGAGTGGCTGTTCAACCGGCGCTTGCTGGCGCTGACGCTGGGCCTGCTGGTGGTGGCGGGCCTCTCGGCGATCAATACCCTGCCCCGCGCAGAAGACCCCCACCTGGTGGCGCGCATGGCGACCGTACTGGCGCCGTTTCCGGGCGCCACGCCCGAGCAGATCGAAGCGCTGGTGGCGCGCCCCATCGAAGACGAGCTGCGCACCATTGCCGAGATCAAGGTGCTGGAGTCGACCTCGCGGCCGGGCATCGCGGTGATCAGCCTGGAGCTGGAGGATAGCGTCACCCAGGTGGTGCCGATATGGAGCCGGGTGCGCGACAAGCTCAGCGATATCGCCCCCTCCCTGCCCAGCGGTGTGCAAACCCCCGAGCTGCTGGATGATCGTGGCTACGCCTTCAGCCTCGTGGCCGCGCTGCGCTGGACACAGGACACGCCCCCCAACGCCCAACTGATGGAGCGTTACGCCGAGCGGCTGGAAGACCAGTTTCGCCGCGTGGCAGGCACCGAATATACCCATCGGTTTGGCGTGGCGGGCGAGCAGGTCGACGTGCTGGTCGACCCGCTGGAGCTGAATGCGCTGGGGCTTTCGGTGAGCCAACTGGCATCGGCCATCGACGCCAGCGACGGGCGCCGCACGGCGGGCCAGGTCATCACCCAGCAAAACCGCCTCACCGTGGGCATGAGCGGCGAGTTCGATGCGCTGGACCGCCTGCGTGACGTCAGCATCACGACCCGCCAAGGGCAAAGTGTCCGGCTGGCGAAATCGCCGAGCTGCGCCGTGGTGTCCAGGACCCGCCCGCTGCCGTCGCACTGTTGAACGGTGAGCGAGCCGTCTTCGTTGGCGCACGCATGGCGCCCGGCCAGCGTATCGATGCCTGGGTCGAGCGCGCTCAGCAACGACTCGGTGATGTGGCGCTGAGCCTGCTGATGGGGCTGGTTCTGGTGGTGGCCATCCTGTTTCTCAGCATGGGCTGGCGCTCGGCGCTGACCGTCGGGCTGGCCATCCCGGCCACGGCGTTGCTGACCCTGGCGTTCTTCCGCCCGCTGGGCATGGAAATTCACCAGATGAGCATCACCGGTATTATCGTGGCGCTGGGGCTGATGGTGGATAACGCCATTGTCATGACCAGCGCCCTGCGCGAGCGCTTCCTGAAGGGTGACTCGGTGCTGGCGGCCACCCGCGATACGCTGCGTCACCTTGCCGTGCCGCTGCTGGCCAGTACGCTGACCACCATTCTGGCCTTCATGCCCATCGTGCTCATGCCCGGCCCTGCCGGGGAGTTCGTGGGGCCGCTGGCCATGGCCGTCATGGTCGCGCTGGTCAGTTCGTATCTGGTGTCGCTGCTGCTGGTGCCGGCGCTCTTGCCGCTGCTGCTGGCCAAAGTGGCCGATAGCGCCCGTGTGCCCCGTGACAATGCCATCAAACGTGCCTTTCGCGGGACGGTCGCCAGCGCGCTGCGCCACCCGGTCGCCGCCATGGTGATGACCCTGTGTGTGCCGCTTGGCGGGATGGCGCTGATGCCGACCCTCGACGTGGCGTTTTTCCCGCCCGCCGACCGCGACCAGTTCCATATCGAGGTGAGGCTACCGGCGGCCAGCAGCATGGCCAATGCCCAGGCGCTGGCCCAGGAGGTGGAGCACCAGGTTCGCGAGGTTCCCGGCGTCGTATGAGTATCGGCCTTCATCGGCGAAAGCGCGCCAATGATGTACTACAACGTGATGACCCAGGAGGACAATAACCCGGCGTTCGTTCACCTGATCGTGGATACCACGTCGCTGGACGTGACCAACCGCGAAGTGCCGGGCCTGCAGCAGGCGCTCGACCAGCACTTTCCCCAGGCCCAGATCGTGGTGCGAAAATATGAACAAGGCCCGCCGTTCAAGGCACCCATCGAGCTGCGGGTGTATGGAAATGACCTGGAGGTGCTGTCGCAGCTGGGACAGGAGCTGGCCGGGTTGATGCACCCGTTGCCTCAGGTGACCCACGTCCGTGCCGGGATGCAGCGCGACTTGCCCAGGCTGACGCTGCAAGTAGATCAGGCGGCCCTGGGGGATGTGGGGCTGACGTATCAAAACCTGGCCGATCAGGTCAGCGCAGCGCTCTCCGGCCAGCCCGCAGGCCAGGTGCTGGAAGACACGCAGCAGCTTCCCGTGCGGGTACGCTACGCGGCGGAGTGGCGCAGCGATGCCCAGCAGCTGGCGGCGCTGCGTCTGATCAGCGACCAGGCCAGTGAGGGGCTGCCCCTGGCAGCCGTTGCCGATACCGCCCTGACGCCTGCCTGGAGCGTGATTACCCGGCGAAATGCCGAACGTGTGCAGCTGGTGCAAGGCTTCCTCGTGGCCGATGCGCTGCCAGCGGTGTCCATGGCACAGCTGGATGCCAAACTGCAGGCCGCCCAGGCGGATGGTACGTTGGTGCTGCCCCCCGGGTACCGTATCGAGACCGGCGGTGAAGCTGCCGAGCGTGACGAGGCGGTGGGCCAGCTGCTGGCCTCGGTAGTCTTGCTGGTGATCGCCATGGTGGCCACCGTGGTGCTGGCCTTCAACTCCTTCCGTCGCGCGGCCATCGTGTTCATTGCCGGGGCCCAGGCCACCGGCATGGGAATCGTGGCCCTGTTGCTGAGCGGCCACGCGTTTGGCTTCGTGATCATCGTGGGCATCATGGGGTTGGTGGGGGTGGCTATCAACGCGGCCATCATCCTGATGGCTGCCCTGGATGACGACCCGGCCGCTCGCCAGGGTGACCTGTCGGCCATGCTGGCGGTGATCAGCGGCCCGACCAGTCGGCACATCGTATCGACCACCATCACCACCTTTGCCGGGTTGATCCCGCTCATGTTGGCGGCTGGGAGGCTATGGCCCCCCTTCGCGCAAACCGTCGGGTTTGGGCTGTTGCTCGCCACCCTGGTGTCGTTCTTCTTCACGCCCGCGCTGTATCGCTTGTGGGTGGCGAGGGCGGCCTGAATAGCGTTACTTTCCGCTTCCTGGCCCCTGAAACCTCGCTGCAGCAGGCCACCAGGCTCGCCGAAAAGATTCGTCGAGGTATCGCCAGTACTGCTTTCCAGAAAGCCGGACGCGTCACTGTCAGTCTTGGGGGTGCTGAAGCCACGTTGAATGACACGCCCAAGAGCATGATCAAATTGCGCGTCAAACCTCGGCCTTTTAGGCCGGGGAAGGATAGCGCGGCATCCCCAGGATGCCTTTGCTGACGTTTTGTACAGTGCTATACTACCCATGTCGACACGACCTACCGAGGGGCACTCGGAAAGTTACGTCTGTGGAGACGGCGTGAGACCTGGGGGATAGGCGTTGGTTCGTCACCGTAAAAATCCCCACCGGGACGTTACGGCGATAACCAAGCCATTCCCTCGGGCAGCTGTCCTTGAAGCAGAAACCAGGAAGGTAACAACCTGGGAATCCCCTTCCTTTCCGCCGTAGGCAGCAGCGCAAGCTGAGGGAGGGGAGGATGTCAAGAAACGAGTCGATAACGCGCTGTATCAGGCAAAAGAGAGCGGACGAGACCAGGTTGCATATTAATCCAAAGGGGCCATGTGTCCCCTTTCGTCATGCGGGGTAAGGGGGTCGTCTAGCGTGTGACGGCCAAGGAAGTGGCGGTGGCGTTGTCCACCGCATCCGCCAGCATCTCGGCGGTGATGGCCGAGAGTGTCCAGCCCAGGTGGCCGTGGCCCGTGTTGTAGAACACCGTCGGCAAGCGGCCCGGGCCCACTTTGGGCAGCATGTTCGGCATCATCGGGCGCAGGCCCGCCCAAGGCACCACTCGCTGGGTGCTGACGCCTGGGAAGCACTGCTCTACCCAGCGCACCAGCGGCTGGATGCGGTCGTTACGGATGTCGCGGTTTGCGCCGTTGAACTCAGCGGTACCGGCCACGCGGAAGCGGTCGTTCCCTAGGCGGCTGGTCACCAGCTTGGTTTCGTCATCCAATAGGCTCACCGTGGGAGCGGCCTGCTGTGAGGCTTCGTCGTCCAGCTGTACGGTGATGGAGTAGCCTTTGACCGGGTAGATGTTGACGCGGTCGCCCAACTTGGCGGCGATGGCACGACTGCCAACGCCCGCACACACCACCACGCTATCAAAGCTTTGGCGTACCTCTTCACCGTCGATTGAAGCGCTGACCCAGGCACTGTTTTCATCCGCACCCAGGTCGGTCACCTGGTGGCCGTAGTTCAGGCGCACGCCGCGTTTCGCGGCGGCTTTCGCCAACCCATTGGTGTACTTGTGAATATCCCCGGTGGCGTCACTCTCGGTAAAGAAGCCGCCGTAGTAGCTGCCGGCCAGCGTGGGTTCGATGGCGCGCATTTCATCCGGAGTCACCGCGCGGCGTTCTAGCCCGCCCTGGTGCAATAGCTGCGATACCCTGGCGGCATGCTCATAGCCTGCCTTGTCGCGATAGATATGCAGGATGCCTTTCTGCTTCACGTCGAAATCGATCTGCTCGTCACGAGCCCACTGGAACAGGTGTTCTCGGGCGGCGATGGCCAGGCGGGTCGTTTCGGTGGTGTTGTCGGCATAGCGGGGAATGGCGGCGATGAATTCTGCAAACCAGCTCAACTTGTGCCAGCTCGGGCGCGGGTTCACCAGCAGCGGGGCGTCGTTCTTGAGCATCCAGCGCAGGCCCTTGATGACCGTGGGCCAGTGGTTCCACACCTCTGCGTTGGAGGCAGACAGCTGCCCACCGTTGGCAAACGAGGTTTCCATGGCGGCGTAGCGATGCTTTTCGAAGACGGTGACGTCGAAACCGCGCTTTACGAGGGCGTAGGCACTGGTGATGCCAGTGATCCCACCGCCAATGATGGCAATGCGTTGCATGAGTCTCTCCACAGATTGTATGAGCGTCGGGCGATACCCCCGGCAGCCTATTGGCCGGGCGTACCCCTTCCGTCATGGAACCTGAGAGATTCACGCCGCTGGAATGGCGCTTGCTCCTTCGGTGGGCTGAGTGACGCAGTCATCAACCGCTCTTCGGAACGTCATGGATGGCCGTCGCGGTCCGTTGGCCTGAGAGTTTCCGGGGTCGTTGCTCCTTCGGCGCTGGTGTCAGGCACCAGTCTCTCCCGCGATGGCATACTGACGTTGTAACGCGACGGTGCTAAAAAGGGAATAGGCGAAAGGTGGAAACATGAGCAGCGGCTGCTTTGCCAGCCTCCGTGTTTTCGCTGACAATAGCGAATCCCTTCGAGCAATGGAAAAAGCGCATGCAGGCAAACGGATTTTTTGAGGGCATTGGCGAGGCGATTGGCGATGCGATCCGCATCGTGGTCGAGTTCTTGCTGGGTATCTTCACCAACTTTTTCGGTGCCTTCGACGATTTCATCGGCGGGCTGACGCGCTCGCTGGGCATCAACGACTCGTTCTTGAGCCTGGCGATTCTGCTGATTGGTCTGCTGGTACTGTGGGGTGGGCTGCGTGCGTTTTTGCGTGGCTCCATTATTGGCGGCATTTTCCGCACGCTGATTGGGCTGTTTATCCTGTCGTGGCTAATGATGTAGCGCCCCGGCCTCCGACCCACGCCTGCGCGACGCCGCAGGCGATCACCAGCCCACAGCCGCTTAACTGCAAAGGCGAAAGCGCTTCGCCAAACAGGCTCCAGCCAAAAATCACTACCGCCACCGGCTCACAGTAAGCCAGCGTACCGTATAGCGCGGTGGGCAGGCGGTTAATCGCCATCACCGCGCACAGCAGCGCCAAAAAACCGGGCACCAGGCCTGCAGCCAACAACCACGGCACTTGCCACGTGCTGGCCGCAAGCCCTGCTGGCTGCCATAGCGCAAACGGCAAGATCATCAGCGCCCCGACCGCCAACTGCCAGAAGGCGCAGGTGCGGTCATCCAGGTGGCGCGGCAAGCGGCGGTTCGCCAAGATAAAACCGCTGTAGGCTAGCATGGCCACTAAGCCAAAACCCATGCCAATCACGTCCTGCTGATCGTCCAGGTTGAGTCGAAACTCCTGCATCATCGCGAACCCAAACAGCGCCAAGCCAATGAGCGAAACCTGCGCCGCTGCAAGCCGTTCGTTAAACAGCGCATGGGCCGCGATAGCCGCCACAATCGGCGCGAGATACACCATCAAAATGGCGTTGGCCATTTGGGTGTAGTTCATCGCCTGCACGTAAAACAGGATGAACGCCGCCAGCAAACTACCGCTAATCACCACCTGCCGCCCTGGCAGTGTGGTGAGTCCTGCATGGCGTTTTGTCAGCAGTAAATAGCCGAGCAAAAACAGCGCCCCTAACCCCAACCGGTAGAAGGTAATGCTCTCTGCATTCAGCCCGGTGATGCGTGAGATCACGCCGATGGTGGCCATGCCCACCGCCGCCACCACCGCAAGCAATAGGCTGGAAGGAGCAACGGTGAGCGAGGGAGTCGGTAGTGGCATGCTGGTCGTCCTTGAGCGAGTTTCATGAGCATATGACGCATCGTCATTTGCTTCTTTGGTGCATTTTGTCATCATCTGCACTCTTTTTGTGCAAAGGCGAGTGCGATGAAAACGTATCTTGGCAAGATGCGCGGAGAACGAACGCCGCGCCCCCGGGTAGGCTGGCAGGATGCCTGCTGGTCATGGCTGGGTGCCTTTACTGGCATGGCGCTGATTTGCTGGCTAAGCGCCGAGTGGCTCTCCCAGCAGCTGTTGATCGTGGGCTCGTTCGGAGCAACCTCGGTGCTGATTTACGCCGCCCCGGAAAGCCCTTTTGCCCAGCCCAGCCATGTGCTGTTTGGCAGCGTGCTCTCTGCCTGTGTGGGCGTGGGCTGCTATCAACTGTTGGGGGCCACGCCGCTTTCGATGGCGTTGGCGGTGTCGCTCTCCATTTTGGTCATGCAGCTTACCCATACCGTTCACCCGCCAGGGGCTGCCGCTGCGCTGATTGCCGTGGCAGGCGGTGCCAGCGTGCATCAGTTGGGCTGGTGGTATCCGCTGATCCCCATTGGCGCAGGCTGCATCGTCATGCTGGTGGTGGCGATTCTGGTCAATAACCTGGCGCGCCACCGCCGCTATCCGCGCTACTGGTAACGCTGTAGCTGCGCTTCCAGGGCAAAAATATGCGCATCTTCGGTGCCCAACTCGCGCAGCGCTTGGGCTAGGTTCAGCAAGTAAGCACTGTTGGGGCCGCTAGGGCCGTGGGCTTGGGCAATTTGCTGGGCGATGTCGGCCAGCGGGGCATCGCCTAAAAACGCCGGGTTGTCTTCGCTGGCCAGATAAATCAGCCCCTCGCTAGGCGCTTGGTCGGCGTCAGGGTTACCCGCTTCATCCAAAAACGTCAGCGTGACTTTTTCCCGCAGGTAGCCGTTTTTCTCCCGCACATCCAGCGGTGCCAGGACCTCCGGCGTAATGCGGTAAGCCATGCCGTGGCACACCGCGCCTTCGGCTCGAATCAACGTCGCCACACGCCCCGGCGCGTCCGGCGTGCCGCGATGGTCGTGGGAGCCCTGCCAGAAGCGCCGCACCCAGCCGGTAATCGACGCAGGCCGACGCTCTAAATAGTCAAAATCCGCCTTCCAAATCAACGAACCGTAGCCAAAAAGCCAGATATCCGCATGGCCGTCGAAGAAGTTTCTTTGCTGGTTTAACGTCGTGGTATCAAGCAACATAAGCGATCTACATTTGTGACCAAAGTGGCTGCACGTGCATGGCGTTAACGGTGGTTCATCATCCGGGTTATCAGTTAGCGCGGAAAACCTCGTACTTTTAGTGCGAGGATGGATAGCGCGGCGTCCGCCAGGACGCCTTGTGTTTTGCATCCTTACAATATTTCGTCTAAAGTGTAAAGCATGAAAGCCGAACGCGCCTACCAATACCGCTTCTATCCCACGCCTGAGCAAGCAGCCTTGCTGGCGCGGACGTTTGGGTGCGTGCGGTTTGTCTGGAACGCGGTGCTGCGCTATCGCACCGACGCGTTTTATCAGCGTCAGGAAAAGATCGGCTATAACGATGCCAGTGCGTTCCTAACACAGTTAAAGAAGCAGCCGGACACCGCCTTTCTAGCCGAGGTTAGTTCGGTGCCACTGCAACAATGCTTGCGCCATCAACAAAGTGCGTTCAAGCATTTCTTTGCCAAGCGGGCGCGGTACCCCAGCTTTAAATCGAAGAAGCACCGGCAGTCAGCCACCTTTGCCAGTTCGGCATTTTCGTACCGTGACGGGCAGATCACGCTCGCCAAGTGCCGTGAACCGCTAAACATCCGCTGGAGCCGCGACCTGCCTGCGGCACCGAGCACAGTGACGGTATCCAAGGATGCAGCAGGCCGTTACTTCATTAGCTGTCTGTGCAAGGTAGACACTGAGGCGCTGCCAATTACGTTCAAGATGGTCGGTATCGACCTGGGGATCAAAGACCTGTTCGTGACCAGTGACGGCCATCGGGTGAATAATCCCCGCCACACTGCCCGCTATGCCCGAAAGCTAGCGAAGGCGCAGCGGCGCCTCAGCCGTAAGCAAAAAGGCTCGAACAACCGAGCCAAGGCACGGTTAAAGGTCGCTCGCTGTCACGCCAAGATCGCTGACACGCGACGTGACCACCTGCATAAACTCACCCGCCAGATCGTTAACGAGAACCAAGTGATTGCAGCGGAGAGTTTGCAGGTGAAGAACATGGTCAAAAACCGCCATCTCTCTAACGCCATCAGTGATGTTGGCTGGGGGGAGTTAGTGCGCCAGCTTGACTACAAGGCGGCCTGGGCGGGAAGGCAGTTTGTCCAGATTGATCGCTGGTACCCAAGCTCAAAACGCTGCCATAGCTGCGGCTTTGTGCTGGAATCACTACCGCTGAATGTTCGCACCTGGGACTGCCCAGATTGCGGTACTCAGGGCATCGACCGCGACGTGAATGCGGCCCGCAACATTCTGCAAGCAGGCACCGCGCTATTAGCCGGTGCAGATGGTTGAAAGATCATACCGAGGGGCACTCGGGAATGTACGCCTGTGGAGTTTGTGTAAGACCAGCAGTGCCAAGGCATTGAAGGCAACGAACATCGAAGCAGGAACCAGGAAGGTAACGACCTGGGAATCCCCTTCCTTTCCGCCGCAAGGCGG
Organism: Vreelandella hamiltonii; assembly: GCF_014651795.1. Taxonomy (NCBI): domain Bacteria; kingdom Pseudomonadati; phylum Pseudomonadota; class Gammaproteobacteria; order Oceanospirillales; family Halomonadaceae; genus Vreelandella; species Vreelandella hamiltonii. Next base: position 5,616 of record NZ_BMXO01000011.1, on the reverse strand, counting down.
CAGCGCAAGCTGAGGGAGGGGAGGATGTCAAACGATTGATTTACCAGCCAGACGTAGTGCTCTATGACGCGGGCGTGGATGTGCATCACGACGACCGTCTAGGCTACCTCTCACTGAGCAGCGATGGCCTCTACGCCCGCGACCGCTATGTGCTCGACCTGTGTCGCCACGCGGCCATTCCCGTGACGGCGGCAGACGTACTGGCGGCTCATTAACGCTCCGATTGAAAAGGATGAACCCGATGCGCGCTATTTTTCTGGTCGATAACGGCTCTCTGCGGCCTCAGGCAACCCACAGCCTGCGCCGCGTGGCGGCAGCGCTGAGCGAGCAGGTGGGCGACACCGTTCAAGCGGCTTCGCTGCTGCACTCCAACAAGATCCCCGCTGAAGCGGTCGATGGTGTTCCGGCCATTACCCTGGGCCCCGCCGCTGAGCGCAGCGCCGAAGCGGGGGCCACCGAGATCATCGTGTTGCCGTACTTCTTTGGCCCCAGCCAGGCACTGACCGGCTACTTGCCCGAGCGGATGGCGGCCCTGCAGGCCCGTTTCCCCCAGGTGAAAGTACGCGTTGCCCAGCCGCTGGTGGACGAACGGGGCGGTAACGACCTACGCCTGGCCGCACTGCTGGCCGATCACGTGCGCGCGCAGTTGCCCGATCGGCAGGCGGCCAGGGTGGCGCTGGTAGACCACGGCAGCCCGCTGCCGGAAGTCACCGCCGTACGCAACCGCTTGGCGGGGCAGCTCAGCGCGCTGCTGGCCGATGACGTGCACTGCGTGGCGGCAGCCTCCATGGAGCGCCGAGAAGGTGACGTATACCGCTTCAACGAGCCGCTGCTGGAGCATCTGCTGGATACGCCCGAGTTCAGCGCCTGCGGCGACGTGGTGCTGGCCATGCTGTTTCTCTCGCCTGGCCGCCACGCCGGGGAAGGTGGCGACATCGCCGAGATTTGTGCCGCCGCCGAACAGCGCCACCCAGGCCTGCGGGTGCGGCCGACGGCGCTGGTGGGCGAGCATCCCGCGATTATCGATATCCTGGCCACGCGACTTCGCCAAGCACTTGATGGCGAACGCTTTCTACTGGAAATGCCCGCCTAGCCGTCAAACGCCTGATGAGCGGAAACGCGCCAGGGAGATGTAACGTCGCCCAAAGGCGCGTAGAATCGCGTGCTTTTGCACGCGTGCCGCTCTTCCACCAGGGCTATTTCGCCAACCAGGGTTTCTATCTTGATCGCAACCGCCAATATCACCATGCAGTTCGGGGCCAAGCCCCTGTTCGAAAACGTCTCCGTCAAGTTCAATAACGGCAATCGCTACGGCTTGATTGGCGCCAACGGCTGCGGCAAGTCTACCTTCATGAAAATCCTCGGCGGCGAGCTGGAGCCCTCTTCAGGGCAGGTGATGCTGGACAGCAGCACGCGGCTGGGCAAGCTGCGTCAGGACCAGTTTGCCTATGAGAACGAGCGGGTGATCGACACCGTCATCATGGGCAACGCGGAGCTGTGGAAAGTGGCCGCCGAGCGGGAGCGGATCTACTCGCTGGCCGAGATGAGTGAAGAAGACGGCATGGCCGTGGCCGATCTGGAAGTGCAGTACGCCGAGCTGGATGGCTACACCGCCGAGTCCCGCGCGGGCGAGCTGCTGCTGGGGCTGGGCATTCCGCTGGAGCAACACACCGGCCCCATGAGCGAAGTCGCCCCCGGCTGGAAACTGCGCGTGCTGCTGGCCCAGGCGCTGTTCTCCGACCCGGACGTACTGCTGCTCGACGAGCCCACCAACCACCTGGATATCAACACCATCCGCTGGCTGGAAGAGATTCTGAAAGCGCGCAGCAGCACCATGGTGATCATTTCCCACGACCGCCACTTCCTGAACAGCGTCTGCACCCACATGGCCGACCTGGATTACGGCGAAATCACCCTGTTCCCCGGTAACTACGACGACTACATGACGGCGGCCACCGCTGCGCGTGAGCGTCAGTATGCCGACAACGCCAAGAAAAAAGCGCAAATTGCCGAGCTTCAGCAGTTCGTCAGCCGCTTCTCGGCGAACGCTTCCAAGGCCAAGCAGGCCACCTCGCGGGCGCGCCAGATCGACAAGATCAAGCTGGAAGACATCAAACCCTCCAGCCGCGTCAGTCCGTTCATTCGTTTCGACCAGAACAAGAAGATTCACCGCAACGCGGTGAACGTCGATGCCATCACCAAAGGCTACGACGGCGAACCGCTGTTCAAGCGTTTTTCCATGACCGTGGAAGCGGGTGAGCGCATTGCCATTATCGGCCCCAACGGCATTGGTAAAACCACCCTGCTGAAAACCCTGGCCGGTGACCTGCGCCCCGATGCTGGCGAAGTGAAGTGGACCGACGCCGCCGAGCTGGGCATCTTCGCCCAGGACCATGCCGACGACTTCGCCAATGACGCCACCCTGTTCGAGTGGATGAGCCAGTGGACCAAAGGAGGCGAGCAGGTGGTGCGCGGCGCGCTGGGCCGCATGCTGTTTTCCAGCGACGATATCGGCAAATCGGTGAAGGTGATTTCTGGCGGTGAGCAGGGGCGGATGCTGTTCGGTAAGTTAACGCTCACCAATCCCAACGTGCTGCTGATGGACGAGCCCACCAACCACCTGGACATGGAGTCCATCGAAGCGCTCAACCTGGCGCTGGAGAACTACCCTGGCACGCTGCTGTTCGTCAGCCACGACCGTGAGTTCGTCTCCAGCCTGGCCACACGCATCATCGACATGCAGCCGGAGGGCATCGTCGACTTCAGCGGCAGCTATGACGACTACCTGCGCAGCCAGGGCGTGATCTGAGTCAGCCGATGATCTGCGCGTAGGTGGATTCGCTGGCCGGCTCTCGGTCAGCGTCCAGCATGTCGCCGCTGAAGGTCTCGTTCATCTCCTTGGCGAGTTCCACATACACGTGCATCTGCTGATTGCGGCGTTTATGCAGCGGCGGCTTCACCAGCAGGCTCACACCACGGATCGGCTCGTGGGTTTCGCCCCTCAGCAGGTCGGGCATTTCCCCCGGCGGAAAGGCATTGGCCACGGTGACGGGGTTGGAGGGCTGCTGGCCGTCGATCAGAAAGACTTTCTTGATGGCATCGTAATGGGCGCCTTTTTCCCTCAGCCACTCGGTCAGTCGGGCATCGGTGGACGCATCCGGCTGATTGAAGATGACGAACAGCGAATGCTGTTTTAGCTTGCCGGTTCGTTTGGTGGACGGCGGCGGCGGAGGCTCTTCAGCGGGCGGGGGCGTGGTGTCCTTGGCCACGGCGGGGGTGGGCTCTACGGCCTTTTCCCTGGCACGCCGCCGCTTGGGCATGACGACGTAGATGAAGATCAACGCGGCCACCACGCCCAGTAACAAGGAGGCGAAAGCCAGCAATACGGGAAGAGAAGTCATATCCATGGAGTGAATCCCTGTTGTCCGTTAACGCCTAGGCGCTATTCAACCGCCAGATGGAAGCATTGAGCGCCAGAGCCAGCGCGACCCATAGCCAGTAAGGCACTATCAGCCACGCGGCGAGGGCATTGACCTGGGCAAACAGCCCGATGGTGAGCGTAATCAACCCTAACAGCAGCACGATATCCGCCAGCGCTGCCGCAATACGCTTGCGCCCAAAGAAAAGCCAGGACCACGCCGCATTGGCCAGCAATTGCGCGCCATACACGGCCAGGCTGGCGTTGCGCAGAGGCGCCTCTTCGGTCATGTAGACCCGCCATGCCGCGATGGCCATCAGCAGGTACAGAATACCCCAGGCAATGGGAAAAGCGAGGTCGGGCGGTGTCCAGCGGGGCTTGCGCAGTGCCCGGTACCAGCCGTCGGGGTATCGCGTTAAAACGATAGAATCAACAGATTAACAGCGTTTCACGCGTTCAAGGCATAAAAAAGCACCACCGGAGTGATGCTTTTCATGCTTAAGGGTTCCCCCAAGTGGGGAAACCCTGAACACGCGTTGACCTGAAATGCTTAGCCGATACGGTCGTAACCGTTATCCAGGAAGGGATAGTCGGTGTAGCCCTTTTCGTCGCCGCCATAGAAGGTTTCGTGGTTCGGCTCGGTCAGCGGAGCGTTGATGCGGAAACGCTCCGGCAGGTCCGGGTTGGCGATGTAAGGGCGGCCAAAGGCCACGGCATCGGCGGTGTTTTCCTTGATGCGCGCTTCGGCACGCTCGGCGTCGTAGTTGCCGCAATAGATCAGGCTGCCGCTGAAGCGCTCGCGCATCTGCTCGCGGAAACCATCGGGGAAGGTGATATCGCCACCTGCCCAGTTGGGCTCGTTCAGGTGCAGGTAGGCCAAGCCGCGCTTGGAAAGCTCTTCGGCCATGTAGAACGCCATGGCTTCCGGCTCGTCGTCGGTCAAGCCAAACAGCTCGATGAACGGCGTCATGCGGATACCGACACGCTCGGCGCCAAACACCTCCACCACGGCATCGACCACTTCCAGCGGGAAGCGGGCACGGTTTTCCAGCGAGCCGCCGTACTGGTCGGTACGCTGGTTGGTGCCGGTGGCCAGGAACTGGTTCAGCAGGTAAGCATTGGCAGCGTGTACTTCGACCATGTCGAACCCTGCCCGCTTGGCGCGAATGGCCGCCTGACGGTAATCCTCCACGATGCCAGGAATCTCGTCGGTTTCCAGGGCCCGGGGCGTGCTGGTGGGGTGCTGGCCAGCGGTGCCGTCTTCGAACTCGACGAAACACTGGGCACCTTCCCCTTTCAGGGCGCTGGGGGCAACCGGCTGCTGGCCATCGGGCTGCACCATCTCATGGGAAACACGGCCCACGTGCCACAGCTGAAGGGCAATCCGGCCACCCTTGGCATGCACGGCATTCACGACACCTTTCCAGCCCGCTTCCTGCTCATCGGTCCAGATGCCGGGCGTATAGACATAGCCACGAGCCGTAGGGGAGATATTGGTGGCTTCGCTGATGATCAAGCCCGCGCCTGCACGCTGGCCGTAATAAGCTTCCTGCATCTTGCCCGGCACGCTATCCGGCGTGCGCGAACGGGTCAGCGGCGCCATGATGACGCGGTTAGGAAGGTTCAGGCTACCCAGCGTGGTGGGGGACAGCAGCGTTTCGTACGCCATGAGGCAAACTCCTTGTAACGCGGTGAGAGTGACAGTGGCAAAAGAATAGACCAGTTTACTACTTGATGCCAACGATTGAGCCAGTGCCAACGATTAACCTATGGACGTATTAGTGGGGACGCTTCAGCAAAACAAAACCCCTCCGGAGGAAATTAAGCGGGGAAGCGGGATCATGACGAATCCTGCACCAGGCGACCTTGGCTGAAGCTCGGCACGGGTTGCTTTCAGGGGTACCGTTCTACATCATGAGGTCAACTGAACAGTGAGGAGGGTTTAGCGTGTGTCATATGATGCCAATCAAGTGTCTGGGAAAACGGCATGACACCTAAACTCCCCATCAATATCAATGACCTGCTCCATCACCGCACGATAGAAAGTGAGCGCATTGAATATAAGGCGGGGTGGAATCCTGAAGCCATCCTGCTGTAGTGGTTCAATAAAACCGGGCACCAACGTAGGTGGTAATATTGCCACCAGAAGCGAGGTGTCTGATGACCAAGAAACGACGTACTTTTTCTCCTGAATTCAA
>NZ_BMXO01000010.1:0-147213 GCF_014651795.1 Vreelandella hamiltonii | reverse complement strand
AAGCAGTATATTGAGCAACAATCGAGGCCGGACTAGGGGCGCTCTCGCGCCCCTCGCTATCCATCCTCGCACTAGAAGTACGAGGTTTTTCGCGATGTTCGATAATTATCAATGATTGATCTGCTCCACCAGGGCTTGAGCAAAGGTCGACGTCGTGCCAGTGCCGCCCATGTCGGGGGTGATCATGTCTCGGCGGGTTTCGAGTACCGCACGGATGCCGTTGCGAATGGCGTCTCCTTTTTGCTGCATGCCCAGGTGGTCCAGCATTTGTGCTGCTGCCAGCAGCAGCGCACAGGGGTTGGCCATGTTCTTGTCCGCAATGTCGGGAGCAGAGCCGTGTACAGCTTCGAAGATAGCGGCCTTTTCACCGATGTTGGCGCCCGGGGCAAGGCCAAGACCGCCCACCAGCCCGGCGCACAGGTCCGAGAGAATGTCGCCGAACAGGTTGGTGGTCACCACTACATCGAACTGATGCGGGTTCATGACCAGCTGCATGCAGGCGTTATCCACGATCATTTCCTGAAATTCGATCTCCGGATACTCACTGGCGACTTCTCGGGCCACGTCCAGAAACAGGCCGGAGCTGGTCTTGATGATGTTGGCTTTGTGAACGGCGGTGACTTTCTTGCGGCCATTCTGTTTGGCTAGCTCAAAGGCGTAACGCACGATGCGCTCGGAGCCTTTGCGGGTCACTTTGATCACCGAGATGCCGGTATTGCCGTCGTCGAGCATCTCTTGGCCATCGGAGAGGTAAGCCCCTTCGGTGTTTTCCCGCACGGTGATCATATCGATCTCATCGTAGCGAGAGCGGGTGCCCGGAAAGCTGATGGCCGGGCGCACGTTGGCATAAAGGTCAAAGTGGCGGCGCAGCTGCACGTTGATGGATGAGAAACCCTTGCCGATTGGCGTGGTGAGCGGGCCTTTCAGGGCAATGCCGTGCTTTTCAATGGCATCCAACGAGGCTTGAGGAATCAACGTGCCGTGCTTGTCGAGTGCTACCAAGCCCGCGTCGATGAATTCGTAATTCAGCCCGCACTCCAGGGCGTCTAACACTTGCAGGGTGGCGTCCATGATTTCAGGGCCGATGCCGTCGCCTTTAATCACTGCTACTGTTTGGCTCATGTGCGGGGTCCTCTCGTTGGTAGGATAAAAAGTGGCGAGGAAACGGCGGCCAGACCGCCATTTGAGTGCCATGGTAAGCCAAGCTTAGGGGGCAGGTCATCGTCTAAACGTCTAGGGTGACGGGTGCGAAGCTCCCTGTTTGCTGATAGAATGCGGCGCTCACGACGACCAAGGCACTTAGTATCAAGGTACTTAGGATCAAGACACTTAGCGGCCATCCCTTCGTCTGAAAAACGATAATAGAACAGCAAGGTTTATTTGTAATGAACAATGCAATGGCAGCGATTGCTCTGCCCACCCCAGGGCTGATGACTCCGCCCTAGGGTTCCCCTCCTTATCAGCGCCATAACGCTCTGCGCGTTATATCAGCGCTATGGCACCCCGTTCCGCTATTTGGCTATCGGCGCGTTAGCGCCTTCGGTTGGTAGCATTCATCCGACAATCTATTACTAACGTGCGCTCTTGTGCTGCCTTTGTGTGCGGCTGCGGCGCGCAATGTCTTTAACCCCCTAACCATTGGACTCCCTGAATGGCACTTTTCAGCAAGCATGAGTGGTTCTCTAACATCAAGGGCGACACGCTCTCAGGTATTGTCGTCGCGCTGGCGCTAATTCCTGAAGCGATCGCCTTTTCAATTATCGCGGGCGTGGATCCAAAAGTGGGGCTTTACGCCTCGTTCTGTATCGCGGTGATTATCGCCTTTACCGGTGGCCGCCCAGGTATGATCTCTGGGGCCACAGGGGCGATGGCGCTGCTGATGGTAACGCTAGTGCGTGAGCATGGTTTGGAGTATCTGCTGGCCGCCACGCTGCTGACCGGCGTGCTGCAAATTATCGCGGGTTACCTGCGGCTGGCGGAACTGATGCGCTTTGTTTCTCGCTCGGTGGTCACCGGGTTTGTGAATGCGCTGGCGATCCTGATTTTCATGGCGCAACTGCCGGAGCTCACCAATGTGACGTGGCACGTGTATGCCATGACGCTGGCCGGCCTGGGGATTATCTACTTGTTCCCTTATTTGCCGGTGATTGGCAAGTCGATTCCTTCCCCCCTGGTGTGCATCGTGGTGCTGACCGCCGTGTATATGATCAGCGGCATGGATATTCGCAGCGTCGGCGATATGGGAGAGCTGCCGGATACGCTGCCTGTTTTCTTATGGCCGAGTGTGCCGTTAAATCTTGAAACGCTGATGATTATCTTCCCTACCGCCATCATGCTTACCGTTGTAGGTCTGCTTGAGTCGATGATGACTGCCACCATTGTGGATGACCTCACCGACACGCCCAGCGATAAAAATCGCGAGTGTAAAGGTCAGGGTATTGCCAATATTGGCGCTGGTTTAATGGGCGGTATGGCTGGTTGCGCGATGATCGGGCAATCGGTGATCAACATCAAATCAGGCGGCCGGACGCGCTTATCATCCCTGATTGCGGGTGTGGTGCTGCTGCTGATGGTGGTATTCCTAGCAGACTGGGTGTCGCAAATTCCCATGGCGGCGCTGGTAGCAGTGATGATCATGGTCTCGATTGGCACCTTTAGCTGGGAGTCCATTCGCGACCTGAAGAAGCACCCGTTGAGCACCAATATCGTCATGCTGGCAACGGTGGCCGTCACGGTCGGTACCCACAATCTGGCGATCGGGGTTTTCGTGGGCGTACTGCTGGCGGCGCTGTTTTTTGCCAACAAAGTCGGCAAGATCATGTACGTTGGTTCGAAAGAGGTAGAGGCCGGCAAACAGCGCGAGTATCAGGTGGTGGGGCAGGTGTTTTTTGCTTCATCCGAGCGTTTTATGGCTGCGTTCGACTTCAAAGAGAGCATCGACAAAGTCACCATTGATTTATCGAAAGCGCACTTCTGGGATGTGACCGCCGTTCAAGCGCTTGACCGCGTGGTGATTAAATTCCGCCGCGAAGGCACCGAGGTTGAACTGGTAGGCCTAAACGAAGCAAGCGCCACCGTGGTGGACCGCTACGCCGTTCACAACGACCCGGAAGCCGTTGAAAAACTGATGGGCGGCCACTAAACCAGGCAAGGAGAACAGCATGACTGAACACGTACTCGCCGCCATTGACGGCTCCCAATTTGCCGAAGGCGTTTGCGACTATGCCGCCTGGGCAAGCCTAGCCTTGGATGCGCCGCTAAGCTTTGTGCACGTAGTGGATAACCACTCCAGAGCGCCCGAAGAGCAAAATTTATCCGGCAGCCTGCGCTTCGGTGCCCGCGAAAAGCTGATGGAAGAACTCTCAGCGCTTGATGAGCAGCGTGCCAGGGTAAATCGTGAGCAAGGCAAGCTGATGCTCGAAGCGGCCAAGGCCAGGGCGGTGGAAGATGGGGTAAGTAGCCCCACAACCCGCCAGTTAAACGGCACGCTAGTGGAAACACTGGTAGAGCTGGAAAAAGACGTGCGCCTGCTAGTGGTAGGCAAGCGCGGCGAAACCGCCCACCAGGCAAGTGGGCACTTGGGCGCTAACCTAGAGCGGGTGGTGCGCGAAATGCACCGCCCGATTTTGATGGTGCCCAGAGCCTTCAAGCGTCCAGAGCAGGTGCTGATAGCCTTCGACGGCAGCAAAACGGCCAGGAAGGGGGTCGAAATGTTGGCCCGCTCCCCGCTGTTTGCCGGGGCAACCTGCCATGTGCTGATTGTCGGGTCATACACGGCGGAACATCGCAGCGAGCTGGCATGGGCGCTTGGCACCTTACGCGATGCGGGACATCATGTGCAGGGAGAAATTCGTGCCGGGGAAGTGGATGACGTTTTACAGGCGTATGAGCAAGAAAACGCCATCGACCTGCTGGTCATGGGCGCTTACGGGCACTCGCGGATTCGTCATTTGTTGGTCGGCAGCACAACCACGACCATGCTGCGCAATAGCCGAATTCCGGTACTAATTCTGCGCTGACCTACCGTCTGCCGTCAGGAGTGCCATGCACGCCAGTCTTTATTCGAGACTGGCGTTTTTCGTTAATGGCTCAGGCAGTAGCTTGCCTGGCACCCAGCGAAGGTAGCCCACCATGCCGAACAGCTCGACGAGGGATTGAAAGACGATCACGACCACGGCAGCTTGCCAGCCGTTGGGCAGAGTGAGGGCGATTGGCAGCATCACAAAGGAGTTGCGTGTGCCAAAGCTGAAGGCCAGGGTGCGTGCGCTGCGGGTCGGGAGTGAGAAAAGTCGTCCTAACGCTCGGCCCAAGAGCCCCGCCAGCAGGAGATAGCCGCTAAACAGAAGCCCTAATGGCAGCAACCAGTGGGCCAGCGCCACCACGCTGGCCACTTGCGATGCCGCGATGATGAACACGACGACCGCCAGCAGTGGTACCGGGCAGTATCCCATGGCTTGCGTGATGCGTTGAGCCTTTGCTGAGCGCTCCGCCAGACGCTCCGTCAGCCAGGCAAGCAGCAGTGGGGTGGCGATCAGCCCCACAAAGGCGCTGATCAGTGCTGTGGATAGGGCGATGTTCAGCCACTCTATGCCCAATAGCCACCATAAATAGACGGGGAGGGCGATCATTTGTATCAGGAGCAGTAGCGGCGTGGCGGCAATGGCGCGGCCCGTATCGCCTTTGCCCAGATGAGTAAAGGTGATGAACCAGTCGGTGCAAGGCACCAACAGCACTAGCAGTACGCCAGCCAATAGGGCGGGCGGCAGGGGTAGCCATAAAGCTGCCAAGCCTACGGCGGCAGGAATTACGATGAAGTTGCCCACCAGCAGTGCTGCAATGAAACGTTTGTCCTGAAGGCCTTGGCGAATAGCGAGCAGGGGAATTTGGGTAAAGGTGGTGTAGAGCAGCGCACCCAGTAACGGCCAAAGCAATGGCTCCAGCACGGCCATGCGTTCGGGAGCCCATAGTCCTGCGCTTATGCCCAAGCCAATGCCAAACAGATACAGCCAGCACTGCTGTCGTTCCAGGATATCTTTCATTCGGCAGCAGGCGATGAGGCAAGTGCCCAGCGCTCTCCGGCCCAGGCGGCCAGCAGCCATAGCGGGACGCTGACCAGCACGTAGAGCGGTGCCAACCACCACTGGGGCTGTTGGGCGAGGTAGAGCGTTTCCAGGCCGAACAGTGAAAAGGTGGTGAAGCCGCCACAAAAGCCTGCCACCAGCAGAGGTTGGTGGCGTGCCAGCGCGCGGTGAGGAAAGCGCGAGGTGGTGGCCGCCAGCCAGCCGATCAGCAGCGAGCCCGCGATATTGACCAGTAGCGTGCCCCAGGGGAAATAGCTGCCAAGCGCTGCCAGGGATGCCAGTGACACCCCATAACGCAGCAGGCTGCCCACGGCGCTGCCGAGCCCAACGGCCAGATAGGCGTTCATGACAACCCCCCGCCCAGCCACCAACCCAGGATGGCCATCAAGAGCCCCAAACCTAACGTACTGGCAACGTTGAGTGCCGCCCGAGCGGCTTGGCCGGACTGGTAAAGCTCCAGGGTTTGCAGGCTGAAGGAGGAGACGGTGGTATAGCCGCCCAGTAGGCCGATGATGGCGAAGGCCCAGATGGGGTCGTGATGCTGCAAGCCATAACGTGCCAGCAGCCAGCCCGCCAAGAGCGCGCCGCTGGCATTGACGATGAGCGTGCCCCAGGGGAAGGCTTTGCCTAGCCGTTTCGCGGCGGCATTGGACACGGCAAAGCGGCCCATGCCGCCAAGCGCGCCTCCCAGGGCAATCAGAAAGAGACTGGCCATGCCAGCGTCCATGGTGGCCTCGTGCGGAAAGCAGAATCAAGGCCGGAAAGTGTAGCATGTTTGGCAAGGCCCTGAGGGCGGGCCTTGCTCACTTTCATGCCTCAATCTTCATATCTCAGCCGTCATGTCTCAACTGGCGAAGATCAAGCGGTGGCCATGGAGGAGTGCTCGACGGGGGCCTCGCTGGATGCTGCCATGCTGGCCATATTGATGCCTGACAGCACGGCCTTGAGCGAGGCACTCACCGTGTCGCTGTCCTCTGCCACGGCACATACCCGTTGGCCGTCGATATTCAGCTGCACGAAGGCAATGGCATTGGCCTCGCTGCTGCCCCCCAGTGAGTGCTCGCTGTAGTCCAGAATGGCCACGTGGCTGCCGGTATGCTGTTTCCAGGCGTCGGTGAACGATGACATGGCTCCGTTGCCCGTGCCGGAAAGGCGCAGCGTTTCAGTGCCGTGCCACAGGGTGATGTCGATGCCTTCCTGATGGCCTTTGGAGAGCCGGTAATCCGCCAGGGAGAGCGGGGCATCCAGGGCAAACTGATCGAACATCACCTGGCGGACCATGGCGCTGGAGAGCTCGCTGTTGCGCCGCTCGCTCTCTTTCTGCACGTGGGGGGCCAGTGCCAGCATCATCCAGCGGGGCAGGTGAATGCCGTAGTCCCGCTCCAGCAAAAAGGCCATGCCGCCTTTGCCTGACTGGCTGTTGACCCGGATCACTGCCTGGTAGTCGCGGCCGATGTCATGGGGGTCGATGGGCAGATAGGCCACTTGCCACGGCTCATCGGGCTTCTGATGCTTGAGCGATTTACGAATGGCATCCTGGTGGCTGCCGGAAAACGCGGTGTAGACCATCTCGCCCACCCAGGGGTGGCGGGGGTGAATGGCAATGCCGGTGCACTCATGCACGACCTGGATGATCTCGTCGGGGTTGGAGAGATCCAGCGCCGGGTCGATGCCCTGGCTGTACAGGTTCATGGCCAGCGTCACGATATCCATGTTGCCGGTACGCTCGCCGTTGCCCAGCAGCGTGCCCTCGACGCGATCGGCACCGGCCAGCAGGGCCAGCTCGGCAGAAGCCACTGCGCCGCCCCGGTCGTTATGGGTGTGTACCGAAATGATCACGCTATCCCGACGGCTGATATGCTGGCAAAAGTACTCGATCTGGTCGGCGTGGTGGTGTGGGCCGGCCACTTCCACGGTGGTGGGCAGGTTGAGAATGCACGGGTTGTCTGGCGTGGGCTGCCACACATCCATGACCGCTTCGCAGATGGCCAGTGAAAAATCGATCTCCGTGCTGGAGAAGCTTTCAGGGGAGTACTGGAAGCGCCAATCGACGTCGGGGTACTGCGCGGCATGGGTCTTGACCCAGGTGGCGCCCTGAACGGCGATGTCGGTAATGCCCTCGCGGTCCATCTCGAAGACCCGTTCGCGCTGAATGGTCGACGTGGAGTTGTACAGGTGGATGATGGCGCGCTTGACGCCCACCAGCGAGGCAAACGTTTTCTCGATCAAATGCTCTCGGCACTGCACCAGCACCGCAATGGTGACGTCATCGGGAATCTGGTCCTCTTCGATCAACCAGCGCACGAAGTCGTAATCCGGCTGGCTGGCAGAGGGAAAGCCGACCATCACTTCCTTGATACCGACCTTGATGATCTGGTGCCAAAAGCGCTGCTTCTGCTCGACGGTCATTGGCTCCAGTAGCGCCTGGTTGCCATCGCGCAGGTCCTCGCTCACCCAGATGGGAGCGTGGGTCAGTTCCCGGTCGGGCCACTGGCGATTGAACGCGGGTACCCGCGGGGCAGGGCGATACTTGCGATGATCGAAGGCAGACATGGTGAGTTTCCTGAAAGCATGAGGTTGTTTGAGGCGGCCGCTTGTGGCGTGAGCCGCGTGCCAGGCCTCCGGGTAAGAGGCCCTGGGAGCAGCTGCTTTTGGCAGCCATGCTAGTGTAACCAGAATGCCGCGAAAGGTTATTGCGAAAATAGGCCAGTGGGCAGAAAAAGTGGCAGAATATGGCGGGTTTATGGATTTCATTAGTAGAGGCTGTCGAGCATGTCGGTGACTCCCCTGACGCTGGATCGTTATGACCGTCGTATCCTGGATATCCTTCAGCAGGAAGGGCGCATCAGTAACCAGGAACTGGCCGAACGCATAGGCCTCTCGCCATCCCCCTGCCTGCGCCGGGTTCGGGCGCTGGAAACCCATGGGCTGATTACTCAGTACCGGGCCGTGGTGGACGCTCGGCCGCTGGGCTATCAGCTGATGGCGCTGCTGCATATTTCCATGGATCAACACACCCCCGAGCGCTTCGATAACTTCGAGCGCCACGTGCGTGACATCCCCAACGTGGTGGAGTGCTTGATCATCACGGGTCAAGCCGCCGACTTTCAGCTCAAGATTCTGGTCAAGGACATGGATGACTATCAGCATCTGCTGCTGCATGTCATCAATCGGATCGAAGGGGTCACGGGGGCGCATACCAGCTTTGTGTTGCGCCGCGTCTTCGAGCACCGCCCGGTACCTACCTGAGACGGGCTGTTCGATATGACCGGTCAGTTCGATATGACATAGGCAGTGGCTTGCTGGCGGTTTACACTGCTTTTTTTAATCGATACAGGAGATTGAACCATGAGTATTCAGCGTCATGATACAAAAGCCCGCATGAGCCGTGCCGTGATTCATGGCGGCGTGGCGTATCTGTGTGGCCAGGTGGCGGGGCCAGAGGCGCGCCATGGCGATATCAAGGAGCAGACCGAGAGCATGCTGGCGCGGGTGGATGCGCTATTGAAGGAGATCGGCTCCAGCCGCGAGCAGTTGCTCAGTGCGACGATCTACCTCAAGGAGGGCAGCGATTTTGCGGCCATGAACGAGGTTTGGGATGCCTGGGTACCGGAAGGCCATGCACCGGCACGCACCTGCGTGTGTGCACCGATGCCTGCCGATGAGTTGAAAGTCGAGATTACCGTGACCACGGCGGTGGATGCGTAGTCGCCGCGTTACTTGATGGGCTTTTCGGCCGGAAAGCGGGTATCGCGCAGGCTGTCCTTGATCTTCTTCAGGTGCGGCAAGAAATCTTCGCCGCGCCTGAGGGTGACCCCCGTGGCCAGCGCATCGATCAAGGTGAGCTGAATCATTCGGGAGGTCATGGGCATGTAGTGGTCGGTATCTTCGGGGGTGGCGACTTCCAGGGTCGCGGTGCACTCCCGTGAGAGCGGAGAGTCCGGTGCGGTAATCCCCAGCACCACGGCGCCTGCTTCGCGGGCCACCTTGGCGATATCGACCAGTTCCCGCGTGCGGCCCGTGTAGGAAATGATCACCACCACGTCGCCCGTATGGCAGGCGGCAGCCACCATGCGTTGCATCAGCACATCCACATATGCCATGACCGGCAAGTTGAAGCGGAAGAACTTGTGCTGCGCATCCTGGGCCACGGCACCGGAGGCACCCAACCCGAAAAAGTGAATCTGCTTGGCCTGGGTCAGGTAATCCACCATGCGCTCGACGGCGGCCATGTCCACCTCGCGCTGGGCTTCGTCCAGGGCGGCAATGGTGGCTCCGAAAATCTTGTGCGTGTACTGAGTGGCCGTATCGCCGGGCTCGACGGCACGGGTCACGTAAGGCGTTCCGCCGGCCAGGCTCTGTGCCAGCTTGATCTTGAAATCGGGATAACCCTTGGCGCCGAAGTTGCGGCAAAACCGGTTCACGGTAGGCTCGCTGACGCTGGCCGCCTGAGCGAGGCTGGCAATGCTCAGGCTGGTGGCGGCTGCCGGGTCGTCGAGGATCACGTTCGCCACCTTGCGCTCCGAACGATTCAGCTCTTCGAGACGTTCCCTTAGGCGGTCTAGCAGGTCATGCGCCATTGACTGACTCCGTGGCAGGCGTTGAGGGTAAACGAGGCGTCCACTGGCTGCACCAGTGATAAAACTCATCTGCAGGCAGTGGACGAGCATAGTAATACCCTTGCGCCGCTTCGCAACCTATCGAACGCAAATAGTCGGCCTGGGCAGCCGTTTCGATGCCCTCGGCGACGACGTCACAGCCCACCGCATGGGCCAGTTGGGTGATGGTCAAGGCCAGGTGACGATCCACGGCGTCCTTTTCCAGATCCATGACGAAGGCCCGGTCAATTTTCAGCGTCGAGAAAGGCAGGGTCTTCACATAAGCGAGGGATGAGTGGCCGGTGCCAAAATCATCGATGGCCACGGCAATATTCACATCCGCCAACTGGGCCAACTGGATACGTGCGTTATCCAGGTCGCTGAGCAGGCCAGACTCGGTCACTTCGAGCGCAAAAAAGCGCGCCGGAATCCCGTGCCTAGCGAGTCGCGCCAGCAGCGCTTCGGCAAAGTCCTTGCGTGCCAATTGGCGCGCAGCCACGTTGACGGCGATATGGAAGTCATCGTCCAGCAGGCCCTGCTGCCGCCACTGGGCAATATGGCGCATGGCCTCTTCCAGCACCCACTCGCCAATCGACAGAATATCGCCACTGGCCTCGGCCAAGGGGATGAAATCCCCAGGCGAGACATGCCCCAGCTCGGGATGGTGCCAGCGCAGCAGCGCTTCGGCGCCCAGCACCCGCTGAGTGCCCAGCGACAGCTTTGGTTGAAAAGCCAACGACATCTCGCCGCGCTGGGTCGCCCCACGAATGGCCTGCTGCAGGTGCAGGCGGTGGCGCTGCTGGGTTTCCAGCGTTTCATTGTAGCTTTGAATGCGCAGCGAGCCTGACTGCGGTAGTGCCAGAGCAGCCTTGTGCACCAGCCGTTCGCTGTCGAACGGGCCCTGCGCCCAACTGATGCCAATGCGCGCATTGAGCGGCAGCAGCAGGTCTCCCACTGCCTGATCCTGATCGAAACAGCTCAGCAGCTTGGATGCCAGCTGGCGCAGTGCCTTGAGGTCGTTGCTATCGGCAATGACCAGCAGTTCACTGCCGTCCCATACGCCCAGGGTGCAGCGTTCACATAGTTGGGCGTGGAGCCGATGGCTGATATGCACCATGAGCTGGTCGGCAACGCTGTAGCCGTGCAGGCGTACCACGTCGTCGAGATGATCCAGAGCGATGAACAGCAGGCCAGTGTCGTCGCCTGCCTTAGCGGCTTCCTGCAGCGTCTGGGTCAGTGCTCGCCGATTGGGCAACTGAGTAATGGGGTCGGTGCGCGACTGGCGGTCCAGCTCTTCGGTGCGTTTGGCCACCATCTGTTCGAGGGTCTCGGCCTGTTTGTCGCGCACCTGATAGCGGTGTTCCACATCCAGCGTGTTGCGAATGCGCTGGAGCACCTCGTCATGCTTGAAGGGCTTGGTGAGAAAATCACGGACCCCCATGCTCAGCGCTTTATGGCGTGTTTCGTCATCGATCTGGGCGGTCAGTACGATGACTGGCGGCATCTGAGCCCCGAAGTGCGCCTGCAGCTGTGACATGACCCCATAGCAGGTAGGGCATCCGAATATCCAGCAGGATCAGGTCGGGCAACTGCTGTTGGCACAGGCCCAGCACCTGGCGAGGGTCGCTGATTCCCTGCACGTGGTCGAAACCGTGATCGTCCAGCAGGTCCAGCAGCAGCTCGACGTTGATGCTGTTGTCGTCGACGATGAGTAAGCGCTTGCTCATCAGGGTCATGTGGCCATCCTTGGAGAGTGGGCGGGGGCGACAGCCAGATAGTGGCTCAGGGTCGCGGAGAGCTTGTCGAGGTCGATGGGCTTGGTCAGGTAGTCGGCAAAGCCAGCCTCAAGGCCTCGGGCAATGTCCCGTTCCATGGCGTTGGCCGACAGGGCAATGACGGGAAGATGCTTGAGCTGCTCATCGTGGCGAATGATCTCCAGCGCTCGATAACCGCTCATGCCTGGCAGGTTGATGTCGATCAATACCAGGTCGGGCGGCGAGTAGCGCATGATTTCAAGCCCCAGCTCGGCGCTGGACACGGTTTGCAGCTGGACGTGTGGGTAGTCGTCCACGATATCTTCCATGAGCTTCTGGTTGGTGGGGTTATCCTCGATATAGAGCAGGCGGTAGCTGCTCTGTGAGGCAGTGTCTCCCAACGTTGCCGACACCGCCGAGGAAGGCTCGGCGGTGTTTTTTTCTGCCATGGGCAAGGTAAACCAAAAGGTGGAGCCACGTTCGGGTTGGCTGTCCACACCAATGGCCCCCCCCATTCGCTCCACCAGTTCACGGGTAATGGCCAGGCCGATGCCCGTCCCTTCGATGACGCCATGCTCCTCATCCAGCCGATTGAAGGGTTCGAACAACTCTTCCAAACGTTCGGCAGGGATGCCTTTGCCGGTATCGGTCACGCTGACGCGCAGCATCGGTGCCTGGGGCACCACTTCCAGGGTGATACTGCCCTGAGGGCGGTTGTATTTGATGGCATTGGAGAGCAGGTTCAGCAGGACCTGCTTGGTGCGCGTGTAGTCCGCCTGCACGACCCAGTCTGGCGCAATGTTCGGACGCTGGAAGTGAAGGCCTGCGGCATCCACGTTGGCTTCCAGGGTGCTGGCGGCATCTTCTATCAACTGCTGAAGAGAGATGGCTTCGAGGGACAGGCTCATGTGCCCAGATTCGATCTTGGCCAGGTCCAGCACCTCATTGATCAGGCTCAGCAGGTGCTGGCCACTCTTCTCGATTTGGCCTACCTGCCGCTGCTGTTTGTCGCTCAGCGGGTCTCGACGGCCCTGGGCCAGCAGCTGGGCAAAGCCGATGATGGCATTCAAGGGGGTGCGCAGCTCATGGCTCATCGAAGAGAGGAAATCGCTCTTGGCTCGGTTGGCCTTTTCAGCCTGGTCACGGGCCGTGGCGAGGTCCAGGGCGACCTGTTCGCGTTCGGCCATTTGCCGATAAAGATTGATCAACAGGGCGCAGGTATCGGTAAAAGGCTGCAGCCAATTGAGTAACGACTGGTCCAGCGGTTGTCTGCTGTTGGCGATGGCAAACATGCCAATCAAGCGGTCGCCACTGAAAATGGGCGCACCCAGGTAGTTGTCCAGCCGCGGGTGACCGGGAGGGAAGCCGCCTCGCTTGCTGTGCCCATCAACGTCATCGGTGATGACCGTTTCGCCATGGGCGTACACCCGCCCCAGCAGCGAGTTTGGGTTGGTCAGGGTCATGTCGCCACTGCGTAACATTTCCATCAGGTGGCGCGACTCGTCGTTCCAGGACAGATCGGTAATGGCGTGGATCTTCAAGGCACTGGTGGTGTCCGTGGGGAGCACTTCGCCGATCAGGGCGTAGTCACTGTCGGTCAGCTCGCGCAGTGCCTCCATCAGAAACGTCCACAACTGCTCGCCGGACATCAGCGCCTGATAGTCGGTGATACCCTGATGCAACACCTTGAGCAGGCTCTGCTCCTTGTGCATGCGCTGGTTGGCGGCATGCACATCCGTCAGGTTGGTCAGGATGCCCAGAAACTCGACGACGTCTCCTTTTTCATCGGCAATGGCATTGACCGCGAGATGCACCGGCACGGTGTGGCCCTGCTGGTGCAGGGCGTCGACTTCCCGGCCACGGCCAATCACCCTGGGGTCGCCTCCGGCCAGAAAGTGGGCCAGGAAACCGTCATGTTGGTCACGGATGGACGCGGGTGTCAGTATGGAAACGTTGCGCCCTACCACTTCATGATGGGCATAGCCCAGCATGCTGAGCGCGTAGGGATTGATGCTCAGCACCTTGCCTGAGCGGTCGATGCGGACGATGCCCGTGGCGCTACCATTGAACAGAGTCTGATAGCGCAGATTCGTTTGGGAGAGGTGATAGCGCATCTGATGCTGACGCAGCAGCTCATCGACCTGGCCTGCCAGCTGTTCGAGTAGCCGGCGGTCACGATCGGAAAATGGGCGTGGCTCGGGGCCAATCAGGCACAGCGTGCCCACGACCATCCCTTGAGTCGGTCGGAGAGGGTGGCCTGCATAGAAGCGTATGTAGGGAGCTCCGGTGACTAACGGGTTATCGCAAAAACGTTCGTCCTTGTGGGTATCCTCCACCACCAGCGGCGCGTCGGCCGCCACGGCGTGGGCGCAGAACGACACTTCACGGTTGGTTTCGCAGGCATCGAGCCCTTGGCGCGCCTTGAACCACTGGCGGTCTCGGTCCACCAGCGATACCAGCGATGTGGGCACGTCAAACAGCTCGCAGGCCAACTGTGTCAGGCGTGAAAAGCCCTCGTCATCGGCGGTGTCGAGAACGTGTAACCCATGCAGGGCTGCCAGGCGCTGAGGTTCATTGTCTGGTAAGTCGGCCGCGTGCATGGCAATCCCTGAGTGTGTGAGCGTATGCAGTCAAAGCATATTAGGTAGATATCGGACGCTGGACGCTAATCTTTAGCCGAGCCTGAGCAATTTCAGCAGCCAGCGGCGATAAGGCGGTCGCAGCCAGCGGCTGTTGGCGCGTTTGGCTTGATAAAACACTCCCCGCATATGGCTGAAACGCTCGAAGCCGTGGCGACCATGATAAGCCCCCATGCCGCTTTCACCGACCCCCCCGAAGGGAAGCGAAGGCACGGCGTGGTGCAGCAATGTTTCGTTGAACACCAGCGCGCCCGAGCGAGTGCCCTCAAGCAGCCGCTGCTGCAGCGCCTTGTCATGGGTAAAGGCATACAGCACCAGCGGCGCTGGGCGAGCGTTGATGAAGCGCAGCGCGTCCTCCTGATGCTGTACGCTGATGATCGGCAAGGCACGGCCAAAGATCTCCTCTTGCATCAGAGGAAGCCCCTGATGGGGGTCGATCACCAGCGCGGGGGCGTGGGGGCCGTGATCGATCACGCGGCAACCTTGATCACGCGCTTGCTCGATCAGGCGCTCACTGCGTGTGGCGAAGTGTTCACTGACATGGCCGGTGGCTTCCCTGGCGTTGGGCCGCTGATGGCGTATGGCCAACTCCAGCGCCTTGATCAAGGCCTCCATGCGGCTGGCGTCGACCAGCACGTAATCCGGGGCCAGGCAGGTTTGGCCGTTGTTGAACCCTTTGCCGAACACGATGGCCTCGGCAGCGCTATCCAGGTCCGCGTCACTGGCAACCAGCGCCGGCGACTTGCCGCCCAGCTCCAGCGTCACCGGGGTCAAGTTGATCGCAGCGGCGGCTGCGACCAGACGGCCCACGCGGCTCGAGCCGGTAAAGACCAGGTGGTCGAACGGCAGTGCGCTGAAGGCGGCGGCCACGTCCTCACCTCCCTCGATCACCACGAACTCGTCATCGGTAAAGTATTGCGGCACCAGCTGGGCCAGCAGCGCGCTGGTATGCGGCGCCTGCTCGCTGGGCTTGAGGAGCACGGTATTACCCGCGGCCAGCGCATCCACGATGGGCATTAGCGCCAGGCACCAGGGGTAGTTCCAGGCAGACATGACGCCCACCACCCCCAGCGGCTGGGGCGAGATGCGCGCGCGCGCTGGCCACAGCCGCCAAGGCATGGTGGCGACTTGCGGGCGCATCCAGTGCCACAAATGCAAGCGGGCGTGGCGAATGGCATGCAGCACCGAGCTGATCTCGGCCAGGCGAATTTCCACTTCACTGCGCTGACCAAAATCCGCCTGAATCGCTTGGATGATCGCCCGTTGATGGCGCCGTGTCATGAGTGCCAAGCGTGCCAGCCGCTCGCGCCGAATGGCGAGGGTCGGGTAGGGCGCGGTGGCGGCGGTTTCCCGCTGCGCGGTCAATAGGGACGTGAGATCACGCTTCATGGCCACTCCTTGGAATCGTTCGACATTGACCATACTGGCAGGTTGTTGCAGGTGGAACCATCGCCGCCAGACATTGACAATTGTTCACATCGTTAATGGTAAAGTAAGCCATCCACGGCGTCTGCCCGTGCCTTGGGAGCTGTCATGCCTTCACTGTCGTTGACCATTCTACCTGCCATCGAGGCCGTTTCGGCAAGCCAGTGGGATGCATTGGCGGCACCGGGCCAGCCGTTTCTGCGTTATGCGTTTCTCCAGGCGCTGGAGCAGAGCGGCTCGGTCAGTGCCGCCACGGGATGGCAGCCCAGCCACCTGTGCGTCTGGCAAGGGCAGCAGCTCGTCGGAGCGCTGCCGCTGTATCGCAAATACCACTCCTATGGTGAGTACGTGTTCGACTGGGGCTGGGCCGACGCACTGGAACGGGCAGGAGGGCAGTATTACCCCAAGGCGCTGAGTGCGGTGCCGTTCACCCCTGTGCCTGGGCCACGCACCCTGATCGCCGAGGAGGCACCTGCTGCTGAGGTGTACGCCTGTTTAGCCCAGGGTATCGAGCAGCTGTGTGAAGCCCGGGAGCTCTCCAGTTGGCATCTGCTGTTTGCCCATGAGCAGGAGGTGGGCGCCTGGCAACGACAGTGGCCGCAGCTCATCACTCGTGAAGGCGTACAGTTTCAGTGGCGTGACCAGGGGTTTGGGGATTTCGAAGGCTTTCTGGCCTCGCTGGCCTCCAAGCGCCGCAAGATGATCAAACGTGAGCGCCGATTGGTGGCCGAGCAGGGGATTACCCTGACGCGTTTGGTGGGCAGTGAGATCAGTGACGCAGACATGGCGCACTTCTACCGCTGCTACACCATTACCTACCATGAGCGTGGTCGCCCACCGTACTTGAATCACGCTTTTTTCGAGCGCCTGCGTCATACCATGACCGAATCACTGGTGCTGATCCAGGCCCGGTTGGAAGACCGCCCGGTGGCAGCGGCGCTCTGTTTTCAGGATGCCACGACCCTCTATGGCCGCTACTGGGGCAGTGAAGTGGTCGCCGACTGCCTGCACTTCGAAGCTTGCTACTATCAAGGTATCGAGTATTGCCTGGAAGCCGGGTTGACGCTGTTCGACCCCGGCACGCAAGGGGAGCACAAACTGGTGCGCGGCTTTACCCCGCAGCGCGTGCGTTCGCTGCACTACATCGTTCACCCTGGGTTGGCTGCCGGAGTAGGGCAGTTTTGCCAGCAGGAAGCCGAGCATGTTCAGGCGTATCGGCAGGCGGCCAGCCAGTCTTTACCCTATAAGTCGCCTCTGGCGTCGCAGGACCCTGCGGCTTGATGGCATAATGCGCGCCGCTCTGGCTTTTATACAGGAACACTCTCATGCACAGATGGCTCTTGGTGATACTGCTGGCGGTGCTTGGCCTGATGCAGTACCAGCTGTGGCTGGGCAACGGCGGCTGGCGCGACCTTCAGCGGGTCGAAGAGCGTGTGGCTGAACAGGAAGCGGCCAATCAGCCCCTGCGCGAGCGTAACGCCCGACTGGCGGCCGAGGTCACGGATTTGAAAACCGGGCTGGCCGCCATCGAAGAGCGTGCGCGCAGCGATATGGGCATGGTGCGTTCCGACGAGCAATTTTTCTGGGTGCCTGGTGTCGCCATCGAAAACGAGCTGCTGGGGATTCATGCGGGGTTGATCGCCCAGCCGGGAGTCATTCCACCGCGTGAGCGCGAAGGCGGTGAGCCATGAGTGAAACGCTCTGGCTGGTGGTGCCCGCCGCAGGGCAGGGTAAACGTATGGGGGCTGATCGACCCAAACAGTATTTGTCGCTCGATGGGCAGCCGATCCTGGCCCACACCCTGGCACGGCTAGCCCAGGCTTTTCCTGAGGCCCACCTGGTGCTCTGTCTGGATCGCGACGACAGCTGGTTCGACCCGCATAGCGTACCGTTCAAGCGCTGGCAGCGGGTCGATGGCGGCCAGGAGCGAATGCATAGTGTGCTCAACGCGCTGCGTGCCATTCCCGCTCGTGCGGATGACATCGTCATGGTGCATGACGTGGCGCGCCCCTGTATTACCCAGCAGGACTTGCTGGCGCTGCATGCGGCCATCCAGCGCCATTCGGCCGGTGCGCTGTTGGCCATGCCGGTGGCCGACACCATGAAGCGTGACCGAGGTGATCAGTGCAGCCTGCGCACTGAACCCCGCGACGGTCTGTGGCATGCGCTGACTCCGCAAGGCTTTCGTTACGCGCTGCTGCTGCGCGCCCTGGAGCATGCCGAACAGCACGGTACGCTGGTCACCGACGAAGCCTCTGCCGTCGAAGCATTGGGAGAAGCGCCGCGGCTGGTCAGCGGCCGCCGCGACAACCTGAAAGTGACCCACCCCGGCGATCTGGCGCTGGCTGGCGCCATCCTACACACTCAACAAGCCGCCGCGTCGATGGCGGATAACGGCAACAGGAGCGCCTAATGCGAATTGGCCATGGATTTGACGTGCATCGCTTTGGACCCGGCGACCATCTCATGATTGGAGGCGTCGCGCTGCCCTTCGAGCAGGGGTTCGTGGCGCACTCCGATGGTGATGTGCTGCTGCATGCCATCAGCGATGCGCTGCTGGGTGCCTGTGCGCTGGGCGATATCGGCCATCATTTTCCGGATACCGACCCCGCCTGGCAAGGCGCCGACAGCCGTGGCCTGCTGCGTCACGTCATGTCGCTGGTGCGCCATGCCGGCTACGAGGTGGGCAATCTCGATGCCACTTTGATGGCGCAGGCCCCTAAAATGGCGCCTCATCTCCAGGCCATGCGAACCGTCATTGCCCAGGATCTGGAAATCGCCCTGGGCCAGGTGAACGTCAAGGCCACCACCACCGAGCGGCTGGGCTTCACCGGGCGGGGTGAAGGTATCGCCGCCGAGGCCGTGGTGCTGCTGACCCCGCGAGTGTCAGCGGATGCTTGAACTTCCTGATTGGCAGCGCAGCCTGACGGCCGATTTCGGCCCGCCCGCCCCTGGCCACTACCGCACCGCGCCGGAAGATTTTTGGGTCGACGAGCAGCTCGACTTCATCCCCGAAGGGCAGGGCGAGCACCTCTGGCTGCGGGTGGAGAAGCGCAACCTGACCACACTGGATGTGGTCAGACAGCTCAGCCGACTATGCAGCGTGGGGCAGCGCGACATCGGCTACTCAGGAATGAAAGACCGGGTCGCCGTCACGCGACAGTGGCTCAGCGTACATCTGCCGGGGCGCCCAGCGCCTGAGGGGCTGGCAGCCGCTCTGGCCGAGCTGGGCATTCAGGTGCTGGAGCAGGCGCGCCACCCGCGCAAGCTGAAGCGCGGCGTGCACCGCACCAACCATTTTCAACTGCGGCTCAGTGGCGACGCCGTGCAGCGGGAAGACTTTACCGCGCGATGGGAAGCGCTGTGCCGTCACGGCGTCCCCAACTATTTTGGCCATCAGCGCTTTGGCGCGGGTGCCCGCAACTTGCAGCGAGCCCAGGCGGTGCTGGCCAAGGGCTGGCGCAAACGCGATGACCGCCAGGGCATGATGCTCTCGACCGCCCGCAGCTTTCTGTTCAACGAACTGCTCAGCGTGCGCTTGCAGGAGGGCAGTTGGTGCTGCCCGTTGGCAGGTGACACGCTGATGCTGGAAGGAACCCAGAGCGTGTTTGCCGTCGATTCAGTGGATAAGGCGCTGATCGAGCGGGCCGCCGCGATGGATCTTCACCCCACCGGGGTGTTGTGGGGTGTTGGTGAATTGGCGCAGGGGGCGGCGGCGGAGTATGAGACATTGCTTCGACAGCGGCATCCAGCGCTGTGTGAAGGGCTTGAAAAAAGTGGCGTCAAGCGTGCTCAACGGGCACTGAGGGCCTGCCTGGTGGCGCCCAGCATCACCCATGAAGACGGCGCTGTGCTACTCTCATTTGCCCTGCCGCGAGGTAGTTTTGCCACGGCGGTGATCGGCGAGTTGATCCACCATCCCGATACCGCCTGATG
Source organism: Vreelandella hamiltonii (assembly GCF_014651795.1). Classification (NCBI taxonomy): domain Bacteria; kingdom Pseudomonadati; phylum Pseudomonadota; class Gammaproteobacteria; order Oceanospirillales; family Halomonadaceae; genus Vreelandella; species Vreelandella hamiltonii. Next base: position 127,780 of record NZ_BMXO01000010.1, on the reverse strand, counting down.
TACGTGTAAGGAGACCAACATGCGGCGACTGCTGCTTTCCAATGACGATGGCGTTCACGCCCCCGGCCTGAAGGCGCTGCATGATGCGCTCACGGCCCATGCGCACCTGCGCGTGGTTGCCCCTGACCGCGATCGTAGCGGGGCCAGCAATTCGCTGACACTGTCTCGGCCGCTGTCGCTGACCGCACTGGACAGCGGTTTCTATAGCGTCGATGGCACCCCGGCCGACTGCGTCTATCTGGGCGTGAACGGGCTGTGGGACGAACGGCCAGACCTGGTCATCTCCGGCATCAATCATGGCAGCAACCTGGGCGATGACGTGCTCTACTCCGGGACGGTAGCCGCCGCCATGGAGGGCCGTAACCTGGGCATGACGGCCATCGCCATGTCGCTGTGCGGCACCCAGCACTTCGCTACGGCCGCGCACGTGGCGGCCAGCCTGGTGGGGGCCGCCGACCGCCTTTCGTTGCCGCCGCGTACGCTGCTCAACGTCAATGTACCTGATCTGCCCTGGGAAGCCATCAAAGGCTTCAAGGTGACCCGCTTGGGGTATCGGGGTCCTGCCGAGAAGCCCGTTCCGGTACAAGACCCCCGTGGTCGCACGCGCTACTGGATTGCCCCCGTGGCGGCCAACGCCGATGATGGCGAGGATACCGATTTTGCGGCGGTCGAGGCGGGCTATGTCTCGATCACCCCGTTGCAAACAGACCTGACGCGCCATCCGGCGCGCCGCGATGTACAGGACTGGTTGGATGCCTTTGCCTGATCTATCCCCCGGCGAGTTGAGAGGTCGTGGCATGACCTCTCAGCGCACCCGAGATCGCATGATCGAACGCCTGCAGCAGCAGGGCGTGCATGATGCGCGGGTGCTGGAGGTGATGGCCCGTGAGCCACGTCATTTGTTCGTGGACGAAGCGCTGGCACACCGTGCCTATGAAGACACCGCACTGCCGATTGGTTTTGGGCAGACCCTGTCGCAGCCCTTGACCGTGGCGCGCATGACCGAGCTGGTCTTGAAGGCATCGCCCCGACGTGTTCTGGAAGTCGGTACGGGCTCCGGCTATCAAACGCTGATTCTGTCGCGCCTGGTCGACACCCTTTACTCCGTCGAGCGCATCCACGCGCTGCACGAGCGTGCCGCCGAACGACTATGGCGGCTGGATGCCCCGGCGACGCTGGCCGTGGCCGATGGGGGCGAAGGGTGGCCGGAAGCCGCCCCTTTCGATGTGATTTTGCTCACTGCCTGTGCGCAAACGCTGCCTCAGGTACTGCTCGAGCAGTTGACGCCAGAAGGCGTATTGATTGCGCCGCTGGAAGAGTCCGACGGCAGCCAGTGGCTGACTCAGGTCAAGCGCATTGGCTGTGCATTTGAAAAGCGCCGGCTCGAACCCGTGCGCTTTGTTCCCCTGTTGCAAGGAGTCGTGGATTGAAGCGTCGAACGATAGGACTGTTTTTCAAAGGCGCTGGCATGGGAGCCGCCGATGCCGTTCCCGGGGTGTCTGGTGGCACCATTGCGTTCATTACCGGTATCTATGAAGAACTGATCAACACCATCAAGCAATTTGGCCCCAGCGCCCTGGGGGCTTGGCGGCGCGGTGGGCTGCGTGGGCTTTATGTCCACCTCAATCTGGCCTTCCTGATGCCTTTGCTGGCCGGTGTCGCCATCAGCCTGTTCAGCGTCGCGCACCTGGCGCTGTGGCTCATGGAGGCCCATCCACTGCTGCTGCAAGGCTTCTTTTTCGGGCTGGTGGCGGCCTCGGGGCTGGTCGTCGGGCAGGCGGGGGAGCGCTGGAAAATAGCCTATCTGCTGCCGCTCACCCTGGGGTTGCTGCTGGCTCAACTGCTGCCGGGCATGATGCCCCTGGTGTTGATGATCGGTAATGAAGCGATGGTCGTGGTGGTCGCAGGCGCCATCGCCATCAGCGCCATGCTGCTGCCGGGCGTGTCGGGGAGTTTTCTATTGCTCACCATGGGCCTCTACGGCACCATCATGGGCGCGATTCGCAGCTTCGATATGGGTATCATCATCCTGTTCGGCATGGGTTGCCTGCTGGGACTCGCCCTGTCCTCACGGCTACTGTCATGGCTATTGAAACGCTATCATGGGGCAACCTTGCAGCTGTTGCTGGGGTTCATCGTCGGTTCGTTGCCGGTTCTCTGGCCCTGGCGCGAGCTGTTACGCTACCAGCTGGGCTCGGATGGACAAATGATACCGTTGGCCTATCGCTATCTGTTACCCAGCGACTACGCCGTGCTGACCGGCGAGTCCGCGCAGGTCGCTGGTGTCGTATCGTTGATGGTCTTTGGAGCACTGCTGGTCGTATTATTGAATCGTCGCGCAGTGACGCATTCCTCACGCTCAACAACCCCGAGCCATTGAGCGGGAATCGAATCATCGAGTGTGAGCGCACGGCATTGAAAAGGAGTAGGGATTGCATGCGTAAGGTTTTTATCGTGTCGGTGTTGGCGCTGGCGATCAGCGGCTGTGCCAACCAACAGCAGGGTGCGCCACAGGTACGCGATTTGAGTGAAGCCCGTCGCGTGGTTGAAAATACCCCTCAGTACACCGTCAAGGCAGGCGATACTCTGTACGGTATTGCTTGGCAGCACAACCTGGATTACCGCCAGTTGGCGGCCTTGAACAACATCAGCCCGCCTTATCAGATTCAGCCGGGGCAGACCATCGCCCTGCGCGAAGGCGCGGGTGCCAGCACGGCACCCAGCCAGGCGCCTGCCACGGCTTCCCGTGGCGTAGTGGCCACCGGGCTGCAGCCCCAGGCCACGGCCGTTGCCAGTAACGAGCAGGAGCTGGACTGGCTGCTGCCCGATGAGAGCGCCATCGAGCGTAACCAGCGTTTGACGGCCGAACCCCGCGCCGTGGAAGCCGCGCAGCAGGTGGCTGCCAATACGCCCCCGCCTGCCTCGCCAGAGCCGCCCGAGTCGGTCGCTGCTGAGCCGCCCTCGGCACCTGCCGTCGAGCCCGAGCCCGAACCGGCTCCAGAGCCTGCGCCCGCAGCGACGCCAGAGCCAACGCCTGCGGCACAACCCGCCCAGGCCGCTCGCCAGGATCGTTCGTCGCGCACCTTCACGCCTGTCGATAACGTCGACTGGCGCTGGCCCACCGATGGTCGAGTGACCGGCGAGTTTGGCCAAGGCGGCAGTATCACCGCCGGGATTGATATCGCGGGGCAAAAGGGGCAACCTGTGCGAGCAGCAGGACCTGGCATCGTGGTGTACGCGGGCAGCGGTGTGCGCGGCTACGGTAACCTGATATTGTTGAAGCACAACGATCAATACCTCAGCGCCTATGCACACAACGACAGTTTGAGTGTCAAAGAGAATGATGTCGTCGAGGCGGGTGAGGTCATTGCCACCATGGGCGATAGCGACGCCGATAGCGTCAAGCTGCATTTTGAGGTGCGCCGCGATGGCCAGCCACAGAATCCGCTCGACTATTTGCCAGCTCGCTAGGCATCATGCTCTGAAGGTAACGTATTAGCTCGATCAAGGTAACCCGGACAGCTAACTAAGGCGTCATATAACAATAAGGTGCACGCGCACAGGAAGTGCGACCACCCTGACTTTTTCGAATGGCGGATAGGCGAGACAACGGGGGTATGACCATGAGTATGCTGGAGAAGGACCTACAGGAGATCGACCTCGACGAGGTTGAGGAGGCGCTGGACGAGGCTGATGACGATGCCACGGCTGAGGAGGAAGAGTTCGAGAAAGCGCTTGGTCGAGACGATCGCCAATCCACTCAGAGTCTGGATGCTACCCAGATCTACCTCAATGAAATCGGCTTTTCGCCGCTATTGACGCCGGAAGAAGAGGTCTATTACGGACGTCTGGCGCGCAAGGGTGATGCCTTGGGGCGCTCGCGGATGATCGAGTCCAACCTGCGGTTGGTGGTCAAGATTGCCCGACGCTATTTGAATCGAGGTTTGACGCTGCTGGATTTGATCGAAGAGGGCAACCTCGGGCTGATCCGCGCGGTGGAAAAGTTCGACCCCGAGCGGGGTTTTCGCTTCTCCACTTATGCCACCTGGTGGATTCGGCAAACCATCGAACGCGCTTTGATGAACCAGACGCGCACCATTCGTCTGCCGATTCATGTGGTCAAGGAGCTGAACATCTATCTGCGTGCCGCCCGTGAGTTGACCCAGAAGCTCGACCACGAAGCCACCGCAGAAGAGATTGCCGAGCATCTCGACAAGCCGGTCGAGACCGTCAAGAAGATGCTGGGGCTCAACGAACGTGTTTCCTCGGTGGACTACCCAATGGGCGGCGAGAGCGACAAGCCACTCATCGATACCCTCACCGACGATGATGTGCTGGGTCCGGAAGCATGCCTGGTGGATGGAGACGTGCGCGAGCATGTCGACCACTGGCTGGACGAGCTCAGCGAGAAACAGCGCGAGGTGGTGGTGCGTCGCTTTGGCCTGCGTGGGCATGAAGCCGCCACGCTGGAGGAAGTGGGTGCCGAAATCGGTCTGACCCGCGAGCGTGTTCGTCAGATCCAGGTAGAAGCGTTAAAGAAGTTGCGACGCTCGCTGGAAAAACAGGGGCTTTCTCTGGATTCGATTTTCGAGGCGTAGCCTCGTCGAAGCCACTTGGCCCGGCCAGCACGTTCGACATGCTAGTCTACAGCGCACCGAGCATTTCACTCGGTGCGCTGTTTTTGATAGCCAGCCTGTCTGGCAATCGGGTAACGCCCGCTAAACCCATATCCGTTCGCTAGCCGTGCGGATTATCAGCACCGCGCTGTCGTACGAGCGCTCTGATAAGTGAGATAGCCATGCGCCCGTTAGTGGCCCATATTGACCTGGACGCGCTGCGTCACAATTACCAGCTGGCCTGCCGCTGCGCGCCTCAGAGCCGCTCGGTCGCCGTCATCAAGGCCGATGCCTATGGCCACGGTGCGCTGGCCTGTGCCAACGCCCTGGAAGCCGAGGTGCCTGCGTTTGCGGTGGCCTGTATCGAAGAAGCACTGAGCCTGCGTGAAGGCGGCATCAAGGCCCCCATCATCCTGTTGGAAGGTATCTTTACCGCTGACGAGCTGGCGCTGGTCGACCATCATGGCCTGTGGATCAGCGTGCACAGCCATTGGCAGGTAGAGGCGCTTTTGGCCTATGCCCCGCAGCGGCCGATTCCCGTCTGGTTGAAGGTCGATTCCGGCATGCACCGGCTGGGGTTCTCTCCTCAGGAGGCGACTGCGGTATGGCAGCGTCTGCACAGTGCCCCACAGGTTACGGCACTGCATCTGATGAGCCACTTCGCCAACGCCGATGCCCAGGATGCCAGCTACTTCGAACACCAGATGGGCGTCTTGCAGGCCCTGGCGGCAACGCTGAAAGCACCGCTTTGCCTGGCCAATTCACCTGCCACCCTGGCTCGGCCAGTCGCCCATGGCGACTGGAATCGGCCGGGTATCATGCTGTATGGCAGTGACCCCCTGGAAGTGGCCAGCGAGCTGACCCGCCAGCTGCGCCCGGTGATGACGCTGCGCTCGGAAATCATCGCCCTGCGTGAGCTGGCCGTCGGCGAACCAGTGGGCTACAGCGGACGCTGGAAGGCCCCACGCCCCTCGAAAATTGCCGTCGTCGCCGCAGGGTATGGGGATGGCTATGATCGCCATGCCGTGGATGGCACGCCGGTACTGGTCAACGGCCAGCGCTGCCCCATCGCCGGTAAAGTCTCCATGGACATGCTCACGGTGGATGTCACCGAGGTGCCCGACGCCGCCATCGGTAGCGAAGTCGTGCTGTGGGGGCGCGCTACCCAGGGCAGCGTGCTGTCGGTGGACGAAGTGGCCCGCCACTGCGATACCATCAGCTATACCTTGCTGACCGGCGTGCTGCCCAGAGCGCCTCGGCAGTACCATGGTGCCAACGTCTAAACGGTTATTCGTATGTCGAAATCTTATCCGCGCTCCTTTGCGCACCCCCGCTACTGGCCTACCTGGCTGGCCATTGGTGCCATGTACGTGGCGGCCTGGTTACCCTGGCGGGTCAAGCTTTGGGTAGGCAAGATGATAGGCCTGCTGGCGTGGCGGCTTGCCAAGCGTCGGCGGCACATCACGGCCACCAATCTGGCGCTCTGCTTTCCCGAGAAAAGCGCCGAGCAGCAGCGCCAGCTGGTCAAGGAAACCTTCATTGCCAACGGTATCGGGCTGGTGGAAACCGCCACCGGCTGGTGTCGCGATGCCGAAGGCCTGCGTCATCGCGTGGCCTATCATGGCCAGGAGCACCTGGCCCATGCCAAAGCTCAGGGCAAGGGCGTGCTGGTGGTCGGTATTCACTTCTCGACGCTGGATCTGGGTGGCGCGCTGCACTCGCTGTTTTTCCCGGCGGACGTGGTCTATCGCCCCCATAACAACCCGCTGTTCGAACGCTTCATGACCCGGGCACGCTCGCGCATTTTCGGCCAGGCCATCGACCGTCACGACCTGCGTGGCGTGGTGCGGCGGATCAAGGCGGGGCATATCGTATGGTACTCCCCGGACCAGGATTTCGGTCGCGATGTCAGCGTCTTCGCTCCGCTGTTTGGGCAGCAGGCGGCCACCATTCGCCTGACGGCCAAGATCGCCCGCATGACCGGAGCGCCGGTGGTACCGCTGATGTTTCACCGCAACCCGGACAACCGTACCTACACCATCGAATGTCTGCCCGCCTTCGAAGGCTTCCCCAGCGGCGACGAAGTGGCCGATGCCACCCGAGTGAACGAATTCATCGAACGGGCCATTCGCAAGCACCCCGAGCAGTACTTGTGGCTGCACCGGCGCTTCAAGACGCGCCCTGAAGGCGACGCCGGGTTTTACTAGCGCGGCCTGGGGTTGGCGCACTGAACGAGCATGAAAAAAGCCGCCCGAAAGGGCGGCTTTGCGTTGTGCTGAAGGAATCTTTTGCCCGCAACCTCAGTCGAGATTGCGCGAGTAGAAGATTTCCAGCATCTCTTTGCGCAGACGGCCTTCGATATCGCGGGCTTCTTCGAAGGTGATGTCGCGGCGCGACGTGCCGAACAGGTAGTTGTCCAGCTCGAAGTCCTTGAGCAGCATCTTGGTGTGGAACATGTTTTCCTGATACACGTTCACATCGATCATCTGGTAGGCCTGCTTGGTATCTTCTGCCAGATAGTCCTGAATCGAGGTGATGTCGTGATCGATGAACAGCTTCTTGCCATCGACGTCACGGGTGAAACCGCGCACGCGGTAGTCCATGGTGACGATGTCGGAGTCGAAGCTGTGGATCAGGTAGTTCAGCGCTTTCAATGGGCTGATATGCCCACAGGTGGATACATCGATATCCAGACGGAAGGTGCTGATGCCGTTGTCGGGGTGCGACTCGGGGTAGCTGTGTACCGTCACATGGCTTTTGTCCAGGTGGGCCACGACCGTTTCCGGCAGCGGGCCAGGTCCTGGCTCGGTTTGCCCTGGCGTCGGGTCATCCAGCTCGTGCTCGGCAATCAGAATGGTCACACTCGCGCCATGGGGCTCATAATCCTGACGCGAGATGTTCAGTACATGAGCGCCAATGATGTTGGTGACGTCTTTCAGGATCTGCGTCAAACGTTCGGCGTTGTAAAGCTCATCGATATAGTCGATATAAGCCGCACGCTGCTCTTCGGTTTTGGCGTAACAGATGTCGTAAATATTGAAGCTCAAAGAGCTGGTCAGGTTGTTGAACCCGTGGAGTCGGAGATTATCTGACACTTCCGAACCTCCCTATGGCAGATGAGGACACCCCGACGAGCCAGCGCCGGAACCGATAAACACTTGTCACCGTGCTAACGCAGCCGCCGTGAAGACGACCCCGCACTACGCAGTAAAGGGAAAAACAAGCGGGCGTATTATGCCCGCCCAGGGCGTGGCTTGCATCCAGCCACGCCATTTTTTTTGATGCTGCAGCGTCACCCGCGTGGCCAGCCGACCCATGACGGCTCAAGCTTCGCGGATCTCATAGGAGTGAGTGATGTCGACACCGCCTTTGACCAGCATGATCGAGGCGCTGCAGTACTTCTCGGCCGACAGCTCCACGGCACGCTGGACCTGCTTCTCTTTCAGGCCGCGACCAGTGACCACGAAGTGGACATGGATCTTGGTGAAGACGGCGGGGACTTCATCGGCGCGCTCGGCATCCAGCTCGGCCACGCAGTCGGTGACCTCTGCCCGTGCCTTGTCGAGAATGTTGAGAATATCAAAAGCGGTACAGCTGCCCATGCCCATCAGCAGCATTTCCATTGGGCGAGGCCCCGTATTTCGGCCACCGTGGTCAGGCGGGCCGTCGATCACAACGCTGTGCCCGCTGCCAGATTCCGCCACGAACTGGCGTCCATCGGTCCATGTTACCCGTGCTTTCACGTTGCTCTCCTCATGCTGGCGACGAAAGGTAGGTCGCGCAGCATAACATTTCCAGGCGCAGACGCACGGCTTCTCTCCATGTCGCCTGCACGTCCTCTATCGCAAACCCGTCAGGCAAGGTGTCGTTCCAGCACCGCCAGACGCTCTGGCGTACCCACGTCTACCCAGTGGCCAGCGAAATGCTCGCCCGAGACACGCCCTTCGGCCATGGCCTGACGCAGCAGCGGCGCCAGGGCAAACGCCCCTGGCGGCTCGCTGGCCACCAGAGCGGGGCGCAGCAGGCTGATGCCCGCAAAGGTCAGGCGTGGCGCTCCAGCGCTCGCCACCCGGCCCTGATGCAGCGCGAAGTCGCCGTCAGGGTGTTGCACCGGGTTGTCCACCAGCACCAGATGCGCCAGATCCTCGGCGGCCAGCGCGGCAGCATCCGGCAGGTAGTCGCACCACACATCCCCGTTGATCAACAGAAAAGGAGATTCTCCCAACAGCGGCAGCGCCTGGCGAATACCGCCGCCGGTTTCCAGCGGAGATGGCTCGTGGCTCCACTGGATGGATACCTGATAGGCGCTGCCGTCGCCCAGGGCGGCCATGATCTGCTCGGCACGATAGCTGACATTGATGACCAACTCATGAATGCCCGCCTGCCGCAGGCGTTCGATGTGATGCACGATCAGCGGCTTGCCCGCGACGGGCAGCAGCGGCTTGGGGCAGTGGTCGGTAAGCGGGCGCATGCGCTTGCCAAGGCCTGCAGCCAGGATCATGGCCTTCATGTGCTCTGCTCCGCCAGGCGCTGCATGATGGCGGGGCGCAGCTCGCTGCTGACCCACTCGGCAAACCCCTGATGGGCAGGCAGGGCTGCCAGGCTGTCTTCCAGGTGAGCGAGGAAGTGGGGCAGGCGGGCCAGGTAGCCCTGCTTGGCGTCGCGTAGCGTCAATCGGCAGAAGATGCCCAGTACCTTGAGCGAACGCTGGGCCGCCATGGCATGGCACTGGGCCAGAAAGTCCGCTTCCGAGGTAGTGCGGGGCAGTCGCCCCTCCTGGCGAGCCTGCTGGTAGAATAGCGATACCAGCTCGGCAAACTGGCTGGCGCTGAAACGACAGTAACGCCCCCGCAGCAGCGAGATCAGGTCGTAGCTGAGCGGACCAGCCACGGCATCCTGAAAGTCGATCATCGTCAGTTGCTGATCCTGGCACATGAGGTTCATGGCATCGAAGTCCCGATGTACGCTGACCACGGGCTGTGCCAGCGCGCTATGGATCAACGCCTGACGCAGCGCGGGCCACGACTCGGGGGCGGCCAGCCCTAGCCAACGTTCCAGGCACCATTCGGGGAACAGGTCGAGTTCACGCCCCAGCAGAGCCTCATCGTAGGCGGGTAGCGCCGCAGGGTCGGCACGATTCTGCAACTGAGCGATCAGCGCCATGGCTTCCAGGTGGCGCTGACGGGTGTTGTCAGGGTCCGTGAAGGTGTCCTGAAGCGGGGTGTCGCCCAGATCCTCCAGCAGCAGGAAGCCTTCGTCGAGGTTGCTGGCATAGATGCAGGGGACCGCTAGCCCGGCGGCATGCCAGCGTTTGCCGATGGCCACGAAAGGCGCCGAGTCCTCTTGGGCGGGCGGCGCGTCCATGACGATGCGTGTGCTGCCATCGGGGAGCGTGAGGCGAAAATAGCGCCGAAAACTGGCGTCGCCGCCCGCCGGTGCCAATTGAATATGCGCGGGCGCGAGGCCATGATGCTGCGCTGCCCACTGGGTGAGGGCGTCGATCCTGGAAGAGGACATGCAAGCTCCTTGCTGGTCGGGCATGATGCGGGCTGTATAATACCGATTCTGGATGCCAAGGATAACGAACATGGGCAAGCGAATCTCGCGCACCACTCCGGTTGCGCAAACGCTGTTGGGCAGTGTGCTCGCCGGTGCCTCGCTGTCAGCGGTGGCTCAGGGCCAGCCGCTGTCGGCTGACGCGCTGGACTGGCAGCCCTGGGGGCAGGACGAAGCACGTCAACAGCTGTGTCGTGGGCGCTATGTGATGCCCGACTATCGTTTGTCCGCGCAAGAGAACCCGGAAACGCTCTCGGTGGAAACCGATGAAGCGGATTATGCCGCGGATGGCGAAGCGTTGCTGCGCGGCGATGTGGTCTTGCGTCGTGGCAATACCGAACTGCAGGCCGATCAGGTATTTCTCCCGGCGGACCGCCAACGCGTCGATGCCGAAGGTGATCTGGTCATCCGCGACGGGCAGGCCATGGTGCGTGGTGAACAGGCCACGCTGATGCTCAACGAAGATCGCGCCTCGCTGCGCAATAGTCATTACGTGCTCTATGACCAGCACCTGCGCGGTCAGGCCAGTCAACTGGAGCAAACCGGAGAAGAGCAGTATCGCCTGCGCGATGCCACCTTCACTACCTGTGATCCGGGTGCCAACAGCTGGCAGCTGGTGGGTAGCGATATCCAGTTGAATCAGACCACCGGATTCGGCACGGCACGCCACGCGCGCCTGCAGGTCAAGGACGTGCCGATTTTCTACTGGCCCTGGCTGCGTTTTCCCATCGATGACCGCCGCCACACGGGGCTGCTGTCGCCCACGCTGAGCTTCTCCAGTGACGGCTTTGACTATGCTCAGCCGTTTTACTGGAACATTGCGCCTAACCATGACGCCACCATTACACCGCGCTGGATGTCGGACCGTGGGCTGCTGCTCAATGGCGAGTATCGCTACCTGTTCGAGCAAAGCCAGGGGATCGTGGAGGGTGGTTTCCTGGGCAGCGATGGTGGCAGCAGCACCGGGGACAATCGCTTCGAAGGCGAGGAGCGCTGGTACATCGATGCGCAGCACGCCGGTGCCTTGGCCCCGCGTAGCGACTATCAATTGCGCTACGGAGCGGCCAGCGATGGGCGCTATTTCGACGACTTTGGGGGTGAGTTCGGCAGCGGTGACCGGGTCAGCATGGAGCGCCTGGCGCAGGTGGACTACCGCGGCGAGCGCTGGCAGCTGGACGCCAGGGCCCAGGGGTTTCAGCGCCTGGAAGACCCGCTCAGCGATACCGATCGCCCTTTCTACCGTCTGCCCAGCCTGACCGCCAACTCGGACTGGCAGCTGGGCAGCGGGTTTTATACCCAGTGGCGCTCCAACGCGACCTATTTCTGGCGTGACGTGGACGAACGGCGGGTCCCCGAGCGGGAAGCCGCCATTGGTACCCGCTTGCACCTGACCCCCAGCGTGGGCTGGCGCTATGAGCAGTCCTGGGGCTATATCGAACCGCGCAGCGAGCTGTGGCATACCGCCTACGAACTGGATTACGGCGACCGTATCACGGACCGCGATACGTCGCCCTCGCGTAGCGTCGCCATCACCTCCATCGACGGTGGGCTGGTCTTCGAGCGTGAACTGGAGCTGGGTGGGCGTGACTATCGCCAGACTCTCGAGCCCCGTATCAACTACGCCTACGTGCCGCGTACCAACCAGACCCAGCTGCCAGACTTCGATAGCCGTGAGCGGGCATTCTCCTGGGATCAGCTCTGGTCCCCGCACCGCTTCTCGGGGGCTGACCGGGTCGGTGATCTGAATCGCGTCTCGTTGGGTGTACAGTCTCGGCTGATCGAAGACAGCGCCGGACGTGATCGTTTGACGCTGGGCGTTGGCCAGAGCCTCTACTTCGCCGAGCGGCGTATCGACAGTGACGGTGACCCGAGCACGCTGCCGCCGCGTCCGGAGGATGCTCCCAATGCCAATCCGCTGAGCCGCTATCAGGCCACGCGAGACCGCTCGCCGCTGGTGACCCGTCTGGACTGGCAGATCAACGACCGCTGGAGCACGGGCTATGAATGGCTCTACGACGACGAGCGTGAGCAGACCGAACGCTCCAGTGTCGATGTACGTTATCGCCATCCGGACGGCCACGTAGTGAACCTTGGCTACCGCTGGGAGATCGAAGGGTTCGATCCTTCCGTGGTGCCCGGCGACGACGGCTTCCGCGACTACAGTCGTGAAGAGTGGGACCTGTCGCTGGCCTGGAAAGCCAGCCCAAGGATTGATTTGATTGGCCGCTACCTGCACGATCAAACCAACGATCGTCCTCTGGAGCAGTTGGCGGGCTTGCAGTGGAACGACTGCTGCTACGGCGTACAGCTTGTCTGGCGGGAGTGGATAGACGACAACGATACCGCCAGAGTGGAAGACGACTTTAGTGACCGTGGGCTGTTCTTGCGCTTTGTCTTCCGTGGTCTTGGCGGTGTTGGTCAACAGGCCGACAGCTACTTTGAGCAGGCGATCCCTGGCTACCGCCCCACACCCCTTTAACGATCACCTTGAATGGCGACTGAAAGAGACTTTTTATGACGATCAGAAAGACCCTGCGGACCCGCAAGCTCTCCCAGCGGGCAAGACTGCTTTCGGCGGGCACCATGATGACCCTGTGTCTGGGTGCCGGTGCTGCCCTGGTACCGTTGAGCGTTCAGGCCCAGAGCTTCGAATCCGCGCAGCGTCAGCCGCTGGATAGCGTCGTGGCCGTTGTCAACGATGGTGTCATCATGCGCAGTGAGCTGAACGACCGCATCGCGCAAATCGAACAGCAGGCGGCCGCTCAAGGCGGGCAACTGCCGCCCCGCAGCCAGTTGGCCCAGCAGGTGCTGGAGCGCATGGTGATGGACGAAATTCAGCTGCAGATGGCCAACCGCGCCAACCTGAGCGTGGACGACACCGAGCTTAACCGTCAGCTGCGTACCATTGCCGAGTCCAATGGCATGAGCCTGGACCAGTTTGCCGATGCCGTGGAAGCCGATGGCATGAGTCTGGCCAGCGTGCGAGAGGAAGTAAGGCGCGAAATGCTGATGCGCCAGGTGCAGCAGCGTCAGATCAGCCAGCGGGTTTCCGTGTCGGACCGGGAAGTGGAGCGTTTTCTCGAGCAGCAGCCCTCTCAGCAGGGCCAGTCGTTCATCGAAGAGACCCGCGCGCGCCACGTGCTGGTCGAGCTGACGCCCACCCGTGACGAAGCGCAAGCGCGTAGCCGCGCAGAGCAGGCTCGCCAGCGCCTGCAGCAGGGCGAAGACTTTGCCACCGTTGCCCGTGAACTCAGCGATGACCGGGGAAGCGGCATGAACGGTGGCGACCTGGGTTGGGTGCGCCCCGGCCAGACGGTGCCTGCCTTCGAAGAGGCCATGAACTCGCTCGGCCCCAACCAGCTGTCCGAGCCGGTGCGCTCGCAGTTTGGCTACCACGTGATCGAAGTGCTGGAGCGTCGCCGTCAGGACGTGACCGAAGAGAGCCGTCGCGAGCAGGTGCGCCAGGCCATCTTCCAGCGTCGTGCCAATGAAGAGCTGGAAGTATGGCAGCGTGAAATTCGCGAACAGGCCTTCGTGGACATTCGCCTGTAATGTCGCTGCCGCTGCTGATCACCACCGGGGAGCCCGCCGGTATCGGCCCCGAGCTGACGCTGATGCTGGCGGCCCAGGGGCGTCTGAACAACACCGTGGCGGTAGGTGACCCGACGCTGCTCGCCCAGCGGGCGGCGTTGCTCGCGCTCACGGTGGAGATCGTGGTCGCCGAGCCGGGCAGCCAGCAGGTCTCCTCGCCAGGGCGCCTGGTGGTGTGGCCGGTCGCCTTGCGCGCACCGGCCACGCCCGGCGTGCTGGACCCTGCCAATGCAGGCTATGTGCTGGACACCCTGCAGACGGCAGTGGATGCCTGCCTGGCCGGACACGCGGCGGCCATGGTGACTGCCCCGCTGCACAAGGGCGTGATCATCGAAGGTGGCTACCCGCACTTCACGGGCCACACCGAGTGGCTGCGGGACGCCTGCGGCGTGGATGAGGTGGTCATGCTGTTGGCCACGGACGCTGCGCTGCACGCCACGTCGCCACAGTGGCAGGGCGAAAGCGACCTGCGGGTTGCTCTGGTGACCACCCATCTGCCGCTGCGCGATGTGGCGGATGCCATTACCGGCGAGCGCATTGCGCGCATCAGCCGTCTGCTGGTGGCGGACCTGCAGCGTCAATTCGGCATTGCCCAGCCTCGGGTGGCGGTGTGTGGGCTCAACCCCCATGCGGGTGAAGATGGCCACCTGGGCCGCGAAGAGCTGGAAATCATCACGCCCACCCTGCAGGCGCTGCGTGCCGAGGGCCTGAACGTGGAAGGCCCGTTTCCGGCCGATACCCTGTTTACCCCACGCCATCTGGCGGGGGTCGATGCGGTACTGGCGATGTATCACGACCAGGGCCTGGCAGTGCTAAAATACGCAGGCTTTGGTCAGGCTGCCAACATCACCTTGGGGCTGCCGCTGGTACGCACCTCGGTAGACCATGGCACGGCGCTGGACCTGGCAGGCCGCGGCATTGCCAACCCCTCCAGCCTGGGCGTGGCGGTGGCACTCGCCCAGCGGCTGGCCACCCAGCGTGCCTCCTCTCAGGCCGCCCCATGAATCAACCCTCCAAGGAACACTGTTAGATGTCTCAAGTGCCCCAGCAGCACCGTGCTCGTAAACGCTTCGGTCAAAACTTTCTCCGTGATCTCGGGATCATTTCACGGATTGTCCGTGCCATCGGGCCGCGTGAAGGCGATCGGCTGGTCGAAATCGGTCCTGGCCAGGGCGCCCTCACTGCTCCCTTGCTGGAAGCGACCGGCAAGCTGGAAGTCATCGAGCTGGATAGAGATCTGATTCCGGGGTTGCGGGTGCAGTTTTTCAACTACCCCGAATTCGTGATTCACGAAGGCGACGCACTGAAGTTCGATTTTGCCGCCCTCAAGGGCGACGGTCAGCCGCTGCGCGTGGTGGGGAATCTGCCTTACAACATTTCGACGCCGCTGATCGTGCACCTGCTGACCATGGGGTCAGCCATCGCCGATATGCACTTCATGCTGCAAAAAGAGGTGGTGGAGCGCCTGGCGGCCGAGCCCGGCAGTACCGATTGGGGGCGGCTCTCGGTGATGGCGCAGTATTACTGTCAGGTGGACCAGCTGTTCATCGTGCCACCGGAAGCCTTCGTGCCCCGTCCCAAGGTCGATTCCGCCATTGTGCGGCTGACGCCCCATGCATCGCTACCCCAGGTGGCCGATGATCCGGCCCTGCTTTTCGAGCTGGTCAAGCTGGCCTTTGGGCAGCGCCGCAAGACGCTGCGCAACAACCTGAAGGGGCGGGTCAGTGCAGAGGCCCTGGAAGCGTTGGGCATCGACCCTGCCCGGCGCCCGCAAACCCTGACCGTGGCGGAATACGTGACCATCGCCAATCATGTGGCCGCCAATGAGGACGTGGAACAGCGGAGTGGTGACGCGTGAGCGGGCTGGAGATCGAGGTCAGCGTCACGCCAGAGTTTCAGGACGCCGAGTCGAGTGCCAGCGAGGCCCGCTACGTATTCAGCTATACCGTGACGGTGCACAACCAAAGCCCCCATAGCGTGCAGCTGATGGCACGCTACTGGAAAATCACCCAGGGCAATGGCGAGAGCCAGGAAGTGCGCGGCAAGGGCGTGGTGGGTCAGCAGCCGCTGATTGGCCCGGGGCAACGGTTCCGCTATACCAGCCGAGCGATACTGCAAACCCCGGTAGGTGTCATGGAGGGTGCTTACACCTTGTTGAACACCTACACCCAGCGGGCGTTCGATGTGCCCGTCTCGCCCTTTCGGTTAGCGGTGCCCCGCCAGCTGCATTGACGCCTCACTCTCGGCTCAGGCCGCGGGTGGGGTCAGTTGGGCATGCAGATGGTCGCATAGCCTCAGTGCCAGCTGGACGATGGTCAGGGTCGGGTTGGCATGGCCGACGCTTGGGAAGACGCTGGAACCCGCAATATACAGATTGCGCTGATCGAACAGTCGGCAGTCGCTGTTCACGATCCCTTGCTCGGCTCGATGGCTCATGCGCGTCCCGCCCATGTGGTGGCGACCGGCCAGCTCGCCTTCAACAGGGAACTGCACCGTAGGCGAGGCCAGCCAGTCGGCCAACTGCAAGCGGCCAATGTCCTGGTCGATCAGGTACTCGCCGAACAGCATCAGGCTGTCGCGGATGGTGTGGTAATCCAGCGCGGACTGCCGCCAGAACAGGCGGCTGCGCGGTATGCCAAATTCGTCGTGTTCTTCGCTCAACGCCACTCGGTTGTCGAAACGGGGCTCCTGCTCCCAGGCGGCTCGCAGAATGACGCCATGCATACGTTCACCGCGTGCATGCCGAGCGGCAATCTGTTGCCCCAGCGCCGGAGCCGTGAGCGATAGTGTGTCGATGAGCTGCTGCGTACCTTCCGGGCTCATGCGGTGGAGCCGCAGCCCGCAGTTGAGGAGCCCACGCTGACGCAGGGCCGTGGGCGTAGGCGAAAGGAACACGTTGTATTCGGGGTCGATGCCCACCGCCTGGGGGTCGAACAGCAGCGCCTGACCCACCGATGCATGGGGATGCTCCATCCAGTAGCGACCCAGCGTCGTGGCATCGCGAATCAGCGCCCCTTGTGTCTGCTGGTTCAGCCACAGCAGCAGCCGAGCGTTGTCGATGCCGCCGCAGGCCAGCACGAAATAGCGCGCCCGCACCTGGCACTGCTGACCGGCAAAGCTGCGCAGCGTGATGCTCCGTACATGGCCTGCCTCCTGCTCGATGCCCGTCAGGTTGGCATCCAGGCAGTAGTCCAGCGTAGGGGCGGCGTTCAAGGCAGGCGCATACTTGTCTTTCAGGCGCACCGGGTTGCCCAGTGAAAAATGGATGCGCTCGAAGCCGGAGCCGACCAGCGGGCTGTCGCTTGGCGGCGGTGTCAGGTCGAGCAGTGTGGCTGCCGGAGCGTAGTAGGGGGCCAGCGCGTCATGGGTGATGGGCCAGCCCGTCTCGGGGGCGGCAGGCTTGGCGACGAAATCGTGGCGGTCGAGGGGGCGGCAAACGCCACCCCAGTGATTGGTGGAGCCACCCAGGTAACGTAAACGGGCGCCGTCGAGCGCCGGATAGGCGTCGCCCACCACCTCGCCTCGGTAGATCTCCTGGGAGCGTTCGCTGTACGAGGCTCCGCCCCCTTCGCATAGCAGAATGCGGTGGCCACGCTGGGCCAGCGTCACGGCGATGCTGATGCCCGCAGCGCCTGCCCCCACGATACACAGATCATAGGGCGGAGCAGGGGGCGCAGTCTGGGCCGCAAGGGTTTCGAACGCCACATACATTAGCGATCATCCTCATGCAGCAGCCAGCCATTCACCTGCTTTACCGGCCGGGCCTGCAAAAGCGGTGAGTAGGCTAGCGCGGCCAACGTGCCGCCCGTGATCAGGGTGAAGGTCTTGAGCGCATCGCGCCGGGTAAGACGCAGGCGCGCGTCGTCGGGCAAGGCAGAGGCAGGCATGGCGGGGCATCCTTGTGGTGGCCAGTCGTGCGCGAATCGCACCCCCGGTGGTTGTCAGGGTTTGTCAGATAGGCCTGCCAGGGGTTGCCGAGTCGCTAACGTTATAGTGGGATATGCACGGCGATTGCTCCAGCGGTTTATGCGTGGTCACCGATACGGCCCCGCGACGCCAACATTGAATCAGTCAACAGGCCTTTACCCATGAGCACTTATGTCATTGGCGACCTGCATGGATGTCATGCCGAGTTTGTCGCCTTGCTGGATAAAATCAGCTTTGATCCCGCCCGCGATACGCTCTGGCTGGTGGGCGATTTGATCAACCGGGGGCCTGGCTCCCTGGCCTGCCTGCAGGAAGTGAAAGCGCTGGGCAGCGCCGCACGCAGCGTGCTGGGGAATCACGATTTCCACCTGCTGGTGGTGGCACGGGGGGGCGGCAAGCTCAAGCGCCACGACACGCTGGACGACATTCTGTCTTCGCCGCACCGCGACGATTTGCTGGACTGGCTGCAAAGCCTTCCTCTTGCGGTACAGGTCGATAACACGCTGATGACCCACGCTGGGCTGCTGCCCAGTTGGAGTGCCGAACAGGCGCTGGCACTGAGCGGAGAAGTACAAGCAGCGCTGGGCAGCGAGCAGGCGGGAGCTTTCCTGAGCCAACTGTTCGGCAATCAGCCTGACCGCTTCCACGACCAGCTCGAAGGCATGGACAGGCTGCGCTGTATCGTCAATGTGTTCACTCGGATGCGCTTCATCGATGCCCAGGAGCGGCTCGATTTTGCTGCCAAGGAGGGGTTGGATAGCGCGCCTGCGGGCTTTGCGCCCTGGTTCCAGTTTCCCCGTGCCGACGATCTGCGCCTGCTGTTTGGCCACTGGGCGGCGTTGGAGGGGCGTACCCCCGGCGCGAGGGTGGATGTGCACGGGATCGATACCGGGTGCGTGTGGGGTGGTTCGCTGAGCGCGCTGGTGCTGGAGAGCGGCCAGCGTGTCAGTGTGCCCAGCCAGCAGGGAGGCCGCTGATGTTTCAGCTGGATGCATACACCCAAGGGCTGGAGGTCTACCGCGTGGGTGGGGCCGTGCGGGACGAGCTGTTGGGGTGGCCCGTGGTGGATCACGACTGGGTGGTGGTGGGGGCAACCCCCGAAATGATGCAGCAGCGTGGATTCAAGCCCGTCGGGCGCGATTTTCCGGTGTTCCTGCACCCGGCTACCCAGGAGGAGTACGCGCTGGCGCGTACCGAGCGCAAGTCGGGCCACGGGTATGGCGGGTTCGAGGTGCACGCCAGCCCCGACGTGACGTTGGAAGAGGATCTCTCCCGTCGGGATCTGACCATCAATGCCATCGCCCAGGCGGCGGATGGGCATTTGACCGACCCTTATCACGGACAGCGGGACATCGAGCAACGCTGGCTTCGCCATGTCTCCCCCGCCTTCAGTGAAGACCCCTTGCGCGTACTGCGTACTGCGCGTTTTTTAGCCCGCTATGCCTCCATGGGCTTTGCCGTTGCTCCGGATACCCTGGCCCTGATGCGCGCGGTCAGCCGCAGCGGAGAGCTGGCGCATCTGGCAGCCGAGCGCGTGTGGGTCGAGACCGAGAAGGCGCTGGCCGAACCCAGCCCCGAGTGCTATTTCACGACCCTGGCCGCGTGTGATGCGTTGGCGGCGTGGTGGCCTGAGCTGGCAGCGAAGGCGTGTCTGGCCCAGGCCCTGGAGGCCATGCAGGCAGCTCCCGAACAGCGCGAGCCGCCGCTGGCGCACTGGCGCTATGCGCTGCTGGTGTCGGTGCTGAGTGAGCCACAGCGCGAAGCCCTGGCCGTGCGTTTGAAGTTGCCCAATAGCGTTGCGCAGCTGGCACGCCATGCCGCCTCGACCAAGGCGCTGCTGGCAGCCCCGCTGGAAGCCGAGAAAGTGCTGTGCTGGCTGGAGCGTCTGGATGGCTGGCGCAAGCCTGCCCAGGTCAGCGCGCAATTGCAGTTGCTGGAGCGGCTTGCGCCGGCCTTGCGCCCCGTTCTGGAGGCGGCCTGGCAAGCCGCCTGCGCGGTCAGCCCTCAGGTGTTGATGGGGGAAGGCTACCGAGGGGCAGCCTTGGGAGAAGCGCTGCGTCAACGGCGGCGCGAGGCCGTGGCCGCAGCGCTTTAGCGCGCGTGGACCTTGCGCGGCAAGGGGTCGGCCTGGGAAACGAAGCGCCCCTGCCACTGAAAGTCGATGGCCCACAGCCGCTGACGACCCAAGGTGAAACGCTGCCACAGCGTGGCATAAGGCGTATGACAGCGGGGGTGCCGTTCGTCGGGCAGCAGCTCGGCCAAGGGTTGCAGTACGAACGCGTTCTGGGTGATTTCAGCCCGCGGCAGGGCCACATCATCTATCACGCCGCAGGCGTCCCCCACGGTCAGCAGGTCGATATCCAGGGCACGCGGGCTGCACTTGACCATGTCGGGCGTCCGCCCATGGGCCATTTCCAATGCTTTGGACCAAGCCTGCAGTCTGGCCACGGACCAGTCGCTATGGAACGCCACCACCAGGTTGTAGAAATTGCGGCTATCCTTGAAGCCGACGGGTTCGCTCTCGAAAATGCGCGATATCTGCAGTTCGCCAAACGTCTCTGCCAGGGCATCCAGGCACAGGCGGATGTGCTTTTCCGGGTCGATATTGCTGCCCAGGCTCAGTGTCACCAGATTCATGGGTCGCTATCCTTGCGGTTTTTTGGCAGGCTGCCACGGGTGATTTCCAACCCGACACTGGCTGCTTGAGGCACCGCGCCGGGCTTGCGCACACGCATGTGCAGCCAGCTGATCGGGAACTCGTGCTGCAAACTGGCGGCCAGCCGCTCGGCAAAGGTTTCGACCAGCGCAAACTGATGCTCGTCGGCGAACTGCTGGATTCGCTGGCAGATCGCGGCATAATCGAGAGTCAGGCGCAAATCATCGGTGGCGGCGGCAGGCCGGATGTCCGTGGCCAGGGAGAGATCCAGGCTCAGCGATTGCGTGATGGTGCGCTCCCAATCGTATACGCCAATCACGGTTTCTACGGTGAGTGCTTCAATCAATATGCGGTCCACAGGCCATTCCCCAGCGTCGACAAGCGGGCGATTGTACTTGAGGACGACCATAAACGACAGTTCAGGCGGCGGCGCTGGCTGATGAGGGGCAGGGTGAGCAGGGGATGCTGTGGATCGTCATGGGGTACTTGAGCGGCAGTTGGCTGGCGGCGGTGAGCGTCTGCCGTTGGGCAGGCGTGGCCGATCCGCGCTTTTGCGGTTCCTGTAACCCCGGGTTTTCCAACGTGTTACGGCTGTATGGCCCTCGGCTGGCGGCGGCCACCCTGGCGTTGGATGCCTTGAAGGCGGTGCCGGTGGTCTTGGCTGCCAAGTGGCTGGCCTTGCCGATTATGTGGCAGGGTCTGGTAGGGCTGGCGGTGCTGCTGGGCCACAGCTTCCCGCTCTGGTATGGGTTTCGAGGCGGCAAGGCCGTCGCCAGCGCCTTCGGGGTGTTGCTGGTGCTGGTGCCCAGCGTCGCGCTGCTCAGCGCTGCCATCTGGGCGTTGATGGCATGGCGGTTGGGTACCGCCGCGCTGGCGTCGGTTGCGAGCGCGCTGTTGGCGCCGCTGCTGTGCACCTGGCTGGCGCCTGACTATATGATCGTGGTGGGCGGGTTCAGCCTGCTGGTACTGACCCGTCATGTGCTCAATATTCGTCGCTGGCGGCAGGGGGAAGAGCCCCCGCTGCGCAAATAGGCCAACGGCTTATCGGGTGGTGCTGAGGGGCGCTGTCAGCGTGTCCAGTGGCCAGCGTGGTGTAGCCTGCATGATACCGCTGTCGTCGCGCGCTCCTGCCGCCAGACGCTGGGCGCCCACATAGGCAATCATGGCGCCATTGTCGGTGCAGAAGCGCCCACGTGGGTAATAGGCACGGGCCTGGCGCTTTTGGGTCTCCAGGGCCAGGCGCTCGCGCAGCCGCGTATTGGCACTCACACCACCCGCCATCACGATGCGTTTCAGGCCGGTCTCGTCCAGGGCTCGGCGGCATTTGATGACCAGCGTATCCACGACGGCCTCTTCGAAGGCGCGTGCCACGTCGGCTTTGGCCTGTTCGTCCAGCTCGCCTGCGGCTTCCAATTGGCGAATCGTCGTCAAGGTGTGGGTCTTCAGGCCTGAAAAGCTGAAGTCGAGCCCGGGGCGGTCGGTCATGGGGCGCGGGAAGCGAAAGCGTTTAGGGTCGCCCTGTTCGGCCAGTTTGGCCACCAGCGGGCCGCCTGGGTACGCCAGGCCCAGCATCTTGGCGGCCTTGTCGAAGGCCTCACCGGCCGCATCGTCTACCGATTCGCCCAGGAGTCGATAGCAACCCAGCCCCTGTACTTCCACCAGCTGGGTGTGGCCGCCGGAGACCAGCAGGGCCACGAAGGGAAAGGCAGGAGCCTCCTCCTCAAGCATGGGGGCCAGCAGGTGGCCTTCCATGTGATGCACCCCCAATACGGGGATGTTCAGCGCCCTGGCCATGCCATGGGCGGTGCTGGCACCGACCATCAGCGCACCCACCAATCCCGGGCCCGCCGTATAGGCGATGCCGTCCAGGTCGTGGCGGGAAAGATGGGCCTCTTTCAATACCTGTTCGATGAGCGGCAGCAGCTTGCGTGTGTGATCCCGAGAGGCCAGTTCGGGCACCACGCCGCCATATTCGGCGTGCATGGCAATCTGGCTGTACAGGGCATCGGCCAGCAGACCCTGACCGCCGGTGTAGGCCGTGTCGTAAATGGCGACGCCGGTTTCGTCGCAGGATGTCTCGATGCCCAGTACACGCATGGCAAAAGCACTCATCTGATTGAAAAGGCAGGTACTCGAAACCGGCTAGTCTAGCATTGTCGTGCCCGCTGGGCGTAAGCATTTGCAAAGATGGCCAACCACGACTAGACTACTGTGCGCTGTAAAACTGGGTCGTACACCGTCTTGTTCGGTGTGCGTACTATCCGAACTCAAGACTCCTTAAGGTAGGTGAGTGCTTAATGCCTTCTGTAAAAGTACGTGATAACGAGCCGTTTGACGTCGCCCTGCGTCGCTTCAAGCGTTCTTGCGAAAAAGCTGGCGTTCTGTCTGAAGTACGTCGTCGCGAGCACTACGAGAAGCCGACTGCTGAGCGCAAGCGCAAAGCGGCAGCTGCCGTAAAACGCCACGCCAAGAAGTTGCAGCGTGAGCGTAAGCGTTTCGAACGGCTCTATTGATCCGTACCTGGAGAGAGCCAGAGCAGTTGGCTGGTTGTCTCAAGAGGGATGCCAAGCGGCCGCCACCAGGTGGCCGTTTGTTTTTCGTTTCGTGTTGTCTGTTTTGCGCGGTTTAAGGTGATCAGGCGCGTGGCCTGATGACGTTAGACCCGCCCACAAGCGTGTTGCGCGAGGATGCCCTCAGCCCATGGCAGGTCAAATTCCACAGCGATTTATCGACGATCTGCTTGGCCGCGTCGACGTGGTCGAGGTGGTGGGGGAGCGCGTACAGCTCAAGAAAGCGGGCCGTAATTTTTCCGGCCTGTGTCCTTTTCATCAGGAAAAAACACCTTCGTTTACCGTCAGTGCCGACAAGCAGTTTTATCACTGCTTTGGCTGTGGTGCCCACGGTAATGCGCTACGCTTTTTGATGGAATACGACAAGCTGCCCTTTCCCGAGGCAGTCGAGCAACTGGCCGGACGGCTGGGGCTGGACGTGCCCAGGGAAGGGGCGGACGACCCGCGAGCCCAGCAGCGGGAGAAAAAACGCAAGGAAGGGGTCAATCTTCTCGAGGTGGCGGCCAGCTTCTATCGCGAGCGATTGAAGATGCAGGAGGGCCAGGCGGCCCAGCGCTACTTGCAGGGGCGCGGCCTCTCGCCAGATGTGATGACCACCTACGGGATTGGTTATGCCCCCGGCGGGTGGGAGGCGCTGAAGCAGCATCTGAGCGCCAAGGGCATCGGTGAGCCGGTGCAGATCGAGTACGGTCTGCTGATTCATCGCGAGGACACCGGGCGTACCTATGATCGCTTCCGCGACCGGGTGATGTTCCCGATACGCGATTTGCGCGGTCGGACCATCGCCTTTGGCGGTAGGGTCATGGGGGATGAGCAGCCCAAGTACCTCAACTCGCCGGAGACGCCTGTCTTTCACAAGGGGCGCGAGCTCTACGGCCTGTACGAGGCGCGTCAGGCGACCAGCAAGCTGGAACAGCTGGTGATGGTCGAGGGCTACATGGACGTGGTGGCGCTGGCGCAGTACGGCATTCACAACGCCGTGGCCACGCTGGGGACTGCCACCACCGAAGATCATCTGTCGCGGCTGTTTCGTCTGGTCAGTCGCGTGGTGTTCTGTTTCGACGGTGACCGCGCCGGGCGTCAGGCAGCCAGCCGTGCGCTGGAAACCGCGCTGCCGCAGATGATCGATGGCCGCGAGGCGCGGTTTCTGTTTTTGCCGGAAGGGGACGACCCGGACTCGCTGGTGCGCCGCGAGGGTCGCGAGGCCTTCGAAGACCGCGTGACCTGTGCCATGCCGCTGTCGGAGTTTCTGTTCGAACAGGCTGCCCAGGGGCGCGACTTGCAGACCGTGGAAGGGCGCGAGCGCTTCGCCAGTCACGTGCTGGAGGCGCTGCAGAAGGTCCCGGAAGGCATACTGAAGTCGCTGCTGCTGGAGACGCTCGCCAAGCGAAGTGGGTTGGCCCAGGCGCAGTTGCAGGGGTTGCTGGACAAACGCGTGGCGGCGGCCTCCAGGGCGTCGCCGCAGTGGGAACCGGTCGATGCGCAGGCGATGCCGGAAGAGCAGGCCCGCCCGCGCGGCGGTCGGCCATCGCGACAGGCGAGCACCTCGCGGACGCTCTCCACCGTGGGACGCATCGTGCAGCTGTTGCTGCATGAGCCGACGCTGGTGGCCGTTCTGCCGGAAACGCAGGATTGGCTGCCTGGTCAGGATCCGCAGGCATCGCTGTGCCGCGACCTGATTGCCCTGCTGCGCGCCGGACGCTACCGCAGCCCGCAAGTGGTGCTGGCGCACTTTCAGGGCAGTGATGAGGGGCGTGTGCTGGCAGAGTTGGCCGCGCGTGAGCTGCTGATTCCCAAGGCGACCCGTGAAGCCGAGCTGACCGGGCTGGTCGAACACCTGGCCGAGCAGCAGCGCAAGCGTTCGCCTCAGGAAGAGTACGATGCCTTGCTGGCGCTGGAGCGCTCAGGGCAAAAACTGGATAAGGAGCAGCGGCAGCGGTTGGCCGGGTTGGTGTTGGAATTGACCCAGGGCCGCTAATGCACAAGGTGGTTGCAAGAGGTGAGGGGTTGAAATCTCGAACTTCAGGGCCACATAGAGGTTATGTCGCCAAGTATTGGCTAACCGAACAACCTAACACACCTGAATGATCGCGCAAATACGTTTCGCTGGAAAAAATCCAGCTATTTACGCTATACTGTTCGGCTTGTTGAGTTTAATCGATTCAGCGCCCCAGGTGTTTCATTCTTCTTCGTCGAGATAGGGTTTCTATGGCTGGAAATGCGCAGCAGCAGTCACGTCTGAAGGAGTTGATCGCGCGCGGCAAGGAACAGGGCTACCTGACCTATGCCGAGGTCAACGACCATCTACCCGAGGATATCGCCGACCCGGATCAAGTGGAAGACATCATTGGCATGATCAACGACATGGGTATCAGTGTCGTTGAAGAAGCGCCAGATGAAGACACTTTGATGATGTCGGATCACTCCACGGACGAATCCGCTGCGGAAGAGGCCGTTGCGGCACTCGCCGCCGTGGAAAGCGACGTCGGTCGCACTACCGACCCGGTCCGCATGTACATGCGCGAGATGGGCACGGTGGAGCTGCTGACCCGTGAAGGCGAAATCGAAATCGCCAAGCGGATCGAAGAGGGCACGCGGGAGGTCATGTCGGCGCTTGCGTACCTGCCCGGTGCCGTTGCCTCCATCCTCGAAGCCTACGACGCAACCCAGGACGAGGAAGCGCCAGGGCGCCTTTCCGATCTGTTCTCTGGCTTCATCGATCCCGACGAAGGCATTCCCGGGGTGGCCGAAGCGGAAACCCCCGAGCCGGAAGTCGATGCCGAGCTGAGCGATGACGATGATATCGACAGCGACGATGACGATGATGACGAGGACACCAACGCCAGCGAAGGTGGCCCGGACCCGGAAGAAGCCAAGGCGCGTTTCGAGCAGATTCGTGAGCAGAACGCCGCCGTCGAAGCGGCGCTGGCCAAGTTTGGCCGTGGCAGTAGCGAGCTGAAAGCCGAGCAGGCACGTCTGGCCGAGCTGTTCTCACCCATCAAACTGGTGCCCAAGCACTTCGAGCGCCTGGTGGGGCAGATCCGCATCAGCGTGGAGCAGGTGCGTGCCCAGGAAAAGGCGGTCATGCAGCTGTGCGTCAAGAAAGCCAAGGTGCCGCGCAAGACCTTCATCAAGTCCTTTCCGGGGCATGAGTCGGATTCGTCGTGGCTGGACGCTTTCCAGGAAGCGCAGCCCAAGTATGCCGACCGTCTTGAGCCACTGCGTGCCGACATCGCACGCTCTCAGCGCAAAATTGCGTTCGAGGAAGACATGGTGCAGCTGACGGTGGCGGACCTGAAGGAAGTCAACCGCAAGCTCTCCATCGGTGAAGCGAAGGCGCGCCGGGCCAAGAAAGAGATGGTCGAGGCCAACCTGCGTCTGGTGATCTCGATCGCCAAGAAGTACACCAACCGTGGCCTGCAGTTCCTGGATCTGATTCAGGAAGGCAATATCGGTCTGATGAAAGCGGTGGACAAGTTCGAGTATCGCCGTGGCTACAAGTTCTCCACCTACGCGACATGGTGGATTCGTCAGGCCATTACGCGCTCCATCGCGGATCAGGCGCGTACCATTCGTATTCCGGTCCACATGATCGAGACCATCAACAAGCTCAATCGTGTGTCGCGTCAGATGCTGCAGGAAATGGGCCGCGAGCCGACCCCTGAAGAGCTGGGCGAGCGTCTTGAAATGCCGGAAGACAAGGTGCGCAAGGTGCTCAAGATCGCCAAGGAACCGATCTCCATGGAGACGCCGATTGGTGACGACGACGACTCTCACCTGGGTGACTTCATCGAGGACAGCACCATGCTGCTGCCCATCGATATGGCGACCGGCGAAGGCCTGATCGAAGCGACCCGTAACGTCCTCGGTGGTTTGACCGCTCGCGAAGCGAAGGTGCTGCGCATGCGTTTCGGTATCGACATGAATACCGATCACACCCTGGAAGAAGTCGGCAAGCAGTTCGATGTGACCCGAGAGCGGATCCGCCAGATCGAAGCCAAGGCGCTTCGCAAGCTGCGTCATCCCAGCCGTTCCGAGCCGCTGCGCTCCTTCCTGGACGAGTAAGCGTCGCTCGAAAAAGCCCGCCGTGGAAACACGGCGGGCTTTTTTGTGGGCAGCTGTTGGGCAAGGTGCCAATAGCACCTTGCCGCCTTTTGTTGAAGCCTTTACAGGGTGTAGTGAGTCGCGGAGCCCGGTCCTACGGGCAGACCCAGTACGAACACCCAGAGGAAGAACAGAAGGCTCCAGCCGATCAGCATGAACAGGGTATAAGGCAGCATGAGCGCTACCAGGGTGCCAATGCCCATATCCTTGCGGTAGCGGGTCGCTACGGCCAGAATCAGCCCGAAATAGCTCATCATCGGGGTGATCAGGTTGGTGACCGAGTCGCCGATCCGGTAGGCGGCCTGAATCACTTCCGGGGCGTAGCCCATCAGCATCAGCATGGGCACGAAGATGGGTGCCGTCACGGCCCACTGCGCCGATGCGCTGCCCAGCGACAGGTTGATGAAGGCGCACATGATGATGAACAGCGCAAATAGTCCAGGCCCGCGCAGCCCCAGGGACTCCAGCAGGTCGGCTCCGGCAATGGCGGTCACCGTGCCAAAGTTGCTCCAGTTGAACAGCGCCACGAACTGAGCGGCAAAAAAGACCAGCACGATATAGAGGCCCAGGCTGCTCATGCTCTTGGCCATGGCGTTCACCACGTCGCGGTCATTGTGCATGGTGCCTGCCAAGCGACCATAGATGAAGCCCAGCACGCTGAACGAAACGGCCACGATCACCACGATGCCGCGCAGGAAGGGGGAGCCGCTGATCAGCCCGGTCTCGGGGTCGCGCAGAATGCCGCCTTCAGGCACCACCATGATGGCCACCAGGGCGATGAGTGCCAGAGTGGCCAGGCCGGTGCCCTTCAGTGCCCGCTTTTCGGTGTCGGACAGGCCCTCCATGCGCTGCTGATCGATATCGCTGTCGGCATAGGCCGTGTCGAACTTGCCCAGCTTCGGCTCGACGATGCGTTCCGTGACCAAACCGCCAATCAGGGTGACGAAGAACGTGCTGGCAAACATGAAGAACCAGTTGGCTTCGGCTCCGACGATATACGCCGGGTCCAGCAGACGAGCGGCTTCCTGAGTGATGCCCGAGAGCAGCGGGTCGACGGTACCGATCAAGAGGTTGGCGCTGTAGCCGCCGGAGACGCCACAAAACGCGGCTGCCAGACCGGCCAGCGGATGTCTGCCCAGCGAATGAAAGATCATCGCCGCCAGCGGAATCAGCACCACATAGCCAAGCTCGGCTGCCATGTTCGACATGATGCCCGCAAATACCACGGCATAGGTGACGATGCGCGGTGAGCGGTTGAGTACCAGCGCGCGCATGCTGGCCGACAGCAGGCCCGAGTGCTCGGCCACACCCACCCCCAGCATGGCCACCAGCACGGTACCCAAGGGCGCAAAACTGGTGAAGTTGGTCACCATTTCGGTGACCAGGCGGCGCAGGCCCTCGGCGTTGAGCAATGAATTGACGGCAATCCACTCGCCTTCATTGGCTGGGCGTGGGTCGGCTACCGATACCCCTAGCGCCCCCGCAATGCCGCTGCCGACCACCACCAGTACACACAGGATGGCGAACAGTGTCACCGGGTGAGGCAGCAGATTGCCCAGCCATTCGACGCTATCCAGGAAGCGAGTGAACGCCCCGCGTTTTAGCGTATTTTCACGATTGTTTGGTGTATTCATAACGTTTGTGTCGTCAGTTGGTTGTTTTTTAGCAAAATTGCCCAAAGCAGTGTGGGGGACGACACTACGTGGATGGCCAAGGGGGCGCAAATGGCTTTACGTATAGCGGGATGTAAAAAATGAAATGCCGTCTCTGGCGGTGCTCTCAAAGACGGCAAAAAGAACCTATTGGCAGGGTGTCAGGCGCTTTTCTGGCGAGCAAGGTGCAGGCGTCGGGCCAGCAGGAGCAGCTCGATCATGGCAAACAGAATCAGGCTATAGCCCAGCAGCTCGACCACTTCTTCTGCCACATCCTTGAAAACCCGGACGTACTGCTCCTCCAATACGGCGCGCCAAAACACTTGCCTGCCATAAAGACGTGAAAATACATAAGTAACCAGTACGCCGCCTGCAAACAGCCCAAAGGCAAAGCTATTGCTGAAGTGGCGAAACTCCTCCAGAAAACGCTGGCGCTGGTACACGACCCAGGCCAGTGAGGGGAGGATGATCATGGCGACCAGGATTTTCCAGGTATGCCGTGCGACGTACTCATCGAGAAAGTAGTCCTGCTCACGTACCAGCGAGGCAGCGAGGAAGGCCAGCAGCAGAAGGGTCACCGTGGGCCATACTTTCAGCACATGGCGTACGTAGAGGAGCAAGGTGCAGCAACTGATCAGAATGAAGGTCTGGGTCAGCTCGGTGAACCCCAGCTCGGTATAGCGCACGGTAGGCAGATACAACGCTTCCAGATACGCGCCTTGGGCGATGCCTCCGATGAAGAGTATATAGAGTGTCGCGCGCAGCAGCGCAGTGCGAAAATCAATAGGCCAGGAGGGTGGCATCACGGTTCCTCTACGTCAGGCGAGATCAGTCAAACAACAAACATACATGAATGGATGTTCATTGTATCGTCACTTTTCTGTGCTGACACGTCGAACGTGCCAGGAATATCTCGACGAATGGCGGGTTACACTGCAAAGTAACGACATGAAAGCAATAACGACCGTTGAGGGGCGGGTGTCACCATGGCTATTAGCGTCTTTGATCTGTTTCGGATAGGCATTGGCCCGTCCAGCTCGCATACCGTGGGGCCCATGCGCGCGGCGCGGGATTTCGTGATGGCGTTGCCGGAAGCGCCAGTGTCACGGCTGGTGGTGCGGCTGCACGGGTCGTTGGCCGCGACTGGGGTAGGCCATGGCACCGACAATGCGGTGGTGATGGGCCTGATGGGTGAAATGCCCGAGTCCATCGAGCCCGACAGCATTGCCGGACGCCTGGCGGCGCTGGACGACGGGACGCCACTGACGCTGCCCAATGGGCATTCGCTGCCCTTCGACCGTGCGCGAGACATCGAGTGGGACGAGACCTGTCTGGCCTTTCATCCCAATGCCATGGTGATCACGGCCTACCAGCAAGAGCGAGTGATCGCGACCAACACTTACTACTCGCTGGGCGGCGGCTTCTATGTCGACCAGGCCTGTGCCGATCAGGGCGGGCTAGATGAGGACAAGACGGCGCTGCCTTATCCGTTCGAATCGGGTAACGAGCTTTTGGCACTGTGCCAGGCGAATGATTTGCGTATCAGCCAGCTGATGCTGGAAAACGAGAAAGCCTGGCGCAGCGAAGACACCATCCGTACCGAACTGCTGAAGATCTGGCACGCCATGCGTGACAGCATCGAGAACGGATTGAAAGCCACCGGGCGGTTGCCTGGCGGGCTGAACGTGCGCCGTCGCGCCAACGCCCTGCATCAGCAACTGCTTTCGCCGCCCGCCCAGCAGCGCCTGATCGTCAGCAGTTTCAGCGTGATGGATTGGGTCAACCTGTTTGCGCTGGCCGTCAATGAAGAGAACGCGGCCGGCAAGCGGATGGTCACGGCGCCCACCAATGGGGCTGCCGGTATCGTTCCGGCGGTGCTGGCCTATTACCTGAAGTTCGAACCCGACGCCTGCGATGCCGATGTGGTCGATTTTCTGTTGGCGGCGGGCGCCATGGGCATACTGTGCAAGAAGAATGCCTCGATCTCCGGGGCGGAGGTGGGCTGCCAGGGAGAGGTCGGCTCGGCGTGCGCCATGGCGGCGGCCGGGCTGGCCGAAGTGCTGGGCGGTACGCCGCGGCAGGTAGAAAACGCTGCGGAAATTGGCCTGGAGCATAACCTGGGGCTGACCTGTGACCCGGTGGCGGGGCTGGTGCAGGTCCCTTGTATCGAGCGCAATGCCATTGCGTCGGTCAAGGCCATCAATGCCGCCCGCATGGCGCTGCATGGTGATGGCGACCACTTCGTCTCGCTGGATAAAGTGATCAAGACCATGCGCGATACCGGACGCGACATGCAGGACAAATACAAGGAGACCTCCAAGGGAGGGCTCGCGGTCAACGCCATCGAGTGTTAATCCGGCAGCGCGTGTCAGGCCTGGGGCAGGGTGCGGCCGATATTGGCCACCAGATAGTCCACCAGTTGACGAATCTTGGGTGACAAGTGGCGGTGGCGCGGGTAGACCGCCCACACCGCCGTATCGTGGTGCTGGAAGGGTTCCAGCACCGAGATCAGTTCACCATTGGCCAGATGCGGAGCGACGTAGTAATCCGGCAACTGAGCCAGGCCCAGCCCTTTCAGGGCTGCATCCAGCAGGGCTGGCCCCGAGTTGCCGCTCCAGCATCCCTCCACCTTGACCTCTCGCCGCTGGCCGTTCACTTCGAACAGCCAGTTGGGGCGCGACCCCAGCAGGCAGCGGTGTTGGCTCAGCTCGCCCAGCGTGTGGGGGCGGGGCGCCTGACGAAAATAGGCCTGTGAGCCCACCACGTATTCGCGGCGTTCGCACAGCCGCCGAGCAATCAGGCTGGAGTCTTTCAGCACCCCCATGCGAATGGCGATGTCGAAACCCTCTTCGATCAACTCCACCGGGCGATTGGTGAAGTGCATGTGTACTTCGAGCTGAGGGTGCAGGCGCTGGAAATCATTGACCAGCGGGGCAACGTAGCGCTCGCCGAAGGTCGTTGCCGAGGTCAGTTTCAGTAGCCCATGGGGTTTGGCCTGCAGCTCGCTGATCGCCTGCTCGGCATCACGCAGCCCATCGAACAAATGGCGGCAGTGCTCCACGTACAAGGCCCCGGCATCGGTCAGCCGAATCTGCCGTGTGGTGCGATACAGCAGCTGAACGCCCAGCTGATTCTCCAACTGGCTGACCAGCCGACTGATGTGCGAGGTGGACACCTTCAAGTGGCGAGCCGCGGCCGAAAAGGTGCCGAGCCGTACGACTTCCACGAACGCTTCGATACGATCCCAGCGCTGCATGGCGCTCCTCATGCCCATCTGGCGGTGAAGGGTGGCAGCGAATGAGCAACGCGACTATTGCTCAGTGGCAATAATCTTGTGAGTGTATCCCGCTTTATCCCTTTCGCCTAGCTGGCCTACACTGCAAGCACGTTTATCCATCCACTTTATCGAGCGCTGTTGCGCCCAGGCAGTGGAACGTCGCTGCGCAACACCTCGGGGAGATTTGCATGAAATCACGTGCTGCGGTTGCACTCGAAGCGGGCAAGCCGCTCGAACTGGTCGACATCGATGTGGAAGGCCCCAAGGCGGGCGAGGTACTGGTGAAAATGGCGGCCACCAGCGTCTGCCATACCGATGCCTATACCTTGTCGGGCGCCGACCCGGAAGGCAACTTCCCGGCGGTACTGGGCCACGAAGGTGCGGGTATCGTGCAGGAAGTGGGCGAAGGCGTGACCAGCCTGAAGCCGGGCGACCACGTCATTCCGCTGTATACCGCTGAGTGCGGCAAGTGCAAATTCTGCCTGTCCGGCAAGACCAACCTGTGTGGCAGCGTGCGCGCTACCCAAGGTAAAGGGGTCATGCCCGATGGCACATCGCGCTTCTCGCTGGAAGGCAAGATGCTGCACCACTACATGGGCACCTCCACCTTCAGTGAGTACACCGTGCTGCCGGAAGTCTCGCTGGCCGTGGTTTCCAAGGAAGCGCCGCTGGACAAGATCTGCCTGCTGGGCTGCGGTGTCACCACCGGGATTGGTGCCGTGTTGAACACGGCCAAGGTCGAGCCGGGCTCCACCATTGCCGTGTTTGGCCTCGGTGCGATCGGCCTGGCGGTGATCCAGGGTGCCGTGATGGCCAAAGCCGCCAAGATCATCGCCATTGATGTCAATCCGGACAAGTTCGAGCTGGCCAAGCAGTTCGGCGCGACGGACTTCGTCAACCCGAAAGACTACAGCGACCCGATCCAGCAAGTGATCGTCGACATGACCGACGGTGGCGTGGACTACTCCTTCGAGTGCATCGGCAATGTCAACGTGATGCGTTCTGCCCTCGAGTGCTGCCACAAGGGCTGGGGTGAGTCGATCGTCATTGGCGTGGCGGGTGCCGGTGAAGAGATCTCCACGCGCCCCTTCCAACTGGTCACCGGCCGGGTATGGAAAGGCTCTGCGTTTGGCGGCGTGAAAGGGCGTAGCGAGCTGCCGGGTTATGTAGACCGTTATATGAACGGCGAGCTGAACATCGACGACTTCATTACCCATGACATGCCCTTCGAGAAGATCAACGAAGCCTTCGACCTGCTCCATGCCGGCAAGAGCATTCGTACCGTTCTGCATTACTGAGTATGATGAAAGCAGCCTGAAAGAACGCGGCCGGGGCAACCCGCCGCGTTTCACTGTTTAAGGAGCCTGCCCATGAGCATGAGTGAAACGTTGGAACTGGTGTCGGCAAACCGCAGTTTTGGCGGTTGGCACAAGCGCTACCGCCACTACTCCCGAGCCCTGGACTGCGACATGGTCTTTGCGGTGTACCTGCCGCCACAAGCCGAAAACGAGCGGGTGCCCCTTCTGTGGTGGCTGTCGGGGTTGACCTGCAATGACGAAAACTTCATGCAGAAAGCTGGCGCGCATCGCATTGCGGCAGAGCTGGGCGTGGCGATCGTGTGCCCGGATACCAGCCCGCGCGGCACGGAGTTGCCCGGCGAGCATGAAAGCTACGATCTGGGGTCCGGCGCAGGTTTCTACGTGAACGCCACCCAGGCGCCCTGGAAGCCTCACTACCGCATGTACGATTACGTGGTCGAAGAGCTGCCGTCCGTGGTGCGTCAGCATTTTCCGGTCAATGGCCGCGAGTCGATCAGCGGGCACTCCATGGGAGGGCATGGTGCATTGATTCTGGCGCTGCGTCATCCGGGGCGCTTCCGTTCGGTATCGGCCTTTGCGCCGATCGTGAACCCGATGAACTGCCCTTGGGGGCAAAAAGCCTTCACCAGCTACCTTGGAGAAGATCAGACCCGCTGGCGCCAGTACGATGCCTGCGAGCTAGTGGCCAATGGCGCTTCCCGGCAGCGGTTGTTCATCGATCAAGGGGAAGCCGATCAGTTCCTGGAAGAGCAGCTGATGCCCGAGCGTCTGGAAGCGGTATGCGCCGAGCATGATCACCCGCTAACGCTGCGCCGTCAGCCAGGCTACGATCATAGTTACTTCTTCATCGCCTCGTTCATCGAGGACCATTTGCGCTATCATGCGGAACACCTCATGAAACGTTAAGGGTACCGAGACATGGTCAATCGCGCGCTGCGCCGAGTTCTTCGTCTGCTTTGGCGTCTTGTTTGGCGTGGCGCGCTGGCCTTTGTGCTGCTCTCGGTGGCGCTGGTGTGGCTGTTTCGCTTCGTGCCGCCGCCGGGTTCCATGGTGATGGTGGAGCGCAAGGTACAAAGCTGGGTCCATCGCGAACCCATCACCATCCAGCGCCAGTGGCGTAGCTGGGACAATCTCTCGAATAACGCCAAGCTGGCGGTGATTGCCGCCGAGGACCAACGCTTCCCGATTCATCGTGGTTTCGATGTGGTGGAGCTGCGTCGTGCCTGGGAGGCCAGCCGCGATGGCTCGAGGCTGCGGGGAGCCAGTACGCTCAGCCAGCAAACGGCCAAGAACGTTTTCCTATGGAGTGGGCGCAGCTGGCTGCGCAAAGGGCTGGAAGCCTGGTTCACCCTGCTGATCGAAACCTTCTGGAGCAAGCAGCGGATTCTGGAGGTGTACCTGAACGTGGCCGAGTGGGATACCGGGGTGTTTGGGCTGGAAGCTGCCGCCGACCACTACTTTGGTGCTTCCGGAAGTGCCTTGACCGAGCGCCAGGCCAGCCTGCTGGCGGCCATCCTGCCTAGCCCGCGCACTCGCAGCGCATCGCGACCCGACGCCCAGGTCGAGCGCCGCGGCCAGTGGATCCGCCAACAGATGCGTAATCTGGGCGGCACGGCTTACCTCGAACGTCTTTGAACCTTCTTCAATCGTATTGCTCGTCAGCCACGCTGGCCAGCACGCCTACCTGTGGCCTGGCGAAGTAATACCCCTGCTGTACCGAAATGCCCAAGGCCAGCAGGCAGCGTGACTCCGCCCGTGTCTCGACCCCTTCGGCCACCAGTTGGGTGCCCAGAGTGCGCGCCAGGGCGACCAGGCTCTTGAGAATGGCCTGCCGCCGTGGATTGCCGTCGCAGCCCATGACCAGCTCTCGGTCTACCTTCAGCGTATCCGGTCGCAGATCGGTCAACAGGTCCAGGTTGGCGTAGCCGTTGCCAAAATCATCCAGCGACGTGGTGAACCCCATGCGGCGATAGCTATCGATGATGTTGCGCAGGTGTGTTCGGTCGACCACCCGTTCGGTTTCGGTGATTTCGAAGTTCAGCCGTTCGGTGGGCCAGCCCACCCGGCGTGATGTTTCCAGGGTAGATTGAATACAGGCTTCGGGTTCGTAGACGGCATTGGGAAGAAAGTTGATCGAGAGACGCGCCGCCATCCCCAGCTCACTGGCCAACTCGATGGCTTTGACCCGACATGCCTGGTCAAAGCGATACAACAGGTCGTCGGTCACCTGCTCCAGAATGGAAAAGGCGGACTCACCGTTGATGCCTCGTACCAGCGCTTCGTAATAGATCACTTCACGACGTGCTACGTCCACGATGGGCTGAAAGGCCATGGTAAACGCGAAAGGTACCGGTGTGTCGCAGCGGTTGCAGACGCCGTTTACCCTGGCGCAATGAGGTTGTGCTGTCATGTTCTTCCAAGCCCTGGAACGATCAAAATTATTAGGGTTATTTGCTGGCGGATTTGACGACCATCACCACCCCTGCGATGGCAATGACCATACCGATGAGCCCCATCAGCGGCAGCCGTTCATCAAATAACCACCACGCCTGCAGCGCGGTCACGGGAGGCACCAGATAAAAGAGGCTTGCCACGCGGGAAGCCTCCCCCTTTTTTATCAAGGCCATCAATAACAGGATAGCGGCAATTGACAGAATCAGCACGAGCCAGCCCAGCGTCAGCAGGAAGGTCGTGCTCCACGCTACGGAGCGGGTCTCGAACAACAGCGCGCCCAAGCCCAGCAGGGTGCCTGCAGCCAGGTACTGAATCACTGCACCCGACAGCAGCGGCATGCTGGTGCAGTAGCGTTTCTGGTACAGCGTGCCCAGTGAAATACCCAGCAATGCGGCGAGTACACTGACCAGCGCCCCCATGCCAAAACCGCTGAACAGCGAACTGCCAAACTCCAGCTTGCTGCCCAGCACCAGGCAGATGCCTACCAGCCCCAGTGCCAGGCCCAGCCATTGTCGCGCGCCCAGGCGTTCGCCCAGCAGTGGGCCTGCACAGGCGGCGGTCAACAATGGCTGCAAGCCGACCAGCAAGGCCGCCAGACCCGCTGGCATTCCCAGGTAAATGCCATAGAATACGCCGCCAAGATAGGTGGCATGCACGAGCAGGCCCGATATCCCGATATGCATCCATAGCCTTGGTGAACTCGGCCATGGAATGCGCATCAGCAAGGTCAGCGGTACGAGCAGCAGCAGCGTCAACACGAAGCGGATAAACAAAAACGTGAAGGGTTCGGCGTAGGGCAGGCCAAACTTGGCACCAATGAACCCCGTGCTCCATAACAGCACGAAGAGCCCAGGCATGGCGGCCAGCGCGAGCGAATGGCCGTGCATGTTTTGCAAGGCCTTGAAATGGCTAGACATAAAGCTCCTATTGCCAGCGTGTTGTTTATCTGTTGTTGTTACGTTCTGTTCTTCTTGTAACGTGTTTTTACATAAAAGATTGAACCTGTGCCTGAACCACGCGTCACACTGTGCACATTCATAACGCGCCAATGAGGTTTCTTACCATGCAACGTATGACTGCTTTGTTCTCTGCTGCTCTCCTTGCCACTGGCCTGATGGCGGGCACTGCCCACGCCCAGCAAGCCCAGGACCCGGCACAAGATCCGATGGCGACCCAGCAGGCGCCTGCACAGGATTTTTCTGATCAGCAGCTACAGCAGTTCGCCGATGCTTCTCAAGAAATCGCCGTGATCTCTCAGGAGTACACACAGCGTCTGCAGGAAGCAGAAGACGAAGCTGCCCAACAGGAAGTTCGCGCTGAAGCCAATGACCGCATGATCGAAGTGGTCGAAGACAGCGGTCTGGACGTCGACACGTTCAATGCTATCGGTCAATCCATCCAGCAGGATCCGGAAATGATGCAGCGTGTACAGGAAATGGCTAGCCAGTCATAAGCCTGTTGCCACCGCCTCTGGCGGTGGTGAACCATCGAGACCTGCAGGATAGTGCCAGATTTTCCTTAACGTGCGAAGTACCTGCCTGTTCTGTGGTCCAAAAGCCCAGCGCCAACGCGCTGGGCTTTTTTTTGCGTGGTTCACCCAGGCTGAAAGGTTGTCCTCTACCGACGCACACGCCACACTAAATGGCTGATCATTAACCCTTTGAGCCTCTGCAGGAGAGCGTATGGACGTGGAGCTTCTGGAAATCCGCCAGCACATGGGACAGTTCCCGCCATTCGATGGGCTGTCCGATGAGCTACTGGACGCCATTGCCGCCCGGGTGGAGGTGAGTTACTTCAAGACGGGTAGCGACATTCTCGAGCTGGACGCCACCCTCGATGAGCTGTGCTATATCCGCAGTGGGGCAGTAGAAGTGTATCGGCGGCAGGGCGAACTCTACAATCGCCTGGCAGAAGGAGACATCTTCGGTCATTTCAGCCTGCTGCGTAACCACAAGGTGCGCTTTCCTGCCAAGGCCATCGAAGATACGTTGATCTATTTCATACCCAACGACGTTTTCCAGCGGCTCTGTGAGGAAGACGATGAGTTTGCCGACTTCGTGGAGCTGGAGCGGCCTCGGTTGGAGACCGCTGCCGAGCAGCAGAAAAAGTCCAACGACATGATGGTCACGCGCATACGCAAGCTGGTGACACGTTATCCGGTGATGGTGGAGTCCACCACCAGCGTTCAGCAGGCGGCACAGCAGATCAGCGCTGCCCAGGCATCGGCCGTACTGGTGATCGATGAGGGGAGCAATCATCCTCGCTACAGCTTTCAGGACAGCGAAGGCAAGACCTGGCAGATGTGCGGCATTCTCACCGACAGCGATTTCCGCACGCGGGTAGTGGCCGAAGGGCTGGCGCCCTCCACGCCCGTGGGCGATGTGGTATCAGAGCGGCTGATTACCGTCCAGTCGGATGCCACGGTCTACGAGGCCATGCTGGTGATGCTGCGCAGTAACGTGCATCACTTGCCGGTGCTGTATCGCCAGCGCCCGGTAGGTGTGGTGCATCTTTCCGATATCATTCGCTACGAGACCCATAGCGGGCTTTATCTGGTCAGCAATATTTTCAACCAGTCCAGCGCCCAAGGGTTGGCCAAGCTGTTGCCCGATGTTCGCGCTGCCTTTGCACGGATGGTGCAGGAGGGGGCCAATTCACAGATGGTGGGCAGCGCGCTATCGACCATCGGGCGCAGTTTTACCCGCCGTTTGCTGGAGTTGGCCGAAGAGTCGCTGGGGCCACCCCCGGTGCCTTACTGCTTCATGGTCAATGGGTCCATGGCGCGTAACGAGCAGAGCATCGTGACGGACCAGGACAATGCGCTGATCTTGTCCGATGATTTCGACCCGGACGAGCACGACGCGTATTTCCAGGCGCTGGCAGCCTTTGTCAGCGATGGATTGGCCGCCTGTGGCTACACCTATTGCAAAGGCGATGTCATGGCCACCAACCGCCAGTGGCGCCAGCCGCTGAGCGTGTGGAAACGCTACTTCCAGGACTGGATGGCCAACCCAACTCCGGAGAGGTTGCTGCACAGCTCGATCTTTTTCGACCTGGACAGTATCTATGGCGAAGAACACTACGTGGAAGCGCTTCAGGACCTGATCGCCCAGACGGCACCCCAGTCGCCGCTGTTTCTGGCCGCCATGGCGCGTAATGCCTTGAACCGTACGCCCCCGCTGGGCTTTTTCCGCACGTTCGTGATGGAAAAGGATGGCAAGCACAACAACTCCATCAACCTCAAGCGGCGTGGTACGGCGCCCATGGTAGACCTGATTCGTGTGCATGCGCTGGCCTGTGGCTCCAAAGCGCAGAACTCTTTTCAGCGGCTGAACGACATCAGCCAGACCCAGCTGTTGGCCACCGGGGTCAGCGACAAGCTGAGCTATGCCCTGGAGTTCCTGTGCATGTCGCGTATTCGCCATCAGGTCATCGACCTGCAGGAAGAGCGCGAGCCGGATAACAACATCGAACCCGAAAACGTCGAAGACAGCGAGCGGCACACGCTCAAGGATGCGTTTCAGGTGTTGAGCCATGCGCAGAAATTCCTGAAATTCCGCTACCCGATTCCCACGCAACGGCAGGGGCGTTGATATGCACGGTATTCGCCCACGTCAGAAAGTGACCCAGGCCGACTGGGCTGGCTACATGGCTGCTCGCGCCCAGCGCGCTGATAATGAGGCGTTGCAGCGTTTCTTCAGCACGCCCTTGCCAGACCCCGACACCCCTCTGGGCGAGGTGCCCATGGTGGCGCTGGACCTGGAAACCACTGGGCTGGACGAGCGTCGCCACGGTATCGTCAGCGTGGGGGCCGTGCCCTTTACGCTGGGGCGGATATCGCTTGCCCAGCGACGTTACTGGGTGGTGAAGCCTGCGCGGCCGCTGGACGAAGCCTCCATCGCCTACCACCATATCACCCACTCGGAGGTGGCTGACGCCCCTGATCTGGA
The DNA here is from genome assembly GCF_014651795.1 of Vreelandella hamiltonii. Classification (NCBI taxonomy): domain Bacteria; kingdom Pseudomonadati; phylum Pseudomonadota; class Gammaproteobacteria; order Oceanospirillales; family Halomonadaceae; genus Vreelandella; species Vreelandella hamiltonii. The sequence continues at coordinate 88,108 of NZ_BMXO01000010.1, read as the reverse complement.
CGAGGTGCTGGATGAGCTACTGGAGGTGCTGGCGGGCCGAGTGGTGGTGGTCCATTTTCGCAACATCGAGCGCCCTTTTCTGGATGCCGCCGTGAAGGAGCGGCGCGGCGAGGGCGTGCTGTTTCCCATGATCGACACGATGTCGCTGGAAGCCAGACTGCATCGGCAGACCCTGTGGGCGCGCTTTCGCCGCTGGCTGGGCAGGCCGCCAGTCTCGATTCGGCTCAATGCCAGCCGTGAACGCTATGGCTTGCCGCCCTACCAGGGGCACCACGCCCTGGTGGATGCGCTGGCCACCGCCGAGCTGCTGCAGGCGCAAATCGCCAACCGCTACTCACCGGATACGCCGCTCAAGGCGCTGTGGTGCTGACGGACTAGAGTGGGGGTAGTGGCAAACACAAAACGGGCAGCCCATGGGCTGCCCGTTTTGCGTAAGGCCAGCAAGAAACGCTGGCCAAGGAGGGGTCAAACGGCTTTGGGTTCGCTCATCAGCCCTTTGATGATGGCGTAGCAGGCCACCAGCAGGATGATGGTGAACGGGAAGCCCGTCGATACGGCCATGGTTTGCAGGGCCGTCAGGCCGCCACCCAACAGCAGGGCGATGGCAATGGCACCTTCGATGATCGCCCAGAACACGCGCTGCGGCTTGGGAGCATCCACCTTGCCACCGGCAGTGATGGAGTCGATGACCAGCGAGCCCGAGTCAGACGAGGTCACGAAGAAGATGATGACCAGCAGAATCGCAATGAACGAGGTGATCTGCGACAGCGGCAACTGCTCCAGCATCACGAACAGCTGCAGGTCCACACCGGCGTCACGCACGGCTTCGATACCCTGGCTCACGTACTGGTCGATGGCAGTGCCACCGAACGTGGTCATCCACAGCACCGAGACGATCGAAGGCACCAGCAGCACCGAGATCAGGAATTCACGAACGGTACGGCCACGGGAAACTCGCGCGATGAACATGCCGACGTAGGGTGACCAGGAGATCCACCAGGCCCAGTAGAAGGCAGTCCAGCCTTGGCTGAAGTTGGCATCTTCACGGCCAAAGGGGTTGGAGAGGGCCGGTAGATGCACCACGTAGTTGATCAGGTTTTCGAAAAAGCCCGTGGCAATCAGCAGGGTGGGGCCTACCGCGATGACGAAGAACAGCAGTGCCGCCGCCATGGCGATGTTGATTTTCGACAGCAGCTGCACGCCTTTGTCGACCCCGGCAATGATGGAGCCGATGGCAATGATGGTGATGCCGATAATCAACAGGATCATGGTGACATCGCTTTCCGGTGCGCCGAACAGATAGCTCAAGCCCGCAGCGGCCTGGGTAGCACCCAGCCCCAGCGAGGTCGCCAGACCGAACAGCGTGGCAAACACCGCCAGAATATCGATCAGGTGCCCTGGCCAGCCCCATACGCGCTCACCCAGCAGCGGGTAGAACACGGAGCGCATCGACAGCGGCAGACCCTTGTTGAAGGAGAACAGTGCCAGCGACAGCGCGACCACGGCGTAAATGGCCCACGGGTGCAGGCCCCAGTGGAAAATGGTCGCGGCCATGCCCAGCGCAGCGGCGGCAGCCGTGTCACCTTCGGCTCCCGCCAACGGTGCCCAGTCTCCGCCGTCCAGCGAGGTGCCAAAATGGGTCAGCGGTTCGTTGACCCCGAAGAACATCAGCCCGATGCCCATACCCGCCGCAAACAGCATGGAAAACCAGCCGGTATAAGTGAAATCAGGCTTGGCGTCCGCTCCGCCGATGCGAATCTTGCCCAACGGCGATACGATCAAGCCCAGACAAAGCAGGACGAAGATATTGGCGGACAGAATGAAGAACCACGACAGGTTGCCGGTCAGAAAGCCGAAAATCGAGTCGTAAAGCGGTGCGATGGTGTCCTGTAGCGCCAGCGTGAGGATCACGAACAGCAGTACCACCAGCGCCGAGATGGTAAATACCTTGCCGTGCAGGTCAAGGCTGAACCCCATGGTGCTGGTGGTAATGTTGTCCTGACCGATCACGTAGTCGGTATCTATCAGGTTGGCCGGGCCATCCGGGGCAGGAATGCCCTCCGAGACCGGCTCTTCAGGGGGACGTTTAGCGTCTGGGTTTTCCACAAAAGCCTCTCCATGTCGAACAAAAACTGCCAAAGGCCACGGGACAAGTGCCTGGCAAGCGAATGATGCAACTATTAGGGTAGCAAATGTTGATTAATGTTTATCAACGCAACCAAGATATACGGTCAATGGGTGGGTATCGCAGGTGGTCGTGGCGATCTCACCACCATTCATAACGGAATGACCTGTTTTTTTTATTTTCTTGATTAATTTTTATTATACATGGTCTTGGTCGGTGTGTCACAACGCCGCCAGCATCTGAGCTGAAAAATGCCACATGTGCCATTTTTAACCTGCCTGGCCATCATGTTTCAGTGTTTGATGCGCCCATTGTTGTTTTTTCAAGATTTTGTTTTTAATGGATTATTTTTTATATTGGAAAGATTGGCACGTTGTGTGAAAAGGTCTTTGCAGATGCAGGACGAGCAACATGTAATCAGTAATGGAGGCAACTCTTATGGATAAGCAGACTCCCCAGACAACCAAGCGTCCACGCGTACTGACACTATGCATGCTCGCCGCCACGGTCAGCACGCTGGCACTGGCAGGTTGTGGAAATGGTGAAGACGAGATGCCCCCGGCTCAGCAGCCTGAGACCATGGAACAGGATGCCACCTCCGGCCAAGTGCCCAGCACTACCGAAGGCGATAGCATGATGGGCGAAGAGCCCGCTGCTCCAGCAGATACCATGGCAGACGATCCCATGGCGGCTGACCCAGGCCTCGAGGGTGATGCCGCATCCACACAGGAGCCCATGCCCGGCGAGACCACGGATATGACCGACCCGCAGGAAGAGCCTGGTTTTGGTGAAGGCACCGACCCGATGCCCGGCGCCAATGACGAAGTACCTGCGGACGACGAAGACGAGATGACCACGACCCAGTAATGTTTACCGCTCCCTACGATGCCAGGTCGCCCAGCTGTCTGTTCCCTGCGGCTGCTCCACACGGCCTGTCATCCTTTCACCCCCGCGCCCGCGGGGGTTTTTTTTGCATCCTGGTCAGTAGCCGCTAAAGTTAAACAGGCAGGAGGCGAACAAGCAGGTGTTTGGCCTGCCAAACGCATTCGACGATCTCGCTTTCCATGGAGGGCGTTTTCACAAGAGATTTTCAAAAGGGAAGGAGCACGACATGAAGTCACCAAAGCACCAGCGTGTATATGCAATGTTGTTCAGTGCGCTCTTGATGACCGGGGTATTGGCGGGGTGTGGCGACAGCTCGCCGCCTAACGGAGAGCCCGAGCCGGAAGAGCCCATGGGCAGTGGCCCCATGGCCAATGATGGCACCACCCCTGAAGAGACGCCGGGGGAGGGCGTGGATAATTAAGAGGCTTCAACGAGACCGCCCCCTGACATGGGGGCGGCTTCGTTATGGGTCACTCGTCGCTGTCTTCCAGGCGACGGTAGAGCGTTCGCCGCGCGATGCCCAGAACTTCCGCCGTACGGCGCTTGTTGCCGCCAGTGGCTTCCAGCACTTTGCGGATGTAGCGTTTCTCCACCTCTTCCAGACTGGGCCAGCGGGCCGGAGCAGGGGCCGGTGCCGAGGTGCCGGGCAATACTTCGCCACTCAAGGTCGGCGTGGGGTCGTCACCGTTTTGCTGATGAGCCTGATCGCGTAGACGCTCGGGCAGGTCCTGATGCTTCAACAGGCCCTCCTCACTCAAGGTGACTGCACGCATGATGGCGTTTTCCAGCTCGCGCACGTTGCCAGGGTAAGTGTAGTTGAGCAGGCTGTTGAGTGCTTCGGGCTCGATATGCTCCACCTGTTTGTGCTGAGACTCGGCGTGTTTGTCGATCAGCGCAAAGATCAGGTGTTCCACATCGGTGCCGCGCTCGCGCAGGGGAGGAATACGCAGCGAGAACGTTTCCAGACGATAAAACAGGTCGCTACGGAAGTTCTCCTGCTCGATCTCCTTTTCCAGGTTACGGTGAGTGGCCGCAATGATGCGCACGTCCACCGGTTCCTCGCGCTCCCCGCCCACCGGGCGAACGGTCTTCTCTTGCAGGGCACGCAGCAGTTTGGCCTGCAGGTTGATCGGCATTTCACCAATTTCATCCAGGAACAGGCTGCCCCCCTGGGCGCTCTGGAACAGGCCCTTGCGGGCTTCGTTGGCGCCGGTGAAGGCGCCTTTGACATGGCCGAAAAACTCGCTTTCCATCAGGTCGGCGGGAATGCTGGCGCAGTTGACGGGCACAAAAGGCGCGTCGTGGCGGCTGCTCTCCTGATGAATGGCCCGCGCCAGCAGCTCCTTGCCGGTACCGCTTTCACCCAGAATGAGAATGGGAGCGTCGCTTTTGGCCAGCCGCGAGGCATCGTGGAACAGCGACTGCATCGCCGGACTTTTGCCCACGATGCCATGGAAGTGGCTCAGCTCGGTATCGTGCGATAGCGAGAGGCGCTGGCGCTCCAGCACACGAAACACCGCTTCGCGAATCGCATCCAGATCCAGCGGCTTGGTCAGAAAATCGTCGGCCCCCAGCTTCAGGGCTTCCACGGCCTGGTCGATGGTGCCAAACGCGGTAATCACGATGATGCCCAGCTCGCTGCCGCTCTGGCGAAGCTGCTGCAAGAGTTGAATGCCGGTCATGCCCGGCAGCCGTACATCGGTGATCATCATCGCCACCGGGGTATGGCTAAGTAGCGCAATGGCTTCTTCGGCGCTGGCGACGCCTACGGTTTCATAGCCCGCATCGTGAAGCTCCTCTTCCAATAACTCACGTATAGCGGCGTCATCTTCCACCACCAAAAGCGGTAACAGGTGTTCCTGATGGGTCACAAACGTTGTCCTCAAGCGGATGCGGTGTCACAAAGGGGCAGCGTGATCTCGAAGCCAGCACCGCCCAGGGTGCTGTCAAAAACGCCAATCGTCCCGCCGTGGTCGTTGATAATGCGGTGTACCATGGACAGCCCCAGGCCACTGCCTTGCCCCACCGGCTTGGTGGTGAAAAAGGGGTCGAATACCTGATGGTGATGGGAGGGCGGTATGCCTGGCCCGTTATCCTCTACCCATAGCGTCAGCTCTTCCTCATGGGCCTTCGCGCGGACACGAATATGGTTCACGTCGGGCGCTTGCGCTGCATTGCGAAACAGGTTGGTCAGCACCTGGATGATCTGCTGGCCATTGACCAGTAAATGGGGGGTCGGTGCAGGAAGATCAATATCCAGACGAATATTTCTTGGCTCCAGCTCTTCCTCGACCAGCTCGCTGGCACTCAGGATAAGCTGGTCGAGCGCCTGATTTCCTTTCTCTACGTTATGTTGTCGGCCCAATTCCATCAATTGGCGCACGATTTCGACGATACGCTCCACTTCGCCGCGTATTCTGCCCAGCCGGGCGCGCTCATCGTCGCCGATGGTGTCCCGGCGTGCCAGGCGCTGGGCCTGGCCGTTGATGACGGTGAGCGGGGCACCGATTTCATGGGCGACACCCGCTGCCAGTACGCCCAGCTCGGCCAGCTTCTTGGATTTGCGCAGGCGTTTTTCCAGCTCGATCTCGCGGCGCTGACGATCCTCGATATCGCGGTCCTTCTCGGCCATGGCGTCCAGCATTCCGTTCAGGCCTGAGGCCAGCCGACGGTATTCGGTAGGGCCATCAGCCGTGGCCCGTTGGCTGCGGTCGCCATCTTCTACCAGCAGCATGACGTGCAGCAGCCGGTTCAGGGGGCGCTCGATGTAGCGACGGAAGCCCCACCAGATACTGAACACGATGCCCGCCGCACCGATCACGAAGACCAGCACGGCCACGATGCTGATGAACCCGGTGTAGTTTTCGATGCCGGTATTCAGGCGGTTGACCTGCAGCACGCCCTGTACGCTGCCATCCTGGGTACGCAGCGGGATCAGTGCCGAGTAGTAGGTCCAGCCCTCCTGCTGGCGATAGTTGCTGTAGAGGTCGTCGCGTTCGATGACTTTCCGGATCTCTTCAGGGGTGAACAGGTCCTTGCCCAGCCCCAGGCCGTATACTTCGCGCCCATGGGTGTCGAACACATAGGCACCGTAGATACGGTGAAACGAGAAGGCCGACTGCAGGGCCTCCTCCAGGGGCGTGGCGCTGTCGCGGGCCACCGCGTAACTCAGCGACGTGCTCAGCGCCCGGGTGATGATCTCCACCTCGGTTTGCAGCTTGGAGCGTACGTTATCCTCCAGCGACTTGATGGCCACCAGGCTGAATACCACCAGCACAATGAAAAGCGGCACAATCACCGTGAGAATGATCAAGTTACGTAGGCGCATCGTCTATCCGTGGTGGTCAGTGAGTAGAAGTATCAACGCGGGCTGGGGGTCAGCCGATAGAGGCTGCCCTGGGCACCGTCGGAGAGCAGGTAGATCGCATCGTCGGGCCCCTGGCGTACATCGCGTATGCGGCCCACTTCGCCATCCAGTATCTGCTCTTGCTGGCCGACCTGGCCCTCTTCGAGGGTCAGCAGCAACAGCTGCTCGCTGGCCAGCCCGCCCGCCAGCAGGCTGCCCTGCCATGGGCCAAAGGCCTCGCTGGTGACTTCCGCCAGGCCCGAGGGGGCAAACCGTCCATCGAACCGATACACGGGGTCCTCCATGCCTGGCTTCGACTCCACGCCGATCGGTTCATTGGTGGCGTAGTCATTGCCCAGGCTCACTTCGGGCCAGCCGTAGTTGTTGCCCGGCTGAAGCAGGTTCAGCTCGTCACCGGTCCGCGGCCCGTGTTCAGTGGCCCAGGCTTCACCGTTGCTGAGCACGGTCATGCCCTGAATGTTGCGGTTGCCCTGGGTATAGATTTCGTCCAGCGTCGTGTCGTCATCGACGAACGGGTTGTCCTCGGGGGCCGAACCGGTGGCGGTCAGGCGCAGGGTGGTGCCTGCGTGGTCGTCGCTGGCCTGGGCGCGTGGCGGCTCATTGCCACGGTCGCCAATGCTCATCAGCAGCGTGCCATCCGGCAGCCAGGCGATCCGTGAACCGTAGTGCCTGCCGGGTGCAGAGGCGCGGTCCTGCTCGAACAGATGCTCCACCTCGCCCAGTGCGTCCTCCTCCCACTTGACCCGCGAAAGCGCGGCACGGCTCTGGCTGCCCTCCGGCTTGCTCCAGGTGAAATAGACCCAGTCATGTTCGCCGTCGCCAAACGCTGGATGCAGCACCACATCCAGCAGGCCGCCTTGCCCATGGTGATTCACCTCGGGCATGCCCTCCAGCACGCGTGTCTCACCGCTATCCGGGTCGACCAGATTGAGCTGGCCGTTACGCTCGCTGACCAGGTAGCGCCCATCGGGCAGAAATGCCACTGCCCAGGGGTGCTCGAAACCGCTGGCCACGCGTTCGATGGACACCGGGAAGTGTTCGGTTTCGAGCCCTTGGTGCACGGTCTCGGCCTGTGCAACGCTAGTCAACAGCAGCCCACTCGCGGCGATGGCGAGCCAGCCAGCAGGGCGCACCTGAGCCGGCGTGGAGGCAGTAAGGGGGAAGACGTTCAACACAGCGGGCTGACGTTCGGACATGATCGGTTCTCCGGTGACGTTGGCTAGATGGGTCGGTTCAGTCTAGCAGTGACTGCGACATGGGGGTGGGGTTCCCCACCCTACATCAGTAGTGCCAGCAGCAGTGGCAGGTAAATCAGTGCCAGCAGCGTAGAGCAGAAGACCAGGCTGGCCACATAAGCGGGCTCGCGCTGGGCGCGTTGGGCAAACAGATAATTGAACACGGCCACCGGCATGCACATCTGTACCACGAGGATGCTTTGTGCCAAGGGCGGCAACCCCAGCCAGGCGGCGATGAACCAGGCCGTCACGGCGGCCAGCGGGATACGGATGAGGCTGAAACCCACGCCGGAGCGCAGGCTCTTGACCTGGATGCTGGCCAGCGAAACCCCCAGAGTAATCAGCATCAGCGGTACCGTGAAGCCCGACATCAGGTCGACGGTATTGGCCAGCCAAGGAGGCAGAGGGGTATCGGTGAGCAGCAGCGCCATGGCGATGACGATGGCATACACGGTTGGTGTCTTGACCAGCGTCTTGAGCGGGTTGCCCTTGGCATCCAACGCTGCCCCCAGGGTGAACTGAAACAGCGAGACGGTCACCATCACCGTGATGCCGTAGGCAAACCCGGCGCTTCCAAAGGCATACAGCACCACCGGCAGGCCCATGTTGCCCGTATTGGGATACATCATGGGGGCGATGACCACGCGCCAGTGGCGGCCCAGCAGCTTGGCCACCAGAAAGCTGGCAGCCCCCATGGTCAGGATGACCAGCGCGGTGGCCAGCATGACATGGCCAAAGGTGCCCGCATCGATATTGGCGCCCGACAGCGATGCCAGTACCAGCGCCGGGGTGCCGATGTTGAAGACCAGACGCGTAATGAAATCGACGGGGTAGGGGTGGCCAAGGCGTACCCAGGCATAGCCAAGCCCGGCGCCTGCCAGTACAGGGGCCATGACGGCGAACAGTTCGGCGAGCATCAACGTTCCTTGACGGGATTCAGCGCTCTATTGTCGGCAATAACGCACTGTACAGGCAAGCAACGTGACGTGGGTGTCAGGCATTGACCCGTGAGCGAGTGGTCTGCCACTCGGCTGGGACTTGTTCACGCAGAAATTCCAGCAGGGCGTTGACCCGCCGGGAGTGTTGCCCGTAGGCATACAGCATGGTGACAGGCAGCGCCGCAGGCTCCCAGCCCGGCAGGCAGCGCACCAGATCCCCCGGGTGATGCTTTTCGCGCCTTGCCACCACCCAGTGGGGCAGCAGGCCAATGCCCTGGCCATAAGCAATGGCATCGATGTGCAGTACCGTGAGGTCGACGCGTAGCCGCGAGCGGGGCGCATCGAACAGGTAGTCGGGATGCTCTGAATGATGCAGCAGCAACCCGTTGGAAGCCGTATCCAGCAGGTCGATCCAGGCGTGCTCGCCAAGTTCGCTGGGGTGCTGTGGGCGGCCTGCCTGTTTCAGATAGCTTGGGTTGGCATACAGCCCCCGCGAAAGATACCCCAGCCGCTCCTGATTGAGCCCGCATTCATGATTGGCCCCCAACCAGATATGCACGCTGTTGCTATGCATCTTGCTGGGCGGCGTTTCGCGGGTGCGCAGGGTCAGCTCCACTTTGGGGTAACGCGTCAGGAAGGCATCCACGACCCCCGCCATCCAGCCTCGGGCCAGGGCGCCATGCACTTCCAGGGTGACCTTGCCGCTGATCTCTTCACGCAGCTCGGCCAGCGCCTCTTGGCTATGGGCCGCCATGGCCAGCAGCTCGTTGCAGTAGCTCTGGAACAGCAGCCCCGCTTCGGTTGGGATCAAGCGATTGGCTTGGCGCCGCAGCAGCGGCTGATTCAGGCGGGCTTCCAGTTGGCTGATGCGACGGCTCAGGGTGGACTTGGCCAGCCCCAGCTTCTGGGCGCTGCGGGTCAGGCTACCCGTCGACATCACATCGGCAAATGCGGCAAGTTCATCGAAATCGTACATGGCACGGCCACCGAGCTGAGTCATGGAGAGGATAGTGTGCCATTTATCTTGATGAATGAAAATAATTTATATTTGTGTTTGTATTTGTGTTCTAGGCAAGGCCTTCTCAGCTGCGGATAAAAAAAGCCCTGGCACCAGGCCAGGGCATCAAATCAGCATTGAAACAGTAAGGGTCGTAGGCGACCTACGATCAGAACTCGTAAGTAGCAGACAACCAGAAGCTGCGACCGTTCAGCGCAACACCGTCAGTGGAGCGGCCGGTTTGGGTGTAGCGGTAGGCCGCGTAGGTGTCGCCGTTATGCTCGAAGGTGTCGTAGCCCGTGAAGTCCTTGTCCAGCAGGTTCTGGACCGCGCCGGTCAGCCGCACGCTGTCGGAGAAGCGGTAGGTGCTGCGCAGGTTGAACAGCTCATACCCGTCCAGCTTGTTGCCCAGCTGCTGATACAGTGAGAGCGTTTCACCCGACGTGGGCAGGCCTGCCGAGAAGCGCTCGCGAGAAGAGTAGTACTCGCCTTCCAGCGTGGTGCTCCAGCGGTCGTTGATCTGCCAGGTGAGGTCGGCAGTCAGCTTGTGCTTCGGCGTGTTGGTCAGAATCATCCCTTCGTTGTCACCGGAGGTGATCTCGGAATCGGTGAAGGTATAGCCGCCGCTGACACGCCAGTCCGGAGCAATCTGATAGTTGGCGCTCAGCTCGACGCCGCGGGTCTCGGCGCGGTCGATATTGGTCAACTGCCCGAAGCTCTCCTGCTGGGTAAAGTTGCCCACGCTCAAGCAGTTGGCCAGCCCCGCATAGGGCGTATTGCCATTGCTGTCGATGAACTGGCAGTTGGGGATATCGTCTGCGTCGGCAATACGATCGCGGAACTGGGTGAAGAACAGCGTTGCCCCGGCAGAGAAACGCTCCTGATCGTCGTAGATGGCGCCAATTTCATAGTTGGTGCTTTTTTCCGGCTCCAGGTCTGGGGTGCCGATATTGACCGTTGCCCCCTGGCCGCCGAATCCGTTGACGCCATCATGCAGCTGGTTCAGCGTGGGCGTCTTGTAGCCCTGGCTGATACCACCTTTCAGCGTCCAGTGGGGAGTAGTGTTCCATACCAGGTAGCCGCGTGGACTGAAGTGCCCGCCAAAGGCGTCGTGGTTTTCGTAGCGGCCACCCAGGGTCAGCGCCAGATCATCGCGCAGCAGCCACTCGTCTTCCACGAACGCGGCCCAGCTGTTCTGCTCGAAACGCTCGTTGCCTGCCGTACCGTCTTCCAGGCGGGCGTCGATGTACTGGCCGCCGACGGTCACCATGTGGTCACCCAGCGGGGCCACGAACTTGCTGTCGACCACGATATCGCGGTTTTCCAGCAGGCGGGGTTCGCCGCCTTGTGCCACGTAGCCGTAGTCGGGGGCATTGCCCGCTGGCAGGGTGCGGCCCAGGGTTTCGGTTTCGCTGTGGCTGATGCTGCTTTCCCAGGTGCCCGCTTCGAAACGTCCGGTATGGCCAATGGCGACCTGATCGCGGTTGAAGCGCATTTCGTCTTCATAACCAAACACCCGCGCGGGGGTGTCCAGGTTGCCCAGGCGGCTGTCGCTGTTGTCGTAGGTCTGGCGGGAGCGCTCGGCATCCAGCCAGAATTCGTTCGTTTCATCCGGCGTGACGTTGATGCGCCCGCCAATGGAGTAAATGCGCGCTTCCGAGGGGCGCGGGTCGCGACCTGAGCTGTTCTCGATCATGCGCTCTGAGCTGTCGCGGTCAAACAGGCGGCCGCGCAGCTGCAGGCCCACGGTGTCTTCCACCAAGGGGCCAGAAGCATAGAGGTTGATGGCGGAGCTGTTGCCCTCGTCGCGATTCTGCTGGAAGGAGTTTTCCACCGACACCGAGCCTGCCCAATCCTGGCCAACGCGGCGCGTGATGATGTTGATCACGCCACCCATGGCATCGGAGCCGTAAAGCGTGGACATCGGCCCACGAATCACCTCGATACGCTCGATGGCAGAAAGCGGGGGGATGAAGCTGGTGGAGGTCTCACCAAAACCGTTCGGGGTCACATCGCCAGAGGCGTTTTGGCGGCGGCCGTCGATGAGGATCAGGGTATAGTTGCTGGGCATGCCACGAATGGAAACGTTCAATCCGCCGGTCTTGCCCGTGCCAGCGCGGACATCCACTCCCGGTACGTCAGCAATGGCTTCGGCAATATTGGAAAACTGCTTCTGCTCCAGCTCTTCACGGGTGACCACGGAAATGCTGGCGGGCGCGTTGTTGAGCGTTTGCTCATAACCGGCCGCTGTCACGACCATGTTGTTGAGCTGGGCAGTTTCCTGAGCGTTGACGGCTGTGGCGGTCATGCTGACAGCAATGGCGCTGGCCAGTGCAGAACGTGTAAAGCGTGGCATGGCGATCCCCTGAGATGAAACTTATTTGCTAATGAAACTGATTATCAAAAGAGGTTGGGATTCTAAGAAGAAAAGTTCCCATGCGCGAGGCTGTTTCATCGAACGGTGCGTTGCATGAACCGAAACGGCCCCGAGTCGCCTTCAAGCGTTGCAAGTTATGCAACGGCGCATTCGCGTAAATAAGGGTGCAAGTGCTGTTGAGAATCGTTACTATCTTTCCAACACTCAATCGGGAGAGGCTTTCATGGGCCGTACGTTGCAGCGCAGAGGGATCGGGCCTAGTGGGATCGGGCGTGGTGTGATCGGGTTGGCGGGTAGAACAGTCGTGGCGCTGGTGGTCGGTAGCCTGATCGCCGGTGCTGCCCAGGCGCGCACCCTGGAGACCGCTTATGGCGAGGTCGAGGTCAACGACCACCCCGAGCGTGTGGTCACCCTTTACGAGGGGGCGCTGGATGCCTCGCTGGCCGCAGGCATTCTTCCGGTGGGCGCCGTGACCACTCGGGGCGGTGACAACGTGGCAGAATATGTAGAAGCCTACCTGGGCGAAGAGCGCCCGGCCATCGTCGGCGTCGTGCGCGAGATCAACATCGAAGCCGTGCTGGCGCAGCAGCCCGACCTGATTCTGGCGGCACCGCAGCTTCCCGAGGCCCAGTACCAGCTGCTGTCGCGTATTGCGCCTACCGTCGTGCCTCACACGCAGCCGCTGGCGTCCGATAACTGGGAAGCCGAAGCCCGCCTGTATGGCCAGGCGCTCAACCGCGAAGCGCAGATCGACGAGGCCATTGCCGCCGTGGAGCAGCGCGCCGCAGAGCTGGCCAGTGCCATTGCTGAAGCTGGAGTAGGCGGCACGGCCGTGCTGGCCCGCTGGATGCCCAGCGGCCCCATGGTGATGTCGAAGGACCTGATTGCCACGGGCCTGCTGGATAGCGTGGGCCTGGAGGTGCAGGATGCCGGGCTGATCAAGCCAGACAGCGCCCACAGCGACGTGCTCAGCCTGGAAAACCTGTCTCAGGTAGACGGTGACTGGCTGTTTCTGGCGACCCTCAACGCCGATGGCCAGGCCGCGCTGGATGCTGCCCGCCAGAGCCCGGCGTTCACTCGTTTGAACGTCGTCGAAAACGACCGAGTCGTGCCGGTCAACGGCCAGCTCTGGAGCAGCGCCAACGGCCCGCTGGCGGCCCAGGCCATCCTGGATGACATCGAGAACGCGTTGTTGCCGTGATGTCTGCTGCTTTTATAGGGAGCAGCGCCGCCCGGCGCTGCTCCGCAACGACCTGGATGCTGATACTGCTCACCGCCTTGCTGGCGGTGTGTGTCGTTAGCCTTGTGATTGGCGCGGGCCAAGTGGGCCCTGTGCGCGTATTGGGGTTGCTGCAAGGCGTGGACGACAGCGAAGCGCTGTTCGTGGTGCAGGAGCTGCGCGCCCCCCGCACCCTGATCGGCCTGACCGTAGGCGTAGCCCTGGGGGTGGCGGGCGCACTGCTGCAGGCCGTTTCGCGCAACCCGCTGGCCGAGCCGGGCCTGCTGGGGGTCAGCGCTGGGGCGGCATTCGCCGTGGCGCTGGCGCTGGTGCTGGGGGCCAGCGCCGCCACCCTGCGTATCTCCGTGGCTCAGTTGGGCGCACTGATCGGCTGCCTGTGCGTGCTCAGCGTGGCGCGCTTTCGCGGTGTCGGCAACGACCCGGTTCGGCTGGTGCTGGCCGGGGCGGCGTTTTCCGGGCTGCTGGGCTCGCTCAGCTCCCTGATGCTGCTCTACGATCAGCGCGCTGCCGATGAAATCCGCTTCTGGGTCGTGGGCAGCCTGGCGGGCCGACGTTTGGAGGATTGGTGGGCGGTGCTCCCCAGCCTGGCAGTGGCGGCGGCCACGGTCGCGCTCATCGCCCGCCCCCTGGCGGCGCTGGCGCTGGGCGAGCGGGCAGCCAGCGGCCTGGGGCATCGCCCTGGGTTGATTCGCTGGCTGGCGATTGGCTGTGTGGCGCTGCTGGTGGGGGCGGCCACGGCCATTGCCGGGCCGATTGCCTTCGTCGGGCTGGTGGTGCCGTTCGTGGCCCGCGCCATTGCCGGGCCGGACATTCGCCGCACGCTCTGGTTCTGCCTGCCGATAGGCCCGTTGATCGTACTCACCGCCGATATCATCTCCCGGGTCATCGTGGCGCCTTCCGAACTGCCGCTGGGCGTGCTCACGGCGCTGTGTGGCGCACCGGTGCTGATTGCCGTGGTGCGCGCCCGTCGTTTACCCATGCTGTGACCCTCTCTTCATGCTGTGCAAGCCCGCTGCTTGCCTGGACGCTGACGCTATGAAAATGACGGCAAAATCGACGTTGGGTGCAAGGCCGATGTGGCCGATGACAACCCCCGCCCCCTTGGCCACGCCCGCCGCTACCCCGGCGGGCTATTGGCGTTTGCAGAGCACAACAGGACGCTACCATGTGTTGCTGGAGAAGCGTGCCGTGGCGGTGAATGCGGGGTTGCTGCTGGCGCTGATGGCCGCCAGCCTGCTCTATCTGAGCCTGGGCAACGTGGCGCTGGCCCCTCGTGCGGTGCTGGCGGCGTTGGCCGGGCAGGGGGATATGATGGCCACCTTCATGGTCCGCGAGCTGCGCCTGCCGCGCCTGCTGGCAGCGTGCTATACCGGGGCCGCCTTCGCCCTGGCCGGGGTGCTGATGCAGACCCTGGCCCGCAACCGCCTGGCCACGCCGGGCATCATCGGGATCGACAACGGCGCCACTGCCTTTGCCGTGGCCTCGGTGGTGGGGTTGGGGGTGGGCATTGCCCCGCCTGCCATGGCGCTGGCCGGGGCCACCACGGCGGCCGTGCTGACGTTCGGCCTGGCGGCGGGTAGCGGGACCCAGGGCTATCGGTTCATCGTGGCCGGAATTGGGGTAGGGGCCGTGTTTGGCGCCATTACCCAACTGCTGCTGGCGCGGGTGGCCATCGACACCGCCAACGCCGCTTACCCGTGGACGGTCGGCTCGCTCAATGCACGGCCCAGCGGCAGCGTTCAACTGTTGGGCGTGGGGCTGCTGCTGGGCCTGGTGGCGGCCATGGCGCTGGCCCGCTCCCTGACCGTGCTGCGCTTCAAGGACGCCACGGCCACTGGCCTGGGGGTCAGCGTCACCGCCCGCCGCTTTCAGGTGCTGATGCTCTCGGTGGTGTTGACTGCCTTCGCCGTTGCCGTGGCAGGGCCGGTGGGCATGGTGGCGCTGATTGGGCCTGAAATCGCTCGCTCACTCTCCAGCGCTCGCCATGTGCCGATTCTGGCTGCCACCCTGGCCGGGGCGCTGGTGATGGTGCTGGCCGACCTGGCCGGGCGAACCCTGTTTGCGCCCATCGAGATTCCGGTGGGCATCGTTACGGCCGTGGTAGGTGGCCCCTGGTTATTATGGATTTTAATGCGCCCGCAACGGAGTCGCCCATGAGCACTGCCCCCGGTTTACCCACCCTGGCCACCGACGCGCTCAGCATGAGTTATGGCCAACGCCAGGTGATCAAGGAGCTGGGCGTCGAGCTGCCCAGCGGCAAGGTGACGGCCATCGTTGGCCCCAATGGCTGTGGTAAATCCACGCTGCTCTCGGGGCTTGCCCGGCTGCATAAGCCCGATGGTGGCGCCGTACTGCTCGATGGCCACGACATTCAGCGCCTGCCCACGCGCCAGCTCGCCACCCAACTGGCGCTGCTGCCCCAGGAAGCCGTGGCCCCCGAGGGGCTCACCGTCACCGAGCTGATTCGCTTTGGCCGTCAGCCCCACCAGGGGTGGCTACGCCAGTGGTCGGCGGAAGACCAGCAGGTCGTGCAGCACGCGCTGACCGCCGCAGGCCTGGAAGCGCTGGCCGACCGACCGCTGGAAGCTC
Organism: Vreelandella hamiltonii; assembly: GCF_014651795.1. Classification (NCBI taxonomy): domain Bacteria; kingdom Pseudomonadati; phylum Pseudomonadota; class Gammaproteobacteria; order Oceanospirillales; family Halomonadaceae; genus Vreelandella; species Vreelandella hamiltonii. Next base: position 72,355 of record NZ_BMXO01000010.1, on the reverse strand, counting down.
TCTCGGGCGGGCAGCGCCAGCGTGCCTGGATCGCCATGACCATTGCCCAGCAAACGCCGCTGCTGCTGCTGGACGAGCCCACCTCAGCGTAGACCTGGGCCACCAGATCGAAGTCTTCGAGCTGGTGCGCACGCTGGCCTGCCATGGCCGCACTGTGGTGATGGTGCTGCACGACCTGGCCAGCGCCTGCCGCTACGCCGACCACCTGATTGCCATGCGCGATGGCCAGATCGTTGACCAGGGGGCGCCAGCCGATGTGGTGACACCAGCCTTGGTGCGCGCGCTCTATCAGGTAGAATGCACGCTGTTGCTGGACCCGGATACCGGCAGCCCGCTGCTCGCCAACGTGCGCCGCGCCGAACGTTCTGAATGAGCGGAGCCCCGTGGAGGGGTTCCAGGCCAAAAATACATGACAACACGCTAAAAGGAACCCACGTGGCCTCTTCAACGCCCAGTTCTTCCGCCAGTTCTGCCAACCAAAGTTTTCAGGCGTTGGTCAGGCTGCTGCGCTACGCCAAGGGGTATCGTCGGCGGATTACCGCTGCCACGATCTGCTCCATCATCAACAAGCTGTTCGATATTGCCCCGGAAATTCTCATCGGTGTCGCCATCGATGTGGTGGTCAACCAGGAGAACAGCTTCGTGGCCCGCCTGGGGTTCGAAACCCCGCACGAGCAGATCGCCATCCTCGCGGTGCTGACCTTCTTTATCTGGGCGGGGGAATCGCTATTCGAGTACCTGTACCAGGTGCTGTGGCGCAACCTGGCCCAGCGGCTCCAGGCCGACCTGCGCCAGGATGCCTATGAGCATGCCCAGCGGCTCGACATGGCGTTTTTCGAATCGAAGAGCTCAGGCCAGCTGGTGGCCACCATGAACGATGACGTCAACCAGCTGGAGCGCTTCCTGGACGGCGGAGCCAACGCGCTGATTCAGGTGGGAGTGACCGTGGTGGCGGTGGGGGCCGTGTTCTTCGTGCTTTCCCCGCTGATTGCGCTGCTGGCCTTCACGCCCATCCCGCTGATCATCTGGGGAGCGTTCTTCTTCCAGCGCAAGGCGGGGCCGCTCTACAGCGAGGTGCGTGAGAAAGTGGGCGACCTTTCCAGCCGGCTCTCCAACAACCTGAGCGGCATTGCCACCATCAAGAGCTTCACCAGTGAAGCCCGTGAGGCCGAACGCCTGCGCAGCGCCAGTGAAGCCTATGTAGATGCCAACCGTCAGGCGATCAGGGTCAGTTCGGCGTTTATTCCGGTCATCCGCATGGCCATTCTGGCGGGCTTTTTGGCCACCTTCACCGTGGGTGGCATGATGGCGCTCAACGGCAGCCTCAACGTAGGCGCCTACGGCGTGCTGGTGTTCCTGACCCAGCGCCTGCTCTGGCCGCTGACCGGGCTGGCCCAGGTCATCGACCTGTTCGAACGCGCCATGGCCAGCACCAAGCGTATCCTGGACTTGCTGGAAGTCCCCATCACGGTGAAAGACGACAGCACTCAGGCATTGGCCGCACCGGTGAAAGGCGAGGTGCGCTTCGAAGCGGTGAGCTTCCAGTACGAGGCCAGCCAGGTAGGCGTGAACGGGGTAGACCTGCACGTTCCGGCGGGCACCACGCTGGCCTTGGTGGGGGCCACGGGATCGGGTAAATCGACGTTGATCAAGCTGCTGCTGCGCTTCTACGACCCAGCCAGTGGCCGCGTGCTGGTCGATGGCCAGCCTATTACCGAGGTCAGCATGCATTCGCTGCGCCAGGCCATCGGCCTGGTCAGCCAGGATGTGTACCTGTTCGAGGGCAGTATTCGCGACAACATCGCCTACGGCATGCCCGATGCCGACGAAGCCGCCATCATCGAGGCTGCCAAAACCGCAGAAGCCTGGAGCTTTATCGAGACGCTGCCCCAAGGGCTGGACACCCCGGTGGGGGAGCGGGGCGTGCGCCTTTCCGGCGGCCAACGCCAGCGCCTTTCCTTGGCCCGGGCGCTGCTCAAGAACCCGCCCATTCTGGTGCTGGACGAAGCCACCAGCGCCGTGGACAACGAAACCGAAGCGGCGATCCAGCGCTCGCTGAAGCGCATTGCCCACGGGCGTACGGTCATCATGATTGCCCACCGGCTTTCCACCATCGTGCATGCCGATGAAATCGTCGTGATCGAGAAAGGCCAGGTAGCGGAGCGTGGCAGCCATGCCAGCCTGCTACAGGCCGATGGCCACTACGCCGCCCAGTGGCGGGTACAAACCGGAGCCGCCCAGGCGGGCGATGTGGAAGTACTGGGCCGCTAGGCCGTCACGTGCCACGCACTCAAGCGCCGCCCCATGGGCGGCGCTTGCGTTTAGCGGTTCACCAACAGCGCGTTCAGGGTCACTGGCACATGCTCATCGATCTGCTGATAGCCCAGCAGGGAAAGCACCGTGCGCAGCGTGCTGTTGGCCATCAGGGCATTCCCATCCAGCGCCATCGGTTCGGCATGGGTGACACGCACTTCGTTCAGCCCGACGCGGGTAAAGCGCAGCGGCACCGCTTCCTCCTGGGTCAGCCGGTCGGTTTGGACTCGAAAGGTCAGGGTTTCCACCAGTTCCTCGCCCATGTCCAGGCGGTCCAGGCGCTCGGGTGGCATCTGTGCCACCAGCGTCACCAGCGGCGTATTGGCCAGCAGGCCCACCCACGGCGGCAGGTCACCCAAACGTTGCAACACGTCGGTCTGGCTCAGCCGGAGCGGCAGGCGCAGCGTGCCATCGGGGGAGATATCGCCCTGCAAATTGCTCACGTGATGATGATGAGTTTGCGGCGCGCTACCGTCCAACTGGGTAATGGACGCCCGCACCTGCGATTGGGCAGGGTCCAACTGCCAGTCGGCCTGAACGGGCAGCGCCAGCAGCAGCGGAAAAAGAGCAATCAAGGCTTTCACAGCGTGTCTCCATAGAAGCAGTCATCAGCAGACCCCGGCCGCGCCGATTAGTGCCCGAAGGCCCGCGGGCAACCGCATCACGTCAGGTATCGCAGCCTGCCCGAAAAAGTGCCGCCCTACCACAAGATAGCGCCCCAAGGGGTAGCCGTGCCCCCACACATTCGCTATGATATGCACGCTTTTCGGGCCTATAGCTCAGTTGGTTAGAGCAGGGGACTCATAATCCCTTGGTCGTAGGTTCAAGTCCTACTGGGCCCACCACTCTTCAATGGCTTTCTCGCCGTTTTTTTATCTTGCCTTCAGTGGTCAACTTATACCGGACAGTAATTTAAGGTTTTCCTCAGCCTCCACGGGAGGCAGGTTATCGTTAAACGTGTGAGGGCGCTGCTGATTGTAGTACCCCATCAGATAGCTACTAACGTCTTTCTTGGCCTCAGGTAGATTTCGATATCCCCAAGACGGTATCTACTCTGATTCAAGCTCCGGAACAGCCTTTCCATCGGGGAGTTGTCCCAGCAGTTGCCTCGTCGGCTCATGCTTTGTTTCATTCGATAGCGCCAAAGTCTTTGGCGGCACTTGTGGCTTGCATAGTTACTACCCTGACCGGAATGGAACATGGCGCTCTTAGGCTGACCACGTTGCTCCCAAGCGTGATCCAGCGCTTTCACAATAAGATTTGCATCCGGGCTGGACGACATAGCCCAGCCGATGTCGACGTCACCTTCAGGCTGGCAGCTTTTTGCTTCAATTCAGGCGAAACAGCACGTCGTTGCTTGGTCATCAGACACCTCGCTTCTGGTGGCAATATTACCACCTACGTTGGTGTCTGGTTTTATTGAATCACTACACATCCAGGACGGTAGTTTTAAGCGGATTCGTTGACATCAAAGAACCCCGGGAGGATGGGACAGAGTTCACGAGTAGCTTCATAGGAATTGGGACCGGAGCGCAGAACTGAGCGGGTTAGCAGATTGTTACCCGCCAGGCAGCTGACCTCAGGGATCATGATGCAGTCTGGGCAGGCTCCGCCGCGGCTGTCGCATAAACTGCCGGAGCCACATTGGGTTGCACGCGGGCTGAGCATGTCGCTCAACAGGGCATCGCGTCGACTGCGCCAAAGTGAGCTTATGTTGCCTAAGTCCATGGTGGCACCATTGCGATAGACCACGAAGGCTAAGTCCGCAGGGAAAAGATATTCCCCTAGGGAGGCTTGGTCGAGGCCGGATTCCTGAGCGATGGTGTTGATTACCAGGTGGGCAAAGGAGTGTAGCAGGGTGTACACCATTGGATACACCTTGTGGGTGTCTTCTGGATTGAGTTTGTCCACGTAGCGTCCCCATGGAAGTGCTCGCTCCAGGAGGCGGCCTCCAAAGGCGACCTCGTCTCCCGGCGACCACTGGAAAAGATCGCTCAGTGGTTCATCGAAGGCCTGCAGCCAGCGATAGACAGCATCTTCACTGAGCCGAAAGTAGAGTGCCTCATTATCCTGATTGATGGCGTAGATTGGATGTTTGTTGTGGCTTTTCTTGTGGCCGGTTTTGTCGCCGCCTAGTAAAACGGGAAACAAATTCAAGCGCACCGGCATGACGACATTCTGTTCTTCCACGTAAGGTTTGGACTCGCGGCGGGTGAAACCGTAGCTGAAGCGGCACAAGGGGAATTTTCTAAGGAGGCCGACCTCTTCCAGACCCAGAGCTCGCATGGCTTGGTTGACACGGTCTTCTATCGCAGCTCGCTCTTCCGGATCATTGGGAGCCAGGAGATCGTCGAGGCTGTTAAAGGGAACAAACACGCGACTGCCGCCATGGGTTCCGCTCAGGATGATGTCCTTGAGCAGCGAGTCGTGTTCCACAGCCAGCAGGAAAGGGTCGTAGCGAGAGGAGAATTCCTGACGCACAGCCGGTATCAGCTTGTCACGAATTTCTGCTGGGGCCTGGAATACTTCATCTTTAAGTTCGCTGCAGGCGTTAATAGCCTTTCTTTTAGATTCCTCGAAGTGGTTCTTCATGATTGACAGAATGCTCGGAGAGGTTTTTTCATTTTGGGCATCCTTTAACCCTTCATATGCTAATTTTAGTTCCTGGGCGACTGATTTGAGATTGTTTTTGTCCAGGCGTGTGATGATATCCTCAGGATTCATTTCATCTCCCACATAGCCATATCGGTGGGCGACAAATTTTTCCAATGCTGCATGGTCATCCCGGCTTATGACCTCCTTTAACTCCTCCAGCCGTTCGCTATCAGTGAGACCTAGACCACCTAAAATGACAAACTGATCCAGAATTGTGTAGTGCGTGCTTGATGCATTGGCTGGACTGGCACGGAAACGCGCGAGCCGGATGCGCTCCAGCGGATTGTCGAGAATCTCCAGGGTTTCACGGTCGTTGTTGATGATATCTCGCGGTTGGATGCAGTTTGGGTTAGCGCAGATAAACTGCCACTCGCTTAGCTTGCTACTGCGGTGGTCAAGCGTGTATTCGGTGCTCCCACAGGAGGTGCAGCCACTGCTCCATTGAGAGACTTCGCCATGCTCGTCGACATTCCAGCGGGCCGGTGATAGTGGCTCGACCCGGCCAGAAGGATGCACGTTAACCACATCGACTTGATGCCACTGCGGTTTTCCACCGCAGTGCGGGCATGCGTCATTCGAGTTGAAGAATGACGCCGCACGCTCCTCTTTGTTGAAGCGCAGGAAGTAGTCACAGTGGCCGCAAGTATAGGTCAGCGGGAAGACCTCATAACCCATCTGGTCGGGGTTCATGACATGAAACAGAGTTTCGAGCTTTTTGAGCCTGTTGACTGTGCCATGCTCCGTGAGCAGTGAGCTGTCTAGTACCTGACGGGGGGCGATGTTGTCACTGCAACGCATACCTACGCTATACCAGCCAGACGCGGTATCCTCAATTAGATAGGCCATTTGAATGTAAAGGATGTCGTTGCCCGGGAAAGGTGTGCTATTAACAGATAGGATCTTGCAGCTTCCCTGTCCGTCCTCAAAGGAAAACAGCTTACCCGGCGCATAGCTTGACAAAAGCTGGCTGCGCGAGCGTGACATAATCTTGGCTTTAATTTCTGCAGTGTCACTAGTGCGAGTGTTATTCATTCTAGAAGCTCCTCAGGCCTTGCCATGCTTCGCCACCTGTAGCAAGGTGCGCGTGGCCTTGATCTTTTCCCGTTTGACTTTCTGCGTGATGATCCCATTTTCATCCACATCACGAAGAGATGTCATGGGTTGTTCTTCCTTTACGATTGCAAATTCGCTGAAGTAGCTGTGCATCGACAGGTCACCCGAGTCGCTATATTCATTGACGGCCTTCTGCAAGCGGTTGATCAATCTTACGGTAAGCTCGTCAAAATGCTTCCGGTAGTATTTAAAATTACTCTCTTCAAGGAATTCCGGGTTGACTCCGAGGGCTTCCTTGACATAATTCTTGAATGCCTCTCGATTCATGATTGCCTTTCCGCCCTGAAATTCCCGCAGAACTTGGCTCACGGAGGAACCGTCCCGCCAGCGCTGCTTGTCTGCATCTAGGAACTTAGAAAGCGGCAGGATGCCTCCGAGATAGTTGAGCCAGATGCTGGGGAAGCTTCGCTCCATGGCCTGCCTGGCGAATCGGTCAATCGGGGCCGGCTGCACCATGCGTTCAAGGAAACGGTGGAAGCCATCGAAGACTTCGACGATGTATCGATCCCGTCGCTGCTGCGGTGTCGGTATCAACAGTACAAAACCGGTATGTGCGCGCCCCACGCGTGATGAGGCTTGGATATATTCGGCAATGTTCGAGGGAACCCCGGCGAAAAACATGGAGTTGAACTCGTCGACGTCGACACCGTGTGATACTGCTGAGGTGGCGATTACTGAGCGCATGAGCCCCTTGAGACCGGGCATTGGCGTACGCGGAGCCGGAATATTTTCGGCGATGTCGATGATGTTTTGGATCTCGCCCTGGGAGACATCTCCGGTGATCATGCTTGTCACCTCGCCCTCATAGGGCAGGTCTTTGGTCTCGTGGCATTTGCGAATTTCCTCGCGTTCCGCATTAAGAACCTGGTCGCCGCCTTTCTTGTTTGTGACATAGGTGAGCGCAATACGATGAAGATCTACAAGAGTCAGTAGCCGCTCAGGGGTGGTTCTCTCATGCAGGAGTTGGTCTCGAAACTGTCCCGCGTTGGGGTGCTCTGGGTCAATGGCCTTCAATAGTCTCTGACGCGCTGCTTCCTGTTGATTTTCATCGCAGCTATATAGCGCCTCGTAAAGCTCGGTGATGATCAGATGAAAGTTGCCAAGAATATTGGCCGTGGCCGACGTATGGGCTCGGCCGTTGGTGAGGACCGCACAATAAATGCGTGACCAGTGCGCAGTATGCTCTTCCTGATCCGGCTTGAGGTTGGAAGGTGGGTTATCACGCACTTTAGGTTGGGCGTAGAACGAGCGGTAGATGTCTGGACCCGGATGGGGGAATTGTACGGTTGGGATCTTGCGCTGGTAGAGGTGCTCCATGTGCCGTTCTGGATCAGATACCGTAGCTGTGGCGGCGATGACCTTGGCCTTGCGGCGGGTGGTGTCCCCGGTTCCTGGATAGCCGGCTACCGTCTTGTCCGGCATATTCTCGCCTAGGTGGTCGAGTGAGGCTTCGAAGAGAGTTTCGAAAATGCTGGCAAAGGTGCCCAAGGACTGGTTGAGCAAGTGCGCTTCGTCCTGTACCAGCAAAGAGGGGAATGGGTCGTGGAATAGGTCAACACCGTCCTCAAACGCCGGTTTTAGGCGAGTGAATCCGCTTTGGGTCTTCTCCGCCGCCTCGAGATTGGCGCGAGTGGGCGTCACCAGTTCTCCGCTCTCATCGAGCCATCCAGCGAGTCCGAACATGCTGAATACCTTCTTGAGAGTGCTGTCGTTCTGCCCGATAAGGGCTAGCTTATCGACTGTTCCGAGGAGTACCGACGGTGCCTTCTTGTAAATATCCTCATCGCAAATGTAGAACGGCAGAGGCTGGTAGGCTTGACCGGCATGAGTTCCGCAATGGACATCAGTACAAACGTGGGCCAGCAGCCCGTTGTCCGCCTTGCGCAGCATGGTGGAATTGCCGCAGAAAGGGCACTTGATGATCTTGAGCCAGTCTTCCTTGGCCTTCTCGTACGTGCTGGCCTCTTTTTCAGAGAGCTGCCCGATCCCCTTGCTCAGGGGGGGAACACCCTTAACATCCTTCCGCCAGTTTGGTGAGCCGCCACTGCCTACCCAGAAGCCAATAGCAAAAGGTTCTCCGCCGTATTGGTGTGACTTGCGTACGAGCTCAGCCTGGGCAAGCACCCGCGCAGTACGGCTGGCCTGCTGAATGGTTAGTAACCGCAGCGGATAGCGGAGCATGGCGGTTACACCAAAATGCTTGCCACGGATGCGATCGAGTAGAAGATTAAAGACTAGCAGACCGAGGAAGGCCTCTGATTTGCCGCCACCGGTGGAGAAATACAGTAGAGTGACTGCCTCGTCCCTATATTCCTCAAACAAGCCATGGAAGGCTTTCATGCGTGTCACAAGGGTCGGTAGGTTGGCGAGAATGAAGGCGATCTGGAACAGTCGCCATTGGGCATCGTCTTTACCCGTAGAGACCTGCATCACGTTTGCCATGGTCTCGTTCATGGCCAGCCAAGCCTCGTACGGCGCGGCCTTTGGGTCGCTCTGTGGCCCCCTGGCTTTCCAGGCTTCATAAGAGCTCTCCAGTATATGCAGGCCAGCACTGACCGCAGCCATCTCTACCTTCCAGCCTTCCTCAACATCTCGGGCGAGAGCCCCTTTTTCCTTCTCTAGTTCCTCGCCGCTGAAACCCATTGCCTCTAGCTCGGTGTTTTTGGCCACGTCATCGATCCAGTGCGCATAAGCTTCACGCAAGCCCTGCAGATGAACGTGGCCACCCGGCTGGGCGAGATCACGTATGCGTCGATTAATGCCCTTGTGTGGCACCGGCTCCATCCGCGGCTGAGTGAATTGTGGCGTCCAGGTGGTTCCCAGACGAATACGCCCGGGTAATGAACGCAAGCGACGCACACCGCCGTTGATACCGATGGCAGGGTAGTTCAGGAAGCGGTTCACTCGATAGGAGCGCTTGATGCGGCTCATCTTCAAAGGCACATGCAGGTTCTCCTCAAGCTCCACTTCGAGGCTTAGATCGAACAGAGCGCCTTCCCAGTCACGGTTAGCCCGCAGAAGTTTCCGTTTGTCATCCGGGTCTCGACTATCGTTGATCAGGGATATTCGGGTGCTCAGTTGCTCTGGATTTGCCCAGTTATTCCTGAAACCGATATCCCAGGCCACCTTGTGCGCGGGTAACACCGGAGACTGGTCTACGCTATTGACGCGATTGATGAAGCTGTCCCAGTTTTCCAGCTCGCTGTACAGGATAGATGTGCGGCTTCGGTAGAGGTACCGATCCCGTTCGGGATCGGTCTGTATCCAGGTTTGGATGGCATCCTTAATCGCTTGCTGTATGAGTGCCTCGTGAGAGCGAAGATGTGTGTCCAGGTCGGGCCGGCAGGCCGGAAAATCCAGGATCAGGGGGGAGGGATGCACCGGGATACGCACCCATTTATGTGGCACGGGAATAGGGTCGAACAGGGCGTTGACGTTGGCTGTATCATCCGCTTTGTCCTGCACTGTTTTCCCTTCTGTGGCATCAACCAGCAGGCTGTCCACGGCCTCTTCTAGGGAGACCGCCGCCTCGTCAGCCATGTCCTTCTCCATGCTCAACCGTGGTAGGCCAATTTCCGTGCGCACTTCGTCGAGCAGACGTTCATGGAGCGCTTTCTGGCTCTCCCCTTCTTTTGGTAGGGAGCTTTCCTTGCGCGCTCTGAGCTTTTCCCTGATTACTCGTCGGGCATCCCCAGAGAGCCGCGGAACCGGTCGCAGATTGTGTTGTTTGAGCTCTTCCTGGGTTGGGATCATGCGCAGATAGATGTTAAAGCGCGGACGCACGGTGAGGGTGCCTTCGCCGTGCGCATGGATTAGTAAGTCCAGACCGTGATTGCTGATATGAATCTGGCGGGTGACCGGATCACCTTCGTCAAATGCCTTGAGGGTCTCATCCGTATCCCCTTCATTCCTAGCTATCCCGCTGCTTTGTGGTCGCGGCGGTAGCAGGAAACCGGAGACTAGGACATCTGTCGGTGCTGTACCAAAAATAATGTCAGTATCTTCGTCTCTCCCGGCAACTCGATCATTGAGCATTTGCACTATTCCCAGAGTGACGGCTTCCTTCAACGTCTCTGGAATATCGGCGGGATTGTCACGATTCATCATCGGCATCCTCCAATGGATTGATATCGGTAATTTCCGAGAAGTTCATCAACAGACGCTCTCTGAAGCGCTGCAATTTTTCTTTCGGAGTATCTAGGTAAACGATGGCTTCCGGTTTCATTAGGTACATGAGGATCAAGCCGCTCTCAATCCGGCCGTCTCGTCGCCGGGCTCCGCGGTGGGCGCGGACGGCCTGCCAGAAAACGTCCCACATCGCCTCCGGGACACCCATAATGTTGCAAAAGGCATTGAAGTGCTCTTCTTTCTGTGGGGCATGTGCGCGGCCATTAAGGTTCTCCTCTAGAGCTGGGGCTAGCCAGCTGCACAGCATGTCGCGGCTGATGTTGAACTTAGGGTACGCTTGCGCCATAGCTTTACTAATCGCCTTGAAACGCTGATCTTCCGATACTGGGTAACTTTCATATCGGCGGCAAATTTCACGGTGATAGAGTCTCAGCAAGCCGCTGCTCTGATGGCTGGACATAAGGACATCGAAGTCTTTCTCACTGAGAAAATCGCGCAGTTCCTCGCGCAGTTCATCACTGATGCCGAGTATCCGGTCACCCCTACGCAGGCTCCGTCCCTTCACCAGCTCCATACCACCCTGGCGATTTTGACGAAGAAACTGAGAATTGTTCCATCGGTACCAGAGCTCCTCGTGATCTAATTGGATCAGTAGCTCAGGGCCATAGCTGTAACTGTCATATACCCACTCTCTTTTGGATCCGGTCTGGCTCTGCACCAGGATTTCAAAGCTCTCATCCCTGCTGGCCTCGTCGAAAATCATGAGCAATCCCTCGATAGCCGGCTTGAATGGCTCAAGACCCGAGCTCGCGAGCAGGCCCTCAAGATGGTGCTGGGCTAGGCGCACATGTTTGGGTGTGAGAACAATCTCGATATCATCGCATTGGGGAGTCAGCAGTAATTCGTCGATCAGCTGCGAAGTCAGAGCCGTGTAGATTGTAGTTTTGTGCTGTTCCACATCGGTGGTAACCCGAGATATAGGTATAGCTTCCAAGCCTGCTAGGCTGGCCTGGTTCCAGGCATAGGCTTCCAGAGAGGAGCCAACCACCAGCTGCAAGTGGTCAGCCTGAGACTTATTGATACGCTCGGTTACGGCTTGGGCAAAGGGCTGTCCTTTTTCCTTCCAGTGTTCGACGAGCTGATCGCCTGCATTGAGCGCTGCCTCAATTTCGGAGCCTTCGAGCACCCAATTAGCATCACGGGCCCACTGGAGTACCGCACGCTTAGCTTTGCGCCAATCGATGCGGTCAAAGGATCGTTCGAAGCCTGTTATGTCTGACATTAGTGCCTTGAGTTTCTCGAGGTTTAATGTCAGGGCGGAGATGTTGCCTAGAACACTGGAAGCATGTCTCAGAACAGTCTGACCATCGCGGTCAATGGCACTCATTTCGTAGGGCAAGCGATGTAGCTTCCGGATAACACAAGCTGCGTAAGCATCGATGACATATGGCTTGTCGAGCTCAACCTGGTAGGCCTGCAAAGTCTCCGCCTTGAACTGGGTAAGCATGTGGTCACGGGGCGTGGCCCATATAGCACTATTGTCTAGCAGCGTACGCGTCATGGCCTCGGAGATATTAGCGCTACGGCTTTTTAGAGTGATCTGCAAGTGACGCCAAGTAGAGGGAGCGTCGGTGAGAATCAGCAATCCCGGTGGGTTTGTAGTCTCCTCAATAAGAGAGACAAGATCGGCCAGGCGCGCCACCATGGAGTCGTGATCCCATCCAGAGAGATTGAGCATAATGCGTCGAGCGTCGAAGATGACTAGTCCTGGCCGCGCTACTGGGTCAGCGAAAAGATTGTGCAATTCACGTGTAACCATGTCCTTTTTTACGCGCCCGCCGATGGAGAGCAGACCCATGGGCGATTCGAGAACGGCATTCTGCTCCATTAACGCACGGGCATTCTTGCGGTCGCCAGCTTTGAGGTAGCTGAGGTCACTCTCCCGGAACAGGTTCCCGGGGCGAACGGGCCATGTGGACTCACCGGTGCGGTAATGGTAGGACGGCAGTACCTCGTTAGCATATACCCATGGTAAGCGCGCAAGAGCGAACAGCAGCAACGTGGTGTTGTAGCGCAAGCCGCCGTTTTCGGAAAGGTAGTACTCCTGATACTCGTTAGCCAGTTTCCGTAGGTGCTCTCCGAAAAGAATATATCTGTTAAGTTGATTAAATCGCGACAACGAAGCTGGATAGATCAAGGTTCTTAGCGCACTAGAGTCTTCCTCGTAGGCGACGAGGTTAGCCATAAGGTGGGTCAGCCCTGGGTGAGGCACTTTGCCTGGCCATAGCAGACGAGCTGCAATACCACCAGAATCTACCAGAGTGCGTGTTATCTCTACCCACCTAAGGAATGATTTGGACAATTCCAGTGGCTTCTCAGGAGTATCCTCTTGAGCCAATAGGCCTTCCATGAACGTTCCCAGTTCTTGATTTAGCTCGGGTAGAATTCTGATCTCCCCTTCAGGCATAGACTATGTCCTCTTGAGTAATCTGTGTTACTGCCTCTGCCCAGTCTCTTGTTTTTTCGTAAGCATCGGCTAGGTGTTCAGGAGGAGGGAATCTCAACTGACCCAGTTCATAACTGGATACGTTAGTTGCCCCTGATATGCAACGAAACTGCTCATTTGTCCAGGACGACCCGATCAAGACCGCTAATCCTTCGGCTGGAATAAGAGGTAGGTTCTCTGTAGCAACGAGAAAGAGGACGTGATTTTCACCCACTACACCTCCAAAGGCCTCGTATAGTTCGGTAGGAATTGCAGCAGCAACCAGGCGTCTCGCTTGTTTGGGCGCGGTAACCCTCTGTAGGGCCACAGCTGGTGTATGGATTTCACCGGTTCTGCTTGGATTGGTAGATTGATCTACAAAACAAGGGCACCCAGCTTCTCGGGCCCGCTCAAGATCAAGTACGCCCGGCTGGACGGCATGGGCCCATATCAAAGGGAGCACATTTCGGGGGTTCGGTGCCTTGTCTAGACTGGCGTATCTCGGTCGTTTATCTCGGTAGTCGACTAGGTGGCCTGTAACGATTTTGTAGCCATAATCCACAAGCCTCGCGTTAAATTTCCGGGAACGAGTCAGTACATGTACACCTTCAACTGTCCTAGGGAATGTCCAGGGCGAGGAACCTTGGCTAATGGTCCACTTCCCCAAATCGGTTACTCGTTCTTCCGTGTCAATAAGGCTGATCTGCGTCTGATGGCTATCAAGATGACCAGTCTTACTCAAGTGAGTCAGTACTGCATCCTGCTCTGCGCCGAAGAAGGAGCTACCCTTTTCATGAATCAAGTCCAAGCTTTTGATGTGAGCCTCGTTGTCGAGGGCCTGACGCAGCTTGCAAAATGTTTTCCCGGAAAAGAAGCTCATTGGAGTAATGAGACAAGCCTCGCCACCGTCCTTGAGCAGGTCCAGTGCCCGTAAACTAAATAGGGCATATAGGTTTGATTGGCCCTCCACAATATTGCGCAGACGAGGGGTATCTAGCCTCTCCACTTCAGCACGCTTCATCTTGCGATAGGGAGGGTTGCTCAGCACCAAGTCGAAGGAGCCTAGTGCTTCACTGAAAGCCTCTAGACCATTTCCAGTCAGGATTTTCCACTGAGGTCTGTAGGTTGAGTAAGAGATATCATCGGCCATTAGAGCGTAGAGAAAAATCTTCGTGATCTCGACTAAGACTGAGTCAATGTCAGCGCCGAAGAAGTGGGATTCCACGTGAAGTAAACGTTCATGCGGGGTCATTCTCTGAAATCGCTTATTGCCCTTAAGGCGAAGGAGGGCAGGAATAAGGAATGCTGCACCACCGCAGGAAGGATCAATGATTTTGCCAAATAACAAGCTCTTCTCGCCTCCATTTATCTTGTTTAGAAGCCGGTTGGTCAGTGGTGGTGGGGTGAAGTAGTTTGCCTGACGCTTACGGATTTCTGAGGGGATAAGATTGGAGTAAAAGGAGCCTACCCAGTAAGCGGCATATTCAAGATCCAGATCTATGAGCCATTTGAGTGTGTCATCTACGGCTGTGTTTTTGACGCAAGTATAGTCAATGCCCTTGAAGGCCTCCGGTGAGTCTAGATAGCGATCAAGAATCGATAGAAGGATGTCTCGGGGGGTGAGGCAGCTAGGTAGAGCTTGAAGTTGAGACAAATATTTGCGAAAGCACTGTTTTTGTTTTTTGAGAGTTTGGCTGTTTGTAGCGATGCTGGAACGAACAATAGTTTTCATGGGGTGTTTGCTTAGGCTTGTATAAAGAATCTTATCTGTAGCCAAGGTTTTTTTGAAAAATATCCTTTACATGACACCCGTGAGTAGTACGAAGCTGAACTCCGGGGGGCCAAGAAGGCACCATATTGGGACCATCTACAACTCGATATGCCATGCTCGCTCGGCGAGGGATAGTAGTCTCGCTACTGTGGCGGTGTTCTTCCGAGATGGGCATGTGTCACCTTTCACGAAGCTGGCCCTGGAGCAGTCTCTCACCTACGGTCGTTGCCGTCTAGAACGTGTTCAGGGTGAGAGCTATGCCCTTTTCCTGGGTGATCAAGTGTATAGCCTCTACCTGTAGTGTCCAGGATGACCAACTGAGCCACAATCACAACAATCAGTAAAGCCACTTCCATGATGGCAACCGCTCTATAAAGCAGGTAGGCTCTGCTTGAGCCTCGTGTACATAGCTTTCAACGTTTCGTTGCTTATGGTAGCTGGGCGAGGTCAGCAGAGCGGTGCAGCAACGGTACACACACCAGCTTCCTGTTCTATCCTCAAACTTCGCTAACCTACTGATTCCACGGTGCTATGCCTTTCGTTCGATTACGGTAGTTTTTACTTTTTTGTCAGTAATTTCTTGTTTTAAAAGCGAGCTCATAATCCCTTGGTCGTAGGTTCAAGTCCAGCTGGGCCCACCACCTTCCTCGCTTCTTTACTCTTGCTTTTTTATCTTCATTCTTTATTACCACTTGATAAATTTCAGATACTCACAATGGGCAAGACTAAAAGAGCCCCAACACGCGCCACACACCATCATCCTCACCCAGCCCTCGCCAGTTCCTTCAACCGCTTGGTGTACCAATTCTCCTGGCTGCTGGTCACGAGCAGGCGGCGGCGGGCTCGGGTCATGCCGACATAGAGTAGGCGGGCTTCCTGGGCTTGTTGTGCTTCATCGTTGCTGAGGGCGCCTAGCCCGCTGAGCAGCACCGTGTCGAATTCGAGGCCTTTGCTGCTTTGGCGGCTCAACAGCACCACTTCGTTGGCGTCCGGGTTGTAAGCGCGTTTGTCGGCAGCGTTTTGCAAGCAGCGGCTGGGAATGCCCGCTTTTTGAAAGGCTTTGTGGAAATGAAGCCCTTGGGCGTTGTTGGTGTACAACACGGCCATGCTGTTTAACGTGCTGCCTTGCTGTTGCCACGCCTTGATGCAGTGCACGAGATAGCGGCTCTCTTGTTGGTCGCTGTCGAAGTCGCGAAACGCGGGAGGTGGGCCGCTGACCCCGGCCACTTCCGGTGCGATCAGCGGCACATGGTCTTCGTCGGTGTCGTGCGCTTCGAGGAAGTCCCGCGCGAAGTCGTAAGCAAAGGTGAGAATTTCCCGGGTGTTGCGGTAATTGAGTTTGAGAATTGTGGTACGACCGCGCGCCTGAACGCCAGCCGCCGACAGTGGGAATGACAGCGAGCCTTTGCGGTAGATGGACTGCGCATCGTCGTAGAGCAGCAGTAGCGAATTGGTGTCCGGGTCGATCATCTGAACGACCAGCTTGAGCCACTCCCGCTCGAAATCATGGCCTTCGTCGATCATCACGGCGGCGTACTGCGCGCGGGGGATCTGCTCTCGATCCACGGCGTCCATGACGCTCTCGACCTGGCGCTCGTAAGCAGGGCGGCTACCTGGCAGCAGGCTCACGTGGTAGGTCTTGAGCTGTAGGCCACACCATTCATGGAAGTGGTGAACCTGCACTTTATCGGCAATCCCTTTCTCGGCAGTGAAGCAGCGGAGCCTGGCGGCCAGGGTGATGTTGAAGCACAGCACCAGAATCGGCTTGGTCGTTGCCTGGGCCAGGTGCAGGCAGCGGTAGCCAAGAATCAGGGTCTTGCCGGAGCCTGCCACGCCGTGGATCACGCGGTGGCCGTCACCCATGCTGCGCGCCAACTGTTCCTGGTGTAAATCCATGACGCGAACGATATCGGGTACGACCTCGGTCGTGGGCGTCTCGCTGCTTTCCTCGTCAGCGAACAGGTCCCCGGTGGGGGCGTCGATGCGCACTTCCGGGAAGAGCTGCCAGCGAATCCTGTCGAGCTGAGGAAGGCTCAGTTTTTCGCCAAACTGATAGTTGAACATGTTCCAGAGGCGTTCCTGAAATGCCTCCGGGTCGGTGGAGGGGGCCATCTCGTCCTTGCAGATGACCAGGTGGCTCGGCAGCACTAGCTCCTGGTCGGCTTCGGCAATCGCGTTATTCCACTGCAGCCGAGTGATGTTGGGAAAGACCACCCCAAAGCCATAAGGAAAGCAGAGCTTTCCCCGGTAACGCTCGTCGCGTTGCGTGAGCTGCGGGTCTCGCTGTAGCTGGTTGATGGCGGAAAAGGCGCATTGGCGGGCCTGAGCCAGTGGGTTACTGACGGTCTTGCGCCCTTGAGGCGTATCGATCTCGACGCTGTCGGGGGTGATCGAGCGGAGCGTTTCGATCTTCCAATCTTTTACTTCGAGAAATAGCAGCCCTCGGGCAGGGTGCAGAACGATGAAATCTGGGTAGCGGCGCTTTTGCCCCAGCGGTATGTCGTACCAGACGATGTAGTCGTCTTCCAGCAGGCTATCGAGGCGTTGCGCGACACGTCGCTCGCCAGCGGTCATGCGGGGAATGGTGGTGAGCGTGGGGATGAATTTGGCCATGGTGTGAGGGCTCCGGTATCGGGCCATCTACCCAATCATGAAGTTTTATTTGGTAATTCATTCTATCCGGCGTATCGGGTGGCTTCAATTAGAAAACCCGGAAGTGACGATGCGGCGGGCAACCCGAGGTCACGTATATCGAAATGGCGCCATCGAGTGCTGGATATGGTGGGCTATGCCGGTGCCTGGCAGAGGCAGTGCAAGCTACCGCTGGTAACGGCGGCAGGGTGGCGGGTCAGTCGGCGTTGACAGCATACGCCCGCCACACGACGCTTTCTGTTGGCCCCTGATCCAGGTCGGCGCAGCTATCCACACGCTGGATCGTCGTGGCTTGGCAATAGACGGTCAGCTGGCCCTGGCCATCAGGGCGCTGCCATTGCCATTGAATCCGGCGCTGCTGCTCGTCGCCTTCGTCGTTCAGCAGGGTCAGGTGGGGTTGTTCTTGTGCATCACTCAAATGGTGCAGGGCGGCCAGTTGGCTGGCCTGCTGAGCGGGTGACAGTTGGGAGTCGCCACGATAGCCGGGTAAATAGCGCTGTTGGCGCGCCTCGCTGTGCAGGAACGCAGCCACTTCTGCAGGGGTGATGCGCCCGTACTTGCGCACGGGAGAAAGTAGCAGGAGGCTGGCCGCCAATCGGCAGCCGCCCAGGTGGCTGCTTTCCCAAACGTCGAAGGGAAGCTGCTCGTCAGCCACCGTGTTGGCCAGTGCCTTGTAGGTTTGATAGCCGTATTTGGCGCAGCATTTATCCTTTTTGCCGTGGGTGCAGCAGAGAATCAGGTCGTGCTCGGGGGGTGGCTGCTCCCATTGTTCCAGTGGAAGGTCGTGCTGCCAGGCGTGCAGGAACGTCTCCAGGTGCTCGCGAGCCACGCTGAAGCGGCGCCTTTCCGGCATCAGAAATACCTGATGCTGATAGTGATCCTGATGATGCCGATGAATCAGGTTGATTCTGCGCCCGCTGGCGGCAATGCGGTCCAGCGTGTGTTTCAGCGGTTCGCTCATGTCGCTGGCATGTCGCAGGGTGCGAAGCCATTTTGCTCGGGGCCAGCTGATCAGCAGGTTGTGTTCCAGGTGGGCTGCACTCCCTGCCAGAGGGTCGTTCTGCTGGCGGCTCAGGTCGGCGCAGAAGGTGTGTTTCATGAGGCCATGGCTCGCTTGAAAGGCACGCAGACGGGGCTGCCGCTGGCGGGGTCGTGCAGCACATGGGCATCCAGATCAAAGACCCGTTTGAGATTGTCGGCGGTAAAGACGTCGTTGGGCGAACCGCGCGTCACGATGGCGCCTTCGCGCATCATGACCAGTTGATCGGCGTAGGCGGCGGCCAGGTTCAGGTCATGCAGTACCAGCAGCAGCGTACGGCCATGATCGTGAGCCAGGCGAGAAAGCAGCGCCAGCAAATCGACCTGTACTTTCAAATCGAGAAAGGTGGTGGGCTCGTCCAGGAGAATCAGGTCGGTCTGCTGCGCCAGCACCATGGCGATCCAGCAGCGCTGGCGCTGGCCGCCAGAAAGCGCGTCCACGCTGCGGTTGGCGAACTCCGTCACATTGGCGTAGGCCATGGCCTCACGGATGGCGGTGGCGTCGCGCTCGGCATCCTTGTGCCATAACCGCTGATGGGGGAACCGCCCCATGCTCACCAACTGCCGCACGCTCAATCCCTCTGGCGCCACTGGCCCCTGGGGCAGAATGCCCAACCGCTGAGCCACCTCGCGGGTGCTGCTGCGGTGTATATCCTTGCCATCCAGATAGACGTGCCCTGCCTGCGGGGTCAGCGTGCGGGCAAGGGTTTTGAGCAAGGTGGATTTGCCGCTGCCATTAGGGCCCAGCAGTACCGTCAGCTTGCCCTCGGCCACGGCAATGTCGACCCCATCCAGCACTCGTCGCGATTCATAGCCTGCCTGCAGGGCATCGCCTTTCAAGCGAGGAGGGGGAGGGCTCGTGGCGGACATGGGCGAACTCACAAGAAAATACGAAGCTCAGCACCCTAATTCAAAACATTCTCATTTTCAATGGTGATGCCCGGCACCGAGCGCCCAAGGCAAAGCGACATACCCCTCAGTCATTTCATTATATCGAACGGTTCGTTCCCCAAGCCTAGATCTTTCTTATCTTATATGCATAATACAATCATTATCATTTAATGATGAGTTGCGTTTGCAGCGAAGGAAGTTCACGTCACACTGATCCGCAGGGGGATAAAAAGAACATGCGTACGATGAAGCGTCAGGTATTTTGGCCGACCGTCACGTTGGCCGGTCTGGTGTCGGCCAGTCAGGCCCATGCTCAGGAGAGCATTGCGGTAGAGCCGCCAGGCAACCGCAACAATACGGAGCCCACTGTGGTGGTCACGGCGTCGAGAACCAATACCACCAAGGAGGACTCGCCGCAGACCGTACGCATCATCAGCGAGGAAGAGATCCAGCAGCAGCTGCAGCTGACCAGCGACTCCTCGCAAATTCTCAGTAACCTGCTGCCTTCCTACTCGCCCAGCCGCCAAAAGATGAGTGGCAGTGGTGAGACGCTGCGTGGCCGCAGGCCCTTGATCCTGATTGATGGTATTCCTCAGTCCAATCCGCTGCGCCCCACCGGGCGCGAGGCCCACACCATCGATTTTTCCATGGTGGAACAGATCGAAGTGATCCAGGGGGCCAACGCCACCAACGGGATTGGCGCGGAAGGGGGCGTCATCAATCTGGTGACCAAGCGCCCAGAGCCGGGGTCTTTCAACCAGCACATAGAGGCCCAGGTCACGACGCCCACTCGGGAGCTGGATAGCGATACCCTGAGCTATCGCACCACTTATGGCGTCAGTGGCAACAGTGGCAACGTGGATTATCTGTTTTCCGCCAGCCTCGAAGACCAGGGGCTGTTTCTGGATGGTAATGGCCAGGCGGTGGGGGTGGATAATACCCAGGGCGATCTGATGGATGCGCGGTCGTTCGATATTCTTGGCAAGTTGGCGTACTGGTTCGATGATGACCAGCGTCTCCAGTTCACCCTCAATCACTACAACATCGAGGGGCATAATAACTATCTGAGTGTCACCGGAGATCGCGCCAATGGCGTGGTGACCACTTCCGAGCGCGGCACGCCAGAGGGTAAAGCGCCTTATAACCGGGTCTGGACCACCGGCTTGAGCTACGACCATTACGACCTGGCAGGCATGCACTTGAGTGCCCAGGTGTTCTATCAGGATTATGAGGCGCTGTTTGGAGCCGATAATTCGGCGACGTTCCAGGACCCCGCCTATGCCCCCATCGGCACTTTTTACGACCAGACCATGGCCGACACCTCGAAATGGGGCACCAAGGTAAGCTTGACCCGCGAAGACCTGCTGGATGACCGACTATCGCTCACGGCGGGCTTCGACACGCTGTTCGATGACACCGAGCAGTACCTCTACCAGACCGACCGTACCTATGTGCCGCCGGTAGAGTACACCGACCTCTCGCCATTCCTTCAGGCGGAGTTGCGCCCGGCAGAGTCGCTGCTGCTCTCGGCGGGGATGCGTTACGAGTACGCCAAGCTGAACATCGACGACTACCAGACGCTTTACACCCGCAATGGCGTGGATGTGGAAGGGGGCTCCCCCAGCTTCAATGAGACGCTCTACAACCTGGGAGCCGTGTGGAAGCCCGTGCAGCACTGGAGTCTGTTTGCCAACTACTCCGAAGGTTTCACCGTGCCCGACGTGGGGCGTGCGCTGCGCAGCATACAAACCCCGGGGCAGTCGGTCGACAGTATCGAGAACCTGCGCCCTATCGTCACCGACAATATCGAAACCGGTGTTCGCTACGACGACGGTCGGCTGGCTGCCGAGCTGAACTACTATGTGTCGTCGTCTGATTTTGGCAGCCGCCTGGACGAGCGCGACGGTGCCTTCTTCATGTCGCGCCAGGAAACCGAGATCAAGGGGGTAGAAGCCGCCGTGGGTTACCAGTTCACGGATCAGCACGCCGGTCGGCTCTCTTATTCCCGCATGCGCGGCCGCTACGACAGTAACGACGACGGCAACCTGGATGCCTCGCTGTCCGGCATCGATGTGGCCCCGGACCGCCTGGTGGCAAGCTGGTCGGCCAACTGGACCGACCAGCTCTCGACCTATGTTCAAGCCAACTATGCTTTCGACATGACCTTCGACGAGCCCGAACGTGAGTTCGATGGCTACCTGCTGATGGATGCCGCCGTGGGCTACCAGCTGCCGGTCGGGCGAGTGAATGTCGGGATATCCAACCTGCTGGATGAACAGTACGTCACCTACTACTCGCAAAGCGCGCTGGTCAATGACGAACGCTATTTTGCTGGCCGAGGCCGGACATTGACGCTGGGGTACCGTCTCGATTTCTGATCGTCAGGCATGGCGCGACCGGTACAGCATATAGACGAAAAACGGCGCGCCAATGCCAGCCACGAAAATGCCTGCAGGCAGGTCCTTGGGTAGAAACATCACTCGGCCCAGGAGATCGGCAAGCACGACGATCAAGGCGCCTACCAATGCAGAGGCAGGCACCAGCCTCGCCATGGAACGGCCTACCCATTTTGCTGCCAGGTGTGGGGCAATCAGCCCCACAAAGCTGAGGGCTCCGGCATAGGCCACGGCGGCACCGGCCAGGGCGACGCTACAGGCCAGCAGGCTCACTCGGCTGCGTGTGATAGCGACCCCCAACCCTGCGGCCACCTGATCGCCCAGTGCCATGACGTCGGCATGGCGAGCAAAGAAGCAGCAAAGGGGCGTCGCTATCAGCAGCCATGGCAGTATCCCTCGCACATCCTCCCACTGGGCGGCATAGAGGCTACCAGTCAGCCATACATAAGCCGACATGGCAGCAGCATCGTCGCTCACCACGATCAATAGGGTCGTACCGGCCCCCATGGTGGCTGCCAGACCAATCCCCACCAGAACCATCCGCGATGGGTGAAGACCCTCTTTCCAGGCAAGGCTAAACACCAGCAGTGCTGCTATTAACGCGCCCAACATGGCGGCCACCGGCAACCAGCGATGGCTCAAGGTGCTGCTGAGGAGGGAGAGAAACAGCACTGCAGCCAATGCAGCCCCGCTGGTGATCCCGATGACATCCGGCGAGGCCAGTGGGTTGCGCACGATGCCTTGTAGCAGCGCCCCCGCCACGGCGAGCGCTGCCCCCACCAACATGGCCAGCAGAATGCGCGGCAGGCGCAGCTCCCAGACAATGAAGGCTACCTCGCTGGTGTGGGGCGCCACCAGCGCCTGCCATACGTCCATGGCAGAGGTCGGGAAGCTGCCCAGACCTAACGACAGGCCTGCGCTGGCCAGCAGCAAGAGTGCCAGTGCGGTCAGCCTGGGCAGCAAGCGGGCCGAATGAAGGGCGGTAGGCGTTGGCGTCGCGGATAGTGGTCTCATGGGGCGGCCATGGTGCGTCTGGCAAGATAGATGAAAAACGGCGTGCCCAGCAGGGCGGTCATCACCCCAACGGGCAGCTCCTGGGGCGCGATCAAGAAGCGCGAGGCCACATCGGCCAGTAGCAGCAGGCATGCGCCCAGCAGGCCACAGGCAGGCAACAGCCAGCGGTGTCCCGTGCCAAAAAGCGCCCGCGCCAGGTGCGGGACTATCAAACCAATGAAACCTATCATGCCCGCCAGCGCCACGGAGCTACCCGCCAGCAGGATGACGGCAATCCCCAGCAGCAGCTTGGTGGTCGTGGGCGCCAGCCCCAGCCCGGAGGCCATGTCATCCCCCAGCAGCAGCGCATCCGCATGGCGCACCAGCAGCGCGCAGAGACACAGTGCACCCCCAAACAGCGGCAGCAAGGGCACTACCAGTCCAAGGTCACGGCCGGATACCGAGCCCGCCAGCCAGTAGAGCACGTTTTCGAAACTCTGCTGATCGACCACCAACAGCCCCTGACTGAACGAAACGAACATGGCCGTCACGGCCACTCCCGCCAGAACGACGCGCAGCGGTGGCAGCTCCCCACGCGGGCCTCTGCTCAGTAGTATGACCAGTAGCGCTGCCACCAAAGCCCCCAGTAACGCCGCCCAGACGTAGTGGCCGGGGGGGGGCAAGGGGAACAGCGAGACAGCGATCACGACAAAGCACATCGCCCCGGCATTGATCCCTAAAATGCCAGGCGATGCCAGTGGGTTGCGCGTGATGGTTTGCATCAGCGCGCCTGCCATGGCCAGACTGGCCCCTACCAGCGTGGCCACCACCGCGCGAGGTAATCGCTCGGTGTGCAATATGAGGTGGTCCACACTGGCCGGATTTGGCGCGACAAGCGCTTGCCACAGCGTAGGCCAGGCAATGTCGGTGGGCCCCATCTTTATACTGAGCAGAAAGGCCAGCGCGAGGGCCGTTCCAGACACCAGCAGGCCGCTGCTTTTGGCGGTGTGACTGGTCAGCATGTGGACACCTCTGCCTCCGGTGCAGAGAGGGCAGCGCTGCAATCCATGGGGAGCGCATAGTGTCGGAAGAGATCGTCCAGCATGGCGTTGGCAGCCAGAATACCGCCGCCCATCATCCAGTTGACCGGGTCTACCTCGAACACACGCTGCTGCTGCACGGCTTCCAGCTGCTGCCACAGAGGGTGTGCTGACCAGCGCTGGTAGTTGTCGAGAATGGCCGGGTCCGGCTCCAGCAAAATAAACAGCACGTCCGTGTTCAACAGCGGAATGTTTTCCGGGCTGGTCAGCTTCATGCCCCAGCCATGGGTGTCTAACGTCTCGGGGTGCTCGAACCCCAGCTCATCCAGAATGTAACCAGCAAACCCACCCGAATAGATGCGTACATGGTCACTTTTGAACCGCACGACCGCGACTTGCTGGGGCCACGCTTCGCCTAGAGCGTGGGTGATTTGCTGTTGAAACGTGTCGACACGGGCAGCCCAACGCTGTAGCAGAGCGGCAGCCTCTGCCTCGCGGCCAGTGGCTTCGGCCACCATGTTCAGAGTGTGCTTGAAGTCGAACACGTTATCGGCCGTGACCGTGGGCGCAATGGCAGAGAGCAGTGGCTGTATGCGCTGATGGCGAAAATCCGTCGCCACGATGACATCGGGTCTCAACCAGGCAATTTTTTCCAGGTTGGGCTGAGTCTCCAGGCCCACATGGGCGACCTCCGCCAGGGGCGCTCGAAGGTAGCGGTACATGGGCTTTTCCAGCCAGGCATCCACGACGCCGATGGGAGTAATGCCCAGTGCGACGGCGCTGTCGGTTGCGCCCTGGTAAAGCGTAACGATCTGTGGCTCGGGTGGTTTGGCAGAGGCGGTAAGGGCGGTCAGGCAAGCCGTCAGCAGCAGCGACCACGCTGCACATAAACGGCGCCCGCCGCCCAGAGAGGAAAAGTTGGCCGTGAACATGCGTGCCCTGGAGTCCTGAAACGAGGCAAAAAGCATGACAGGTTGTAAAAAGTAATGCAAAGCATTATCAAAGGAGTGCGAATCCTACTTCCACCATCCCAAACACCGACACCCCCGCCGCCACTGGCCAGCCCAGGGAGCGCAGGCGCCGCCATACCAGCAGCGTCACGCTCAGCCCGATGGCCGTGGCGAGCCACGAGGTCGGGCTGGGGTTGACGGGCACGATGGAAACCCCGAGCACGCCTGCAATCATCAGCGGGCCGAGGATCACCAGCCACTGCGGCATGGCATTGAGGCCAGTGTCGCTACCCAGGCGGCGCTGCATCCACAGGAAGGGCACCACCCGCATCAATAGCGTGCCCAGCGCGCATATCACCACGGCAACCCACAGCGATGCGCTCATGGCGTGTGCTCCCGGCTACGAAAGGTCAGGGTGTAGAAACACAAGGCGCCGCAGGCCGCCGCCAGTGGAATGGCCACATTGCTCCAGCCTGCCAGGTTCAAGCCCAGTGCGGCCAGCACGGTACAAGTGGTGGCGGCCGCCCAGCGTTTGCTGGTAAAGCGCGGTGCCACCATGGTGAGGAAGAGCGCAGGCAGGGCAAAGGGCATGATTTCTCCCAGCAATGGCCAGCGGGCGGTGACGGCTTCGCCACCGCTGGCTCCGGCGATGGTACCTATGATCCACACCCCCCAGGCCAGCAGCGACGCGCCCACGAACCAGGCAAAACGCTTGACCTCGGGGAGCTGCGGCAGGCGGGTGAGCGCCAGGGCAAATACCTGGTCGGTCAGGCCGTGCATCAGCCAGGGCCAGTGGCGGCTACGGGGTAGCAATGGCGCGAGGTTCGGCCCATACACCACATGGCGCACGTTGATCAGCAGGGTCAGCGCCACCACCAGCCACAGCGGCGCGCCAGCCGCGATCATGCCCACGAACAGAAACTGCGAGGCGCCAGCGTAGATCAGGGCCGAAATGATCGCGGCTTCCCAGGTCGTGAAACCCGCCTGGGTTGCGACCAGGCCAAACGACAGCGAAACGGGCACATAGCCACCCAGCAAAGGGATGGCTTCGCGAACGCCCTGAAAGCCTGCGCGCAGGGCGGAATGCTGGCTCGTATCGGCTGGCTCGATCGACTGGTTCACGATGGCGTACTCCCTTGGCCGTCAGTAGGAAACGTTAGCCTGGCAACTATTATGACCTTCTGTCAGGGGCGTGTCATGCGTAGAGAAGATTTCCAGTGGCATCTTTCATGCATGGTCTGTAGCGAGGCTGCTACGAGGAAGCGCGATGTATTCATTAGCCATGCTCAATCCCGTTAAGTCGATACTGCGCAGTGTGGCACTGCTGTTGCTGGGCAACGGCCTGCTCAACACGCTGCTTACCCTGCGGGGCACGGCGGAAGGTTTCTCCAGCGCGGTGCTTGGGATCATCATGTCTGGCTATTTTGTCGGTTTTATCTGCGGCACCTGGGTAAGCGGGCGCTTGATTCGGCGTATGGGGCACATTCGTACCTTTGGCTTCTGCGCTTCCATTTGTTCATCGGTGGCGCTGCTGCATCTGGTGTTTATCGACCCGTGGGTATGGCTGCCGTTGCGGGTGATCTACGGGCTTGCGTTCATTACCTTAATTACGGTGATCGAAAGCTGGTTGAATAGCCAAGCCGCCAGCCATGAGCGGGGGCGTATTTTTGCGGTATACATGGTGGTTAACCTGGGTGCCTTGGCACTCGCCCAACAGCTGTTGCGCCTCTCTTCGCCGGAAGGGTTTCTACTCTTTGTGGTGATCGCTATTTTGATCAACTGGGCGCTGTTACCCATTACCTTGACCCGTCGCGTTCAGCCCAAAATCTCCGAGCGGCCCAAAAGCAGCCTGCGTGCACTGCTGAGCTTTGCGCCGCTGGCGGTGGCTTCTGCCGCGTTATCCGGGCTGGCCATGGGGGCGTTCTGGTCGATGACGCCGATATACGCCACGCAACTGGGGTTTGATATTGGCGGTGTTGGCTGGGTCATGAGTGTAGCGATCATGGGCGGCGCGCTTTTACAGATCCCCATCGGCCGCTTTTCCGACAAGCATGACCGCCCCAAGGTGATGATCTGGGTGGTGCTGCTGGCGGCCTTGACCGCCGCCGCCATGCCCTTTGCACCCAGTCACGAGGTGCTGCTGGGGCTCTATTTTATCTGGGGTGGTTTGGCGTTTTCCCTCTATCCGCTGGCGGTAGCGCAGTTGATTGACCAGCTCCATCCGGATGAAATTGTCTCGGGCTCGGCGGATATGCTGGTCATGCACGGCGCGGGGTGTGCCGTGGCGCCGGTGGCTGCGGGGTCTCTGATGACCCTGGTCGGCAGCCACGGCCTGCCGATCTATATTGCCTGCGTCTTTACCCTGTTGGGTATCTATGCCCTCTATCGCCGCCGCCGTGTCAGGGCATGGGGCACGCATACGGCGCACTTCGAGCCGATGGTGCAAAGTAGTGCAGAGGTGTTGGAAATGATCTTCGATGATACCCAGCGCGACCTCTTTGATGACCCGAGTTTTTATGAAGAGGATGAGCGTGAGCGTTTGTCGAGACTGGTGAAAACATCCAGCGGGTAGTGCGAGAGGGCCGTAGAGAAAGTCGTGGGTAACCGTCGTGGGAGGGCGTGCTGGGGAGTGGCAGTGGTCAGCCGCCACTCCCCCTGGCAAATGCCTACGCGCGCTTCGCCTCTTGCGCCCGGCAGGCGGCAGCCGTAAACAGCACGTCGGTGGACGAATTGAGCGCCGTTTCGGTGGAGTCCTGCACCACGCTGATGACGAAGCCGATTGCCACGGCCTGCATGGCGACTTCGGTAGGAATGCCGAACAGGCTTGCCGCCATGGGAATCAGCATCAACGACCCACCGGCCACGCCAGACACACCGCAGGCCGCCAGGGCCGAGACGACGCACAGCAGCAGGGCAGTGGGGAAGTCCACGGCAATACCCAGCGTATGGGTGGTGGCCAGGGTAATGACGGTAATGGTGATGGCGGCGCCGCACATGTTGATGGTGGCGCCCAGCGGAATGGAGATGGAGTAGGTATCGGCATCCAGCTTGAGGCGGCGGCACAGTTCCAGGTTCACCGGGATATTGGCCGCCGAGCTGCGCGTAAAGAAGGCGGTAATGGCACTGCCGCGCAGGCAGGTGAACACCAGGGGGTAAGGATTCTGACGAGTGACCAGATAGACCAGCAAGGGGTTGCTCACCAGGGCGACGAACAGCATGCAGCCCACGATGACCCCCAGCAATTGGGCATAGTTGAGCAGCGCCTGCATACCGGATTCAGCCAACGTACCCGCCACCAGGCCAAAAATGCCAATGGGGGCCAGCCGAATCACCAGCGTCACGATGCGGGTAATGGCGTTGGAGAGGTCTTGCAGCGCCTGGCGCGTGGTATCGGCCGCCTGACGCAGCGCCAGACCCAGCGCAATGGCCCAGGCCAGAATGGCGATGAAGTTGCCTTCCATCAGCGCGCTGACCGGGTTGGTGACCGCGTTCAGCAGCAAGTCACGAAGTACGCTGAAAATGTCGCTGGGCGGGTTGCCGTCTACCTGGCCGGCATCCAGCGTCAGTTCGGTCGGCATCCAGAAGCTGGCGGCCACCGCAATCAGCGCGGCGATCAGCGTTCCACATACATATAAAAGCAGCACCGCACGAATGTGCGTAGGTTGCCCTTGGCGATGTGCTGCGATAGCCGCAGCGACCAGTACGAATACCAGAATGGGGGCGACGGCCTGCAGGGCGGCGATGAACAGTTGGCCCAGCAGGGCAATATCGCTGGCGACCGTAGGGGCGAGTAGCGCCAGCAGCACCCCCGCAATGATCCCCATCACGATCTGGGGTACGAGCCCCCATTGTAACAGTGGTCGGAAGAGGGCAGTGGCGGTAGCTATCATGACGGAACTCTCAGGTAGTGGGTGCAGATAGTAGGTGCAGATAGTAGGTGCAAATAGTAGGTGCAGTAGTCGGTGGAGCCGCGAGCTGGCAAGCCGCCAGCCCGTGCCTGAAAGGGGCAGTATTCTATCAGCTACGCAGAAGCTGTGGGGGGCTGCAAAAAAGCGCCTAAGGCTATCTCGAAAATGGCGGGCCAGAGATATACTGATATTAGCGTCTGGGCTCGGCGTCAGCAGGCTTGGCGCGCTAACGTGGTTTCCTCTAAAAAAACATCAGGAATACACCCATGCGTATCAAAGTGTGGCTCTTCTCTTTATTGCTGCTGTGCAGCTCGTCGCTCGTGATGGCGGACGATTACTATGTGGATATCACCAATCGTACCGGCTACACCATTTATTACATGTACGTGAGCCCAGCATCGTCTTCCAGCTGGGAAGAGGACGTGCTTGGGAGCGATGTGTTGATGAATGGTGATACCCAGCGGGTGACGTTGACGGGCTATCGCAGCCCTTACTTCGATATTCGCCTGGTCGATGAGGATGACGATAGCTATACCTTCTGGAACATCGATGTATCGCGCCAGGATATCGTGGTCACGTTGGAGCATCTGGACTAAAAAAAACGGCTTGCGCTCAGGGAGCGCAAGCCGAAGTAAGCCTTGTAGGAAACTGGGTAGTCAGTGCATCAAGCCACGGCGACAGAAACGGATGACGTCGCTTTCATCGCTTGATTAGCGGCACTGGAAGATTCAGCGTGCTGTGCGGCGCTCAAGGTCGCCATGTCGGCATAGGCCTTTTCGGTAAGCGTGACGACCTCCGGAGAGGTGCCCCATTTCAGCAGCATGTCATCGATGTGACGTTCTGCTGCTTCGAACTGGCCGCAATGGCAGAGCAGCTTGGCGATGGTGTAATCGCACTCGGGAGTGTCGAACATTTCTTCCCTGAGTTCGCGAATGGCCAGTTGCAGTCCTTCCTGAGAAATATCGGTCAACTGTGTAAATGGCATGCCACGTCTCCTTGTGAATGCTAGTGATCGCCCTTGAAGGGCCATCTTCCCTTGCTGTATCAGCAGGTTGATGCGTCAGATTGCCCTGTGGTAGCTATTTGTACGCGTCTTGTACCAATTGAGAGTAATACAGGGAGAGACGAGAATCAATCGCCGTGTGGCAGGTAAGGAAAAAATCACATGAATTAAAAAAATCCCCACGCGGCAGGTGGGGATTTCAGTGGTGCTGTGGGCCGCTGGCGATGGGCTAAAACGTCATCATGGCCAGTAGCGTCATGGCGCAGCCCAGGAAAAACGCGCTGGTGGCAATGACGAGCTTATCGGGCTCTTTGACTTTTGCGCGGCTACGCTTCTGATCCATAAGGTATTTTTCTAAATGCTCACGGCTTCCTGGCTGTGTGCCTTTATAAAGATGTTGTCGCATCAGCTTACCTCCCTCAGGGTGGGTAATGTGTGTGACCCCCTCTAGCAATACTGCGGTAGCGCTTTGTCAGTGCTTGTTGTCACACTGTGTTCTGTCTTGAAAGCAGAGACCATGGCGTCACGGAATAATTCATAAAAGCTATACAAAATGTTAACTATCGTGTCATGTCATCGTGATGGCGCAGGGTCCAGTAGCCGCCCCACAGCCGCGTTGCCGTGGTGATCAGGCAGGCTGCAGCGAACAGGTACGCCAACCAGGGGAAATGGTCGGGAAACAGGCAGAACACGATCAGCGCTATCACGGTTTCCGTGCCTTCCGTCAAACCCTCCAGGTAATAGAAGGCTTTTTGCGGAAAATGCGGGCGTTCCACCTGGTGTGCTCGAGCCGCAATCGCAAACGCCAGAAACGACGTGCCTGTGCCAATGAAGGCAAACAGTAACAGGGCCGCGGGCAGTGCGTTTTGCGCCGGGGCTGCCAGCGCAAAGCCCAGTACCACGGCGGCGTAAAAGACGAAGTCCAGCCCAATGTCGAGAAACCCGCCTGCATCGCTTTGTTGCTGGCCAAGCCTTGCCAGCGCGCCATCCAGGCCGTCGCCGATGCGATTGAGCACGATGGCCAGCAGCGCCCAGCCATAATGCTCGAAGGCCAGCAGGGGCAGGGCCAGCATACCGATCAGAAAGGCCGCCAGGGTCACCTGATCCGGGGTGATGCGGCAGGCATGAAGCGCGCGGGCGACCCAGCGTAGCGGAGGGTGGGTCAGGGGCATGGTAAAGCGGTCCAGCATGGGTGAACTCCTGAGCGGTGTGGGGCTCAGCCTGGAGCAGTGAAACGGATTTGTATACCTTGATTCTCTGCGGGCAACATCTTAGCCAATGCTAATAATTACGACCAAAGTGTTTAGACTTTGGTTGTAATTGCCGTCAATTTACTGGACTAATGGCTTATGGCAGTGAATAAAGGGCACCTCAAAAAAGCCAGACGCGCTGGCACATTTGTCCTTGGGTTGGCCCGTACGGCGCCCATTCGTTCACCCTGACTGCGAGCGGTACTTCATAATGCGCAGAACTGCCACGATGACGCTCTGGGACTCCCTTTGGCATTCCCACGACCAAGCAAAAAACCTCCTCATGTGTGCGCTGCCCACTTCTGGCACGGGCAGCGCTGGGCGAGGTGGTTCCTCTGACGCACAGCCAGGCAATCAGCCTCCGCGTCCGCCTGCCTTCAACACGGCGCAAAAAATTGGCCTGGTACTCGGGCCAGCTCTCTTTGCCTTTGTTTTGCTGTTTTTCCATCCGGCCGACCTGAGCTTCGAAGGGCGCATGGTGCTGGCTACCACGCTGTGGGTTGCCGTCTGGTGGATCACCGAAGCGATTCCGATCCCGGTCACCTCGTTACTGCCCATCATCCTGCTGCCGATTACCGGCGCCCTGGATGGCAATACGGTGACGGCCGCCTACGGTAACCCGATCATCTTCCTGTTCCTTGGCGGCTTCATGATCGCTCTGGCCATGGAAAAATGGGATCTGCACAAGCGCATTGCGCTGTCGATCATTTCCATTTTGGGCACCAGCATCAATAGCATCGTCTTTGGCTTCATGGCGGCCACCGGCTTCTTGTCCATGTGGGTATCCAATACCGCAGCGGTCATGATGATGCTGCCGATTGGTACTGCCATTGTCTTCCAGGTAACGGAAGAGCTGAAAAAGAGCTCGGAAGACCACAGTGCCGAAATCGACAAGTTCAGCAAGTCGTTGATTTTTGGTGTGGGTTACGGTGGCACCATCGGCGGTCTGGGCACCTTGATCGGCACGCCGCCCAACATCATTCTGGCCGCTATCGTCAGCGAGCTGTTTGGCGTCGAAATTTCCTTTGCGGGCTGGCTGATGTTTGCCTTCCCCGTGGTGGTGATCCTGCTGTTCATCGGCTGGGTCATGCTGACGCGCTTCATCTATCCCATCAAGCTGGCCAAGCTGCCGGGTGGCCGTGCGCTGATTCGCAAGGAGAAAGAGGCGCTGGGCAAGATATCTTTCGAAGAGAAAGCCGTACTGGGCGTTTTCCTGTTCGCGGCATTCTTCTGGATCACCCGCTCGTTCCTGTGGCAGGGGCAGATCATCAACATCCCTGGCATCAACGACACCATGATCGCGATTGCCGCGGCCATTGCGCTGTTCCTGATTCCTTCGCCCTCCAAAGGCGGCTGCCTGCTGGACTGGAGCGTGGCCAAAGACGTGCCTTGGGGCATTCTGCTGCTGTTCGGGGGTGGTTTGGCCATCGCGGCGGGCTTCGGCTCTTCGGGCCTGGCGTCCTGGATTGGCGGTCAGATGAGCGTTCTGGAAGGCGTCAATTTCATGCTGGTGATTCTGCTGGCCACGGGCATGGTGCTGTTCCTCACGGAAATCACCTCGAACACGGCCACGGCCACGATGATTCTGCCGGTACTGGCGTCGCTGGCGCTGGCGTTGAACATCCATCCCTTCGTGTTGATGGTACCTGCGGCCATGGCGGCCAACTGTGCCTTCATGCTGCCGGTGGGCACGCCGCCCAACGCAATCATCTTTGCCACGGGCAAGATCACCATCATGGAGATGGTGCGCAACGGCTTCTGGCTGAACATCATTTCCATGTTCCTGATTGCCGCGGCGGTCTACTTCATGTTGCCGGTACTCTGGGGTGTGGATTTGACCACATACCCGGACGCGTTCCGCAACTAACCCGGTGTGTCGCCGCTGGCTCCTCTGGTGGGCCAGCGGGAAGCCACCAGGCTCCGGCCCCGCCCTCGTGCGGGGCTTTTTGTGCTCGGCTTTTGTGCGTCGTTGGCCATCGGGTTGGTATGATGCGGTCATACTTTCTGGATCGAGCCTGTCATGCGACTACTTCATACCGCCGACTGGCATTTGGGTCGGCTGTTTCACAATCTCTCGCTGCTGGACGACCAGCGTCATGTCCTGCAACAGATGCTGACGATCATCGACCGTGAGCGCGTGGATGCGGTGCTGATTGCTGGTGATATCTACGACCGCTCGGTGCCCCCGGCAGCGGCGGTGACCCTGCTGGATGAGATACTGGCCGAGCTGTGCGAGAAACGTAGCCTGCCGGTCATCATGATCTCTGGCAACCACGATGGCGCCGCGCGGCTGGGGTTTGGGGCGCGTCATCTGCGCCAGGCCGGGTTACACATCCTCACCGATTTGGCCACCTGCGATCAGCCGGTGACGCTTGCCGTCGATGGCGTGACGGTGGATGTCTTCGGCATTCCCTACGCCGACCCGGAGTACGTGCGCAGCGAGTTTGGCGCCGACGTGCGCGATTTCGATGCCGCCCACCGCTACCTGCTGGAGCGTATTCACGCTCAGCGCCATCCCGCGCGCCCGGCGCTGCTCATGAGCCATTGCTTCGTGGAGGGCGGGGCGGCCAGCGAGTCCGAACGCCCGCTCACCCTGGGCGGTGCCGAAAGCGTTGCCTGGGAACCCATGCAGGGTTTCGATTACGTGGCGCTGGGGCACCTCCATGGCCCCCAGTACCGCGGAAGCGAGCACATCCGCTATAGCGGCTCGCTGCTGAAATACAGCTTCTCCGAGGCGACGCAGCGCAAGGGCGTCACCCTGGTGGAGATGGGCAGCGAAGGTCTGGTGAGCATCACCCAGCATCCGTTGACGCCCAGGCGCGACGTGCGCGTGCTGGAGGGAGAGTTGGCGCAGCTGCTGGCCATGGGGGGCGAAGACCCCGGTGCCGATGACTACCTGCTGGTGCGCCTCACCGACCGGCACGCCATTCTCGACCCCATGGGCAAGCTGCGGGCGGTGTATCCCAACGTCCTGCATCTGGAGAAGCCCGGCATGCTGGAAACGGCAGGTCGCCAGTCGCTGAGTCGTGAACGACTCGCTTTCAGCGCGCTGGACATGTTCAGCGATTTCTTCGCCCAGACCAGCGGCGAGCCCATGAATGACGAGCAGGCCCGCGCCATGGGCGAGCTGATCACCGCCCTTGACCGCGAGCAGGAGGGGCCAGCATGACGCCTTTGACACTGACCCTGCAGGCCTTTGGCCCGTTTGCCCGGCGTGACACCATCGACTTCACCGCGCTGGGCAAAAGCCCGCTGTTCCTGATCAATGGCCCCACCGGTGCTGGCAAAAGCTCGATACTCGATGCCATCTGCTTCGCACTTTACGGCCAAACCACCGGCAATGAACGGGATGCTGGCCAGATGCGCTGCGACCAGGCTGCGCCAGACCTGCTCACCGAAGTCACCCTCACGTTTCGCCTGCGGGAAAGCACCTATCGGGTGCGCCGCGTGCCCCAGCAGGAGCGCCCCAAAGCCAATGGCGAGGGTACCACCACCCAGGCTGCCGAAGCCCAGCTGTGGCGGCTGACCCCAGAAGGTCAGGAAGACGAATGCCTGGTGGCGCGCAAGGTCACCGATGCCAACGGCCAGCTGCAGCAGTTGCTGGGGCTGGATGCTCGGCAGTTCCGCCAGGTGATGGTGCTGCCCCAGGGCAAGTTCCGCGAGCTGTTGCTGGCAGGCTCCAAGGAACGCGAGGAGATTTTTGCCCAGCTGTTTCAGACCCAGATCTTCCAGCGCATCGAACAGCGCCTGGCGGACCAGGCCAAGCACATCGTGCGTGAGGTGAACGACCACCGCCAGCGTGTACAGGGCATGCTGGCGGCCAGCGATGTCGAGAGCGAAGCCGCCCTGGAAGCTGCCCTCGCTGCGCTGGCCCCTGACCACCAGATCGCCAGGCACGACTTGGCCCTGGCCGCCGAGCAGCGGGAGCAGGCCGTGGCGGCCGCCCAGTCGGCGGCAGCGCTGGCCCGCCAGTTCGCGCAGCACGCCGCGCTGGTCAATGCCAAGGCCGCGCTGCTGGTGCAGCAGCCGGCCGTGCAGCGTGCCCAGCAGCAGCTGCGGCAGCATGAGCAGACCCAGGCCCTGGCAACACCGTTTTATGCCCGGCAAAGCGCCCAGCAAAACGCCACGGCGGCCCAGCGCGAGTGGGCCGCCGCCGAACAGGCCATTGCCCCGCGCCAAGCGGCTCACCAGCAGGCTCAGGAAACGCTCGAGGCGGCCAATGCCCAATATGAACAGCTGCCCGCCCTGCAACGCCAGGCCTATGCGCTAGAGCAATCTCTCGATCAGTGTCAGGCATTGGCCACGCTGGAGAAACAGCAGCAAGCGCTTGCCCAGCAAGTGGCCCGGGCGCGCGAAAATGCACAGCAGAAGCAGCGTGCGGCCACACAACAGGAGCAGCACGCCATCGAGCAGGAGATGCGCTGGCACCAGGGCCAGGCGGCTCTGCTCGCTGAGCAGCTGGAAGGTGGCCAGCCTTGTCCGGTGTGTGGCAGCCGTGAGCATCCCGCGCCTGCCTCGACGGCCCAGCTACTGGTCACGCAAGAGGAGGTGAAGCAGGCGCGCAGCGCCCATGAGCGCGCTCGACAGGCATGGGTGAGCGCCCAACAAGATGCCCAGCGCCTGGAGCAACAGGCCGAGCACGTCGGTGAGCAGTGCCAGAAGCTGCGTGAACAGCTGGGCGATAGCGCCTCGCTGGAGAGCGTGAATGCCTCGTTAGCGGCCGTGAAGCGTGAGATGGACACCTGCGAGCGGAGCTGGAAAGCCGCCCAGAGCCAGGCCCAGACCGCCCACACGGCGTTCACCCAGGCGCAAACCACGCTCACTCAGGCAACCCAGCGCCAGGCCGAGGCGCAGCGGACGCTGGAAGCGGCCGAGGCCGAGTGGCAAACGGCCCTGCAGGGTAGCCCCTTTGAGGATGAGCAGGCATTTATTACCGCCCGTCTGGACACCACCGAACAGCAGCGGCTGAGTGACGACGTGGCGCGCTTTCAACGGGAACTGGCCAGGCTGGAAGGGCAGCTCGAAGCCAGTGCGCCGCTGCTGGAAGGCAAGACGCCGCCCGACGTTGCTGCCCTCGATGCCCAGGCTGACAACAGCAAGTCCCGGGAGGAGGCGTGCCGACAGCATTACCAGCGGCTGAGTGCACGGGTAGACCAGCTCACCGCCACCCGACAGCGGTTGGCAGAGGCGCGCAATGTGGAGGCGGCCCTGGACGAGCAGTACAAACTGTGGGGTACGCTCAGCGAAGTGGCCAATGGGCGCACCGGGAATCGCATCAGCTTGCAGCGCTTCGTGCTGGGCGTGCTGCTGGACGATGTGCTGATTCAAGCCTCCGCGCGCCTGGTGCGCATGAGCCGTGGGCGCTATCAGTTGGTGCGTCGGGAAGACCCTTCCAAAGGCAATAAAGCCTCCGGCCTGGAACTGGACGTGGCCGATACCTATACCGGCAAGAATCGCCCGGTGGCGACGCTTTCCGGCGGCGAGTCGTTCATGGCTGCGCTGGCGCTGGCGTTAGGGCTTTCCGATGTGGTGCAAGCCTATGCAGGCGGTATTCAGCTGGATACGCTATTCATAGATGAAGGCTTTGGCAGCCTCGACCAGGACGCGCTGGACCAGGCTATCGCCATGCTCAGCGAGCTGCAGATGAGCGGGCGCATGATTGGCATCATTTCGCATGTCAGCGAACTCAAGGAGCAGATGCCGATTCGTATCGACGTGCTGCCCAGCCGTCAGGGCAGCACGGTCGTGGTGAAGGGTGAAGGGTGAAGGGTGAAGAGCCCGGCGGTTCACGTTGCGTTCATGTTCGATGCTTTATAACCAGAACCGATCAATTCACGATGATGACCCGAAGGGGGAGCAAGGATGAATGCGAGCAAGATTCTCCAGCAGTTGATGAATCAGGCCAGTGGTGGCAAAGGCGGCCGTGGTGGCATGGACGTGCAGGGCATCATGGATGGGTTGTCGCGGCAGTTGGGCGGCAGTGGCAGCCAAGCGGCGCGCTCCGGCGGCAGCTCGGGCGGGTTCGACATGAAGAGCCTGCTGGGTGGCGGGGCCATGGGCATGCTGATTGGCTCCAAGCGAGGCCGCAGCATGGGGGGCAAAGCGCTGAAGTATGGGGCCATTGCCGGGGTGGGCGTGTTGGCCTGGAAAGCCTGGCAACGCTCCCAGGCCAACGGCGGTGCCACGGCGGCGTCGGCAGAAGGGGAGCGTGTCGAGGTACTCAGCGGTGAGTACCAGGAGCGCCGCAGCCTGGAGCTGTTGCAAGCCATGATCATGGCAGCCCGCGCCGATGGCCATATCGATGAACAGGAGCAGGCGCTGATCACTCAGCAGATCGATGCGCTGGGTGCCGACGACGAGATGCACCGCTGGGTAGAGCAGCAGCTGCGCGCCCCGCTGGACGCCAGGGCACTGGCTCGTGAAGCAGACTCCCCCCAGGCCGCCCGTGAAATGTACCTGATCAGCGTGGCGGTGACCGACGACCAGAACCCCATGGAACGCGCCTGGCTGGACCAGTTGGCCAGCGCCCTGAACCTGTCGCCCGACATGGTGGCAGAACTGGAACATCAGGCCCAGCAGGCCAGCTGATGCTCGATATCGTTGGCACTGCCAACTTGTGGTTAGCCACCGGTTTTGGGCTGGGGCTGATGCCCGTGGCCCCAGGCACGTTTGGTTCCTTGCTTGGCCTGCCGTTGGCCTGGTGGCTGTCAGGTCGCTCGACCCGTCAGCAGGTGGTCATCATCACGCTGATGCTGTTGGCTGCCGTGCCGGTGTGCCACATGGCGTCCCTGCATTTTGATGGACAGGATCATGGCAGTATCGTCGCCGATGAATATGTGGCTTTCCCCTTGGCAGTGCTGGGGCTAAAAGCTGCCCGCCATCCGCTGGTGTTGGCCTTGGCGTTCGGCGTCTACCGCTTCTTTGATGGCCTGAAACCACCGCCTATTCATCTGGCGGAACATGTTACCGGGGGAGTGGGGATCGTGCTGGATGACGTGATTGCTGCGCTGGTAAGTTGGCTGGTGGTCGCGTTGCTGGTGACGCTATGGCAGCGTCGGCAGCGGCAAATCGTTTAACATCGCTTCTCTCGACGCTAACCACCAAAAACGCCGCAGGTCGCGAAAGCGACGCTGCGGCGTTGTGCTTTTGCCTACCGGAGCAGCGTAGGCGTTCGCTATCAGCTTTGAACCACGATCACCGACTTGGCATTAACGAACTCGTGCATGCCAAAGCCGCCGTGCTCACGGCCGTAGCCTGAATCCTTCACGCCGCCAAACGGCATCTCGGGCGTGGCCACACCAAAGCCGTTGATGAACACCATGCCGGTATCGAAATACTTGCTGGCCAGCTCGGTGGCGCGTTTCACGTCCTTGGAGATGATGCCGCCGCCCAAGCCGTAGCGGCTGTCGTTGGCGATGCGCATGGCGTCGTCGTCATCCTTGGCGCGAATCAGCGCCGCCACCGGGCCAAACAGCTCGTCGTCGTAGGCGGGCTGACCGGGGGTGACGTCATCCAGCACCGTGACCGGGTAGAACGCGCCTTTGCCTTCCGGCTTTTCACCGCCGCAGAGGATTTTCGCGCCCTTGCGCACGCTCTCTTCCACCTGCTCGTGAAGGGTATCGCGCAAATCCACGCGGGCCATGGGGCCCAGGTCGCTCTCTTGCTGGCTAGGGTCGCCCGCTTTCAGGTCCTTCATGCGCGCCACGTAGCGCTCCTTGAACGCTTCGTAGTTCTTCTCGGTGACCACGAAGCGTTTGGCGGCCACGCAGGTCTGGCCGCCGTTGAATACGCGACCGGTCACGCAGGTGTCGATGGCCACGTCCAGGTCGGCGTCGTCCAGCACCAGATAAGCGTCGTTGGAGCCCAGCTCCAGCACGGTCTTTTTCAGGTGCTCGGCGGCCTTGGCGGCCACTTTGCGACCAGCGCCGTCGCTGCCGGTCAGGGTCACGCCCCGCACGGCCTTGTGGGCGATGACGTTGTCGGACACTTCATGGGAAATCACCAGAGTGCGGAAGACGTTTTCCGGCAGGCCCGCCTCACGATAGATCTTTTCCAGCAGCAGGCCGCTGCCGGTGACGTTTTCAGCGTGTTTCAGCAGCACGCCGTTGCCCGCCATGATGTTGGCGATGGAGTAGCGCACTACCTGGTAGGCAGGGAAGTTCCAGGGCTGAATGCCGTAGATCACGCCCATGGGCGAGTAGGTGACGAAACCGCGCTCGCCATTACCGGGCTGGCGCTCTTCATCGGCCAGCTTGGTGGGGCCGTGTTCGGCGGTGTAGTCACAAATGCCCACGCACAGATCCACTTCCTGACGGGCCTGATCCGGCAGCTTGCCCATCTCTTTCACCATGAGCTGGGCCAGGTCTTCCCGATGCGCTTTCAGCGCCTGGCCAATGGCCTTGACCACACGGGCGCGTTCGTCCAGAGAGGTCAGCCGCCAATCGAGAAAGGCCTCATGACAGGCCTCGACGACCTGCTGAGCCTGCTGGTCATCCATCAGTGTGTAGGATTCGAGGGTATCACCCGTGGTGGGATTGACGGTCTTGATCGTGTTGCTCATAAGATCTCCTATCTTTAGATCAACGGGACGTGAGGGGGTAGACCACATAGCGGCTAATCGTTCCTTTAGGCTTGGTACGAAAACTGCCTACGCTCGCCCATACGGCGTTAAAAATTGGCTCAAAGTACTCATTTACACCCCGTAAACTCCGTCTTTTCGCCAATTTTTGCCTTGTCTGGCCATCGCTCGACGATTTTTCGTACAAGCCTAGGCCGACTGGTCTATTCACGCTGATTTTCCACTTTAGTAGAAAAATCCCCATTTGCCCAAATTTCGCGGTCTGTTCACCCGCCCACCCTTTGGCGCTTTTTATGGCGCCAGGGAAGGGCGGTGGGCCCACACGGTATCCAGGGTGTCCAGCGCTGCCTTGATGGTGGGCTCGATGGCGCGATCCTGTCGCCAGATCAGGCTCAAGGCGCAGGGCAGGCGAACGTGCTCGGCCACTGCCAGCCCGCTCTCCTGGCGCTCGGCCATGGCCAGCGCGTCGCGGGCCAGGCTCAGGCCGACCCCGGCGCGCACCAGGTCCAGCATGCAGGCTTCCTGGTCGACCTGTGCCACTCGGTGCGGCGTGGCGCCGCTGGCAGCCAGCGCACGCTGGAGCAGGCGCGAGTGGGCAGACACGCTGGGGGTGACGATCCAGGGGAGGCTGGCCAGCGCTTCCCAGCGGGTGTCGGCCAACTTGGACTCCCAGCCCGGGGGCGCCACCACGTGGTAATGAAAGTGGGTCAGCTCACGCCAGGCCAAGGCGTCATGGGCCGGGCCTTCGCCGGGCGGTGCCAGAAAGAAGCCCACATCCAGCTCGCTGTGCACCACGTCTTCCAGCACGCTGCCGCTCATGCCGTGGTGCAGCTCCGTTTCCAGCTGGGGCGCTCGGGCCATCAGGCGGCTCAAAAAATCGCCCAGGCGGATGAATTCAGGGTCCACGATGGTGCCGATGCGCAGCTTGCCGCGAAGGGTGCTGTGCAGGGCACTGGCGCTTTGTTCGAATGCCAGCGCACTGGCCAGGGCGTTTTCGGCGGCGGGCAGCAGGGCATAGCCATCGGCAGTGAGGCGCAAGCCCTGAGGGCGGCGGGTGAACAGTGTCAGGCCAAGGTGTTGTTGAAGCTGCTTCAACTTTAGGCTGACGGCAGGCTGGGTGAGGTGCAGCTGTTCAGCGGCGCGAGACACGCTGCCGGTATGGGCAACGGCCACAAAGGCCCGTAGCGTGGCGTACTCCTGCATGGTCGATGACCTTCGTTGTCATGTTATTAGCAGAGCTTATATCCGGGTTAAAAATTACTCAATTGCTTGGCCTGTGGCGCCGGGTAGTCTAGGGCAGACTCTCCTCATCACTTAAACGATGTTTATAAAGGTAGCGACAATGACAACTCACGCCATTCACCACTTCATCAACGGCCAGCGCAGCGAAGGCACCTCTGGTACTTCCCAGGACGTTTTCAACCCGGCCACGGGTCAGGTCACCGGCCGCGTGGCACTGGCGTCGGCAGCGGATGTGGACACGGCCGTGCAGGCGGCCCAGGCGGCCTTCCC
The DNA here is from genome assembly GCF_014651795.1 of Vreelandella hamiltonii. NCBI lineage: Bacteria > Pseudomonadati > Pseudomonadota > Gammaproteobacteria > Oceanospirillales > Halomonadaceae > Vreelandella > Vreelandella hamiltonii. Next base: position 31,679 of record NZ_BMXO01000010.1, on the reverse strand, counting down.
TGCCTGGGCCGACACGCCCCCCATTCGCCGCGCTCGGGTGATGTTCAAGTTTCTGGAGTTGCTCAATACACATAAGGATGCGCTGGCCGAAGCGATCACCAAAGAGCACGGCAAGGTGTTCACCGACGCCCAGGGGGAAGTGGCGCGTGGCATCGATATCGTCGAGTTTGCCTGTGGCATCCCTCAGCTGTTGAAGGGTGACTATACCGAGCAGGTGAGTACCGGCATCGACAACTGGACCGTGCGACAGCCGCTGGGCGTGGTGGCCGGGATCACCCCGTTCAACTTCCCGGCCATGGTGCCCATGTGGATGTTCCCCATCGCGATTGCCGCCGGGAATACGTTCATTCTCAAGCCCAGCCCGCTGGACCCCAGCGCTTCGCTGATGATTGCCGACCTGTTGCAGCAGGCGGGCCTGCCGGATGGCGTGTTCAACGTGGTGCAGGGCGACAAGGACTCCGTGGAAGCGCTGATCGATCATCCGGAGGTGAAGGCGCTGTCGTTCGTCGGTTCCACCCCCATTGCCAACCTGATTTACGAGCGTGGCGCGAAGCACGGCAAGCGCGTGCAGGCGCTGGGCGGCGCCAAGAACCACATGGTGGTGATGCCCGATGCCCACCTGGACAAGGCCGTCGATGCGCTGATCGGTGCCGCCTACGGCAGCGCCGGTGAGCGCTGTATGGCCATCAGCGTGGCCGTGCTGGTGGGCGACGTTGCCGATAAAGTCGTGCCGATGCTCACCGAGCGAGCCCAGGCGCTGAAGGTCAAGGATGGCATGCAGCTGGACGCCGAAATGGGCCCCATCGTGACCCGTCAGGCCCATCAGCGCATTACCGGTTACATCGAAAAGGGCGTGGCCGAGGGTGCACAGCTGATCGTCGATGGCCGTGAATTCGACGGCGCCAACGCGGGAGAAGGCTGCGCCGAGGGGTTCTGGATGGGCGGCACGCTGTTCGATCACGTGACCCCCGACATGACGATCTATAAAGAAGAGATCTTCGGCCCGGTGCTGGTGTGCGTGCGCGTGCCGGACGTGGCCACCGCCATTCAGCTGATCAACGACCATGAGTTTGGTAACGGCGTGAGCTGCTTCACCGAAAGCGGTAGCGTTGCCCGTGAGTTTGGCCGCCGTATCCAGGTGGGTATGGTCGGCATCAACGTGCCGATTCCCGTGCCCATGGCGTGGCACGGTTTCGGCGGCTGGAAGCGCTCGCTGTTTGGCGATACCCATGCCTATGGCGAAGAGGGCGTGCGCTTCTATACCAAGCAGAAGTCGATCATGCAGCGCTGGTCTGACTCCATCGACGCCGGTGCCGAATTCGTGATGCCCACGGCGAAGTAACGCCCGCTCTTCACCGGAGTCACCCGCATGTCCAACAATACAACTACCCCCATGGCGGCTCATGCCGCCATGCAATGCTTTGACTATATCGTGGTAGGCGCAGGCACTGCAGGGTGCCTGATGGCCAACCGACTGAGCGCCGACCCGAACAATCGGGTGCTGCTGATTGAAGCCGGTGGCCGAGACAACTACCACTGGATTCATATACCCGTCGGGTACCTGTATTGCATCAACAACCCGCGCACCGACTGGCTGTTTCGCACGGAGCCCGACCAGGGGTTGAACGGTCGCTCGCTGATCTACCCGCGCGGCAAGACCCTGGGCGGCTGCTCCAGTATCAACGGCATGATCTACATGCGCGGCCAGGCGCGGGATTACGACCACTGGGCGGAAGTGACCGGCAGCGATGCCTGGCGCTGGGAGAACTGCCTGCCGGACTTTATCAAACACGAAAACCACTACCGATTGGATAAAGGCAGCGACGGTGATGACACTCACCGCGCGTTTCATGGCCACGGCGGCGAGTGGCGGGTGGAGAAGCAGCGCCTGAAGTGGCAGGTGCTGGATGACTTTGCCGAAGCTGCCGTTCAGGCCGGTATTCCTCGAACCGAGGACTTCAATCGAGGCAGTAACGAAGGCGTTGCCTATTTCGAAGTCAACCAGCGCGACGGCTGGCGCTGGAACACGGCCAAGGCGTTCTTGCGCACGGCCTTGAAGCGGGACAACCTGACGCTGTGGCACTCCACCCAGGTGAATCGGCTCTGCTTCCAGCGTGATCAGGCCGTCCCCCGCTGCGAAGGAGTCGAAGTGGTGCGAGCAGGCAAGACTCTGCGCGTGCAGGCCAGCAAGGAAGTCGTGCTGTGTGCCGGCGCGATTGGCTCGCCCCACCTGCTGCAGTTATCGGGCATCGGTCCCGCCGAGCACCTTGCCGAGCATGACATCGAGGTCGTGCACGACCTGCCGGGGGTGGGCGAGAACCTGCAAGATCACCTCCAGATACGTTCGGTGTATCGTGTCAGCAATGCCAAAACGTTGAACGCCATGGCCAGCACGTTATGGGGCAAAGCCGGTATCGGATGGGAGTACCTCACGCGGCGCACGGGACCCATGAGCATGGCGCCGTCGCAGTTGGGCGCGTTCACGCGTAGTTCCGACGACCAGCCGTATCCCAATATCCAGTACCACGTGCAGCCGTTGAGTCTCGAAGCCTTTGGGCAGCCTCTGCACCCGTACCCTGCGATCACCGCCAGCGTGTGCAACTTGAACCCTACCAGCCGAGGCACCGTGCGCCTGAAAAGCGCCGACCCGCGCCAGGCACCGGCGATCGCGCCGAACTATCTGAGCACCTCCGAGGACCGCAAGGTGGCCGCCGATTCGCTGCGGGTGACGCGACGCATCGCCGAGCAGCCCGCCTTTGCCAGATACGCCCCGGAAGAGATCAAGCCGGGCGTGGAGTACCAGACCGACGAGGAGCTGGCCCGTTTGGCAGGGGATATTGGCACGACGATTTTCCATCCGGTCGGCACCACGCGGATGGGAAAAGACGACGACCCCATGGCCGTGGTGGATGCGCAATTGCGGGTTCGCGGGGTGTCTGGACTGCGGGTGGCCGACGCGGGAGTGATGCCCACCATCACCAGTGGCAACACCAATTCGCCGACGCTGATGATCGCCGAAAAGGCCGCCGGATGGATTTTGGAAGAAAATTCATTGCACTGACATTTTTTTCCATCATAGTGTTGACGTGCAGCGTCGTTAAGCGCATGCTGCATGCAGTTGGTTAGCAAGTCGAACGTAGTCAGCAGTATCGAAACGCTCTCGCGTTGAGTCTGGTGAAAGTTTCTTGTTCTACCCACTGCAACTCGGGTATTGCCCGGCTCTTCATTAAGCTAAATCGAGGATTTCGATCATGGCAACTGGTACCGTTAAGTGGTTTAACGACACTAAAGGCTTCGGCTTCATTTCTCCGGACGACAATGGCGACGACCTGTTCGCGCACTTCTCCGAAATTCAAGCTGACGGCTTCAAAACTCTGCAAGACGGCCAGAAGGTTTCCTTCGACGTCACCCAGGGTAAAAAAGGCCTTCAGGCTTCCAACATCAAAGTTCTGTAATCTGAACGAATGATGTTGTCAGGTGACCTACGGGTCAGCCTGTAAAAAAACCCCGCCTTCGTGCGGGGTTTTTTGTTTGCCACGATTTTCACCTCACCTCACCTCACCCCTCATGGGTATATTCTATTTTGTTCTTACTGTGTTTCTAAAAATAACTTTTTAGAATATTGGGCAGGCGGCACAATATCCCCAGGTTCGTTTATCAAGGATATGGGTTTATGTCGCTGGATGCCTGGATTGCCGTTGGGGTGGTGCTGACGATTTTCCCCCTCATGGCGCTGTCGCGCCTGGGCCCCGATATCATTCTATTGGGAGCCGTGGTGGTATTGATGACCCTGGGGGTCATCGACCCGCAGCAGGCGCTGGGAGGCTTCTCCAACAGCGGCCTGTTCACCGTGGCGTTCATGTACGTGCTGGTGGCCAGCATCCGTGAAACCGGCGGCATCGATTTGATCATTCGCTATGTGCTGGGTCGCCCAGCCACCGAGCGGGGCGCCCTGACCCGGCTGCTGCTGCCGGTGGCGTCGCTGAGCGGCTTTCTCAACAATACCCCGGTGGTGGCCACCTATATCCCTGCGGTGATGAGCTGGAGCCGCCGTTTGAAGCTGTCTCCCCAGCGGCTGCTGATGCCGCTGAGCTTTGCCTCCATTCTGGGCGGGACCATCACGCTGATCGGCACCAGCACCAATCTGGTGGTGCATGGGCTGCTGGTGGAGCGCTACCCGGATCTGGCCATGGGGCTGTTCGACCTGGCCTGGGTTGGCCTGCCGGTGGCTCTGGCCGGGCTTGCGTACCTGATCGTGCTGGGTCCGCGCATCCTGCCTGCCCGTAAAGGCGTCGCCAATGCTTTTGCCAACCCCAGAGAATTTACCATCGAAATGGAGGTGGACCCCACCGGCGTGCTGGTGAACCGCACCGTGGAGGAGGCGGGGCTGCGGCATCTTCAGGAGCTGTTTCTGGTCGAGATCGAGCGTGACGGTAACGTGGTCAGCGTGGTGGGGCCGGGCGAGCAGCTCAAGGGCGGTGACCGGCTGGTGTTCGTGGGCACGTCGGCGGCGGCCGTGGAGCTGCAGCAGATCCGGGGTCTGATTCCCTCCCGGGATGGCGCTTCCAGCCTGGAGAAGGAGTTCAAGGAGCGACGGTTGGTAGAAGCCGTGGTCTCCAGTCAGTGCCAGTTCATTGGCCAGCGCATTCGCGACGGACGCTTTCGAACTCTGTACGGGGCGGCGGTGCTGGCGATTTGTCGCGGCGGCGAGCGGGTGACCGGCAACCTCGGGCAGGTACGCCTGCAGCCAGCGGACGTGCTGCTGCTCGAGGCTCGCCCGCCGTTCATCGAGCGCCATCGCCAGTCCAAGGATTTCCTGCTGATCAGTGAACTCAACGGTGCGGCCAGGCCGGTGCATGAAAAGGCGCCGCTGGCTTGGGCGATTCTGCTGGGGGCGGTGATGCTGGCGACCTTTGGCGTGCTCAGCATGCTCAATGCTGCCATGCTGGGCGCTGCCATGGTGCTGCTGACCGGTTGCTGCACGGTAGGCGCGGCCAAACGGGGTCTGGATACTCAGGTTCTGCTGACCATTGCGGCCTCGTTCGGCGTGGGGGCTGCGCTGCAAACCTCTGGAGCAGCCGACGTGATGGCGGGCGGTATTCTCTCTCTGGTGGCAGGTAATCCCTGGCTACTGCTGTTGGGCACCTACTGCGTGGTGGCGCTGCTCACCGAGATGGTGACCAATAACGCGGCGGCGGTGATCATCTTTCCGGTGGTGATGGCGGCGGCCGAGAGCCTGGGCGTCAATCCCATGCCCTACGTGGTGGCCGTCATGTTTGCTGCGTCGGCCAGTTTCCTGACCCCCATTGGCTACCAGACCAATCTGATGGTGCATGGCCCAGGGGGGTATCGGCTGGGGGACTTTCTGCGCGTAGGAGGTGGATTGAACCTGCTGACCGGGGCCATTGCGGTGACGTTGATTCCATGGGTGTGGCCGTTTTAAGCGGGGAAGGACTCGCCCAACGCGTCGCTTTACGCTAGGGTGGCGCTTTTGACAGCCACCAAGGAATGCGACATGACAGCTCCAGGCGAACTGATTATCGAGCCGCAACATGGTCAACCCGCCGATGCGTGCGTGTTCATCATTCATGGACTCGGTGCCGATGGGCACGATTTCGAGCCGCTGGTGCCTGCGCTGGCCTTGCCGGAAAGCGCCCATGTGCGCTTCATCATGCCCCATGCGCCGCGCCTGCCGGTGACCATCAATGGTGGCATGGTGATGCCTGCCTGGTATGACATTCTGGCCATGGACCTGGGGCGCCGGGTCGACGAAGTGCAGCTGAAAACCTCCGCTGCGCGCATTCAGGCGCTGATTCAGGAGCAGATCGATCAAGGCATCGATAGCCAGCGCATCATCGTGGCGGGGTTCTCTCAGGGCGGCGCGGTGGCCTATCAGGCGGCCCTCTCGTTCCCCCAGCCGCTGGGCGGGTTGCTGGCGATGTCGACCTACTTTGCCACCGCCGACAGCATTGAACTTGCCGAGGCCAACCGCCATATCCCCCTTGAGGTGCATCATGGTAACTTTGACCCCATCGTGCCTGAAACGCTTGGCCGCTCTGGCGCCGAGCGTCTCAAGGCGCTCGGTTACTCGGTGAACTATCGTCAATATCCCATGGCCCACGCGCTCTGCCCGCAGCAGGTCAACGATATTGGCAGGTGGTTGAGCGAACGTCTCGCGTAGTACGGCCTCCTTTTTCGCTGGCCAATGCACAGGATAGGCGGAGGCACTTCATGATGTCGGTGGATATGTTGGAAGCTGGGCTGGCGCTTTGCCTGGTGGCAGTGGCGCTTGCCTGTCTGTTGGACCGCCATCTGCTGCGGACCTGTCGGCTGTTTTTGCTGTTCACGCTGCTGATGAGCCTGGCCTGGTGGCAGTGGCAGGCGCCCTGGTTGGGGCTGATGGAGCTGGTGCTGGGTGGCGCGCTCACCGGCGGCAGCTTCTTCTATGCCTTGAAGGCATTTCCCTCGGCTCACCCGGAGGCTGCCCACTACGACCGAGTGCAGCACGGGGCCGGGCATGTCATCAGCCGTGGGCTGCTGGCGCTGGCGTGGAGCGTGATGATCGGCGCCGCGCTGCGCTACCTCTTGCCCGACATGGCCTACTCGTTGAGCGAACACCCCTTGATGCTGGCGGCGGTCGTCATGGTCTCGGCGGCCATGGGGGCTTTTGCACTGCATCGACACTGGCTGCGTCGGCTGATGGCCTTCAACGTGCTGGGGTCGGGTGTGTTTCTGCTGTTGGCAGGCATGGTGGGCCCCTTGCCCAATGCCCAGGCGCTGATTGGCGTGGGCTTGCTGATTGCTTGGCTGGGCACCCTGCTGGGCGTGCTGTTGATACGACATCTGCTGCAGCTGGAAGGGGTGTCGGCCCTGGTCGATGAGCAGCCAGCCCCCCTGGCCCCCCGTGAGGCTTCACAATGAGCTGGCGTTTTGGCTTGCATGACAGCACTTTCGAGCCGTTGTGGTCGACCCACTGGGCGCTGCTGGTCGTTCTGCTGCTACCTGCCCTGATAGGCCTGCTGGGGGCCTGGTTGCGTCCCGCGCGCATGGTGCCCGTCCTGCTGGCCTGTACGCCGGTGCTGGTAGCAGGCCTGTGGATGGTCATGGATGCCCAGCAGGCGGGCGTGTTGCGCTGGCAATGGCAGCTGGCAGGGGTGGATCTGGCGCTGCGCTTCAGTGGCGTGAGCGGCTTAATGCTGCTGATTACCCAGTGGGTCGCGTTGGCCGCTGCGCTGTATACCCCTGGGCACTTGGCGCTTTCCCAGCCTGGCCCCCAGGGGCGCTGGCTGTGGCCGCTCATGGGCGTTCTGGTGAGCGCGCTGTCATTGATCTGGATGGCGGCCGATTTGCTGACGCTCTACGCCGCTTTGGAGCTGATGGGGCTGGCCGCCGTCGGCATGCTGCTGCTGTCGGGCAAGGGCAGTGCGCTCAAGGCCGGTATGCGCTACCTGCTGCTGGCGTTGGTGGGGTCGTTGGCGTTCCTGCTGGGCATTGCCCTGCTGCTGGGGTACTGGGGGGAACTGACGCTGATGGGCCTGGCCCAGGTGGTCGAGCCAGGCCCGGTGAGCTGGGTCGCGGCGGCACTGATGGGCGCGGGGCTAGCGCTGAAGGCTGCACTGTTTCCGCTGCATGGCTGGCTGACCCCGGTGCACGAAAACGCCTGGACGCCGGTGAGCGCACTGCACGCGGCGCTGGTCATCAAGGCCTCGCTGTTCATTCTGCTGATGGTGTGGAGCGTGCTGTTGCCCGATACCTGGCTGGCCCCGCAGTTGGTGGGCTGGCTGGGAATGGCGGCCATCCTGTGGGGCGGGCTGGTGGCATGGCGGGCAGCGTCGCTGAAAACCCTGATCGCCTCGTCCACGGTGGGCCAGCTGGGCTATTTGATGGTGGCATTTCCGCTACTGCTGGGGCCGCAAGCCTCGCCACTGCCCCAGGCGCTGGCCTGGGAGGGTTTCTGGCTACAGCTGATGGGGCACTCGCTGGCCAAGGCGGCGATGTTTCTGGCGGCCGGCAATCTGCTGCTGGCCACCGGCAAGAGCGCTCTGCAGGCGCTGGCGGGCACCAGCCGCCGATTGCCACTCTCGCTGCTGACGTTCGGCATCGCCTCCATCACGCTGATGGGCCTGCCACCCAGCAGCGGTTTCACGGCCAAGTGGCTGCTGCTGCAGGCCATGGTGCTCACTCAGCAGTGGCTTGCCGTTGCAGCATTACTGGCGGGAACGCTGCTGACCGCGGCCTACGTGTTCAGGGTCTTTCGCTACTCGTTCGATGAAACCGCACCACGCCATGACTACCAGCCGTTGGCACCGGGCATGGATGCGGTGGCACTGGCGCTCGCCCTGGCCGCGCTGCTGCTGGGTCTGTTGGCCCACTTGCCGTTGGCCCTGCTACAAGGAGGTGGCGCATGAACGCAGCCTGGTTACCGCTGACCACACTGGCGACCTCTCTGCTGGCCGCCGTGGCCATTTTTGCGCTACCCGAAGAGGCGCGGCGCTGGCGTACCGGTATCAACCTGCTGGCGGCGGTCAGCAAGATCGTGCTGGTCGTGCTGATGGTCGGGCGCGTGGCGGAAGGCTACGAGGACACGTTCAGCTTCCAGATTGTCGAAGGCGTCGATTTCGTGCTGCGCGCCGATGCGCTGGGCGTGATGTTTGCCGGGCTCTCATCGCTGCTTTGGCTGTGCACCACGGTGTATGCCATTGGCTACCTGGAGCATGCGGCCAACCGCAAACGCTTCTTTGGCTTTTTCAGCCTCTGCGTGGCCAGCACGCTGGGCATTGCGCTCTCCGGTAACCTGTTTACCTTCCTGATCTTCTATGAACTGTTGACGCTGTCGACTTACCCGCTGGTAGTGCATTCGGGCACCGCCAAGGCGCTGGCGGCAGGGCGCGTGTATTTGCGTTACACCCTGACCGGCGGGGTCGTGCTGTTGTTGGGGGTCGTGCTGCTGTATAGCCTGACAGGCGACCACTCCTTTGCCTCCGAGCGGGGGCTGTCGCCTTACCTGACCGACCACCGTGGCCTACTGACGCTGATCTTCGCGCTGCTGGTCGGCGGCCTGGCGGTCAAGGCGGCCATGGTGCCGCTGCATGGCTGGCTGCCCAGAGCCATGGTGGCGCCTGCGCCGGTGAGCGCGCTGTTGCATGCCGTGGCGGTGGTCAAGGCGGGGGCCTTCGGCATTCTCCGCGTGATCTATGACCTCTACGGTATCGAGCTGAGCGTCGAACTGGGGGTGACCACGGCCTTGGCCATCGCGGCCTCCATCACCATCATCTACGGCTCGCTGAGGGCCATCGCCCAGCAGGAGCTCAAGCCACGACTGGCCTTCTCGACCATCAGTCAGGTGTCGTATGTGATTCTGGGGGTCAGCCTGTTTGGGCCTTTCGGCACTATCGGTGCGCTCGCCCATCTGCTCCACCAGGGGCTGATGAAGGTCACGCTGTTTTTCTGCGCGGGCAACTACGCCGAAGAGCTGGGCATTCATCGCATCGATGAAATGGACGGTGCTGGCAAGCGCATGCCGCTGACCAGCCTGGCCTTCACAGTAGGGGCACTGGGCATGATCGGGCTGCCGCCCATCGCGGGGTTCATCACCAAGTGGTACCTGGGCATTGGCGCCATTCAGGCCGAGATGTATTGGGTGGTGGCGGTACTGGTGACCAGCAGCACGCTGAACGCCATTTACTTCCTGCCGATCCTGCATCGACTCTGGTTCCGGCAGGGGCCCGGTCACGGGGTGGGTGCGTGGCCCAACGAGCAGCGTCTGGGGCGCCTGGAAACCCATGGCTGGCTGTTGTGGCCAGCCGTGTTTACCGCGCTGGCCAGCCTGGGGGCCGGGTTGCTGGCAGGCTTGCCGTTTAGCCCTCTGGACTGGGCAACGCGGGTGGCGGTAGGGGAGTATCTACCATGATGACGACACTGCTGCTGGTCGTGGCCTTGCTCTGGCCGCTGTGCGTGGCTGCCGGGGCGGTATGGCATGCCTACCGCACCCCGTCAGCGCAGCGGCGCTACTGTTCGTGGCTGTGGGTCAGCGCCGCCTGGCCTGCGTTACTGCTGGCTTATATGGGTGAAGGCCGTTGGCTGCTGGAAGCCTGGATGCTGGGGGGCTGGTGGGAGCTGAATGCGCTCAGCCGCCCCTGGCTGGCCTTCAGCGCGCTGCTATGGAGCCTGGCGGCGCTGCATGCCCGGGGCTACTTTGCCGCCGAAGAAGCCTTGGCCCGAGGGGGCGATGACGACGCCCAGCGGCGCTTGCAGCGGTTGACGCTGCTGTGGCCATTGGCGCTGCTAGGCAACGTCCTGCTGATCCTTTCCCAGGACATTGCCAGTTTTTACCTGGGCTTTGCGCTCATGACCTTTGCCGCTTACGCGCTGGTGGTGCATAGCGGCAGCGCCGAGGCGCGGCTGGGGGCTCGGGCCTACCTGATCCTCGCCGTGCTGGGCGAAGGGCTGATTCTGGGGGGGCTGCTATGGGCGGCTGGCTCCATCGACACCTTGACCCTGGAGGGCGTTCGCGAGGCCATTGCTCGCTCGGAGCACGGCGCCTGGATGGCACTGCTGCTATGGCTGGGGTTTGGCGTCAAGGCCGGGGTGGTGGGGCTGCATGTGTGGCTACCGCTGGCCCACCCGGTTGCTCCTGCGCCTGCCAGCGCGGTGCTCAGTGGCGCCATGATCAAGGCCGGGCTATTGGGCTGGCTGAACGTGCTGCCCTTGGGCGAGTCGGGTCTGGCACCTGAACTGGTACTGCTGGGCCAGACCATGATGGCGCTGGGGCTGGCCGCCGCGTTTGGGGCTGCCCTGTATGGTGTGTGGCAGCGTCACCCCAAGGCCGTGCTGGCCTATTCGAGTATCAGCCAGATGGGTATGCTGACGGCGCTGGTAGGCACCGGGTTGACGGTGCCTCAGGCGTGGCTACTGCTGCTGCCCGGGCTGGTGCTGTTTGCGGCCCATCATGCGCTGGCCAAAGGGGCGCTGTTCATGGGAACCAGCGTCAGCGAACACATGCCCCGCTGGCGTGTACCGCTGCTGTTTGCGCTGATGGCGCTGCCGGGCGTATCGCTGACAGGTGCCCTGGCAGCCGGGCTGGTCAGCAAGTGGGGAGTCAAGTCAGTGCTTTACGATGCCCAGTTGACCACGCTGGTGCTGTTGCTGACCTGGGCGGCCGTGGGCACCTCGCTGCTGGTGAGCGTTTGCCTGTGGCGGCAGTGGCAGCTGCGCAAGAGTGGTGGCAGCCACCCCATGCAGTGGGGCGCCTGGTTGGCCGCCGTGGTGGCCGCGCTGGCCACACCGCTTTGGTTGCCGCTGCCCGGTGCCGAGGTGCCGCCGTTGGCTGAGTGGGCCGGTATCGTCTGGCCTTTCCCGGTGGGGCTGTTGGCGTTGGTGGTGGTGCTCTCCCTGCGCCAGCGTGTGAAAGTTTCTCCACCGCCAGCGGGCGATCTATGGTGGCTATACGCGCTGCTGGCAGGGCATGCCCTGCAGGGCTGCCAGCGCTTCAGTGATGGCCTGGGGCGTATCAAGGCTGCGTCGGTGGCTCGCAGTCTGGCTTTCGAGCGCGCGGTCATGCAGCTGCTCGGGCAAGGCCTGGGGGCAGAGCCCTGGCTGCGTCGGCACGGTAGCGGGTTGATGATGGCCATGGCCGTGCTGCTGGCGCTACTGCTGATGTGGGAGGGACTGGCATGAGCAAGCCGCAGGCGGGATCGCAAGCGTACCAGAATGAGCGAGGGCGTCAGGCCGTGACGCCGGATGACATACCCCGACAGGGCTGGCTGGATATCGGCTGGCGCGTGTTGAGGGCGGCCCGCCGAGACCGGGTGACCATGTACGCTGCCTGCGTGGCGTTCTACGCCCTGCTGGCGCTGTTCCCCACCATCGCCGCAGTGATTTCCATCTGGGGGCTGCTGTTCGACCCGGTAGAAGCAGGGCGGCAGCTCTATGAAATCAGCCGTTTCATGCCGCCCGATGCGGCCAACCTGATCGACCAGCAGGCCCAGGACGTGGTGGAAAGTGCCCAGCGTGGCAACGTCATGGCCGCCCTGGCAGGATTGTTGGTGGCCATGTACATCGCTTCCAAAGGGGTGTCGGCACTGGTGGTGGGGCTCAACGTGGTTTACGGCGAGCGTGAGAAGCGGCCCGCACTGTTACGCCTGGTCGTGCTGGTGGCGCTGACGTTCGGGCTCATCGGCATGACGCTGGTGTCGCTGGGGTTCATTGCCGTGGTGCCCATGCTGGTGGAGTGGCTGATGGTGGAACCGCCCTTTGACAGGCTACTGCAGTGGCTGCGCTGGCCAGCGCTGCTGGTGCTGATGAGCCTGCTGATTGCGCTGCTGTATCGCTTTGCACCGTACCGTCGCGCGGCCAAGTGGCGCTGGCTGAGCTACGGCACGCTGCTGGCTACCGTTACGTGGCTGCTGGGATCTGGAGGGTTGTCGCTTTACGTGCGCTACTTCTCCACGTTCAGCGAGCTCTACGGTTCACTGGGCGCCGTAGTGGCGCTGATGATGTGGTTCTGGATGTCGGCTTTCGTGGTGCTGCTGGGGGCCGAGATCAACTGCGAGATGGAGCGCCAGACCTACCAGGACACCACCACTGGCGAGCCGCGCCCGCTGGGTGAAAGAGACGCCTTTGCCGCGGATACGGTGGGCGTGAAGACCCCCTGGCAGGATCGCGACTCTCAGGATTGAGCAGCGGCGACCGCCCAGCCAGGCTGGGCGGTCGTGGGTTGGAGGGTGGGTGGGGACGTTAGCGGCTGTTCAAAGCAGCTCTTCTGCTGCCAGTGCCAGCCGTGAGCGCTCGACGCTTTTCAGCGTTATGTGACCTGCATGGGGCCAATCCCGGAACCGCTCCACCACGGCGGCCATGCCGCAGGTATTGGCGGTCAGGTAGGGGGTGTCGATCTGTCCCACGTTGCCGAGGCAGACGATCTTGGTGTTACGCCCTGCCCGCGTCACCAGCGACTTGAGCTGCTTGGGCGTGAAGTTTTGCGCCTCGTCGATGATCAGAAACGTATCGTTGAGCGTGCGCCCGCGCATGAAGCTGGGCGAGCGGATCTGCACTCGCGAGCCGATCAGCTGCCGCGTGGCACCGTTGTCCCAGCTCGACTCTCCCTCCTCGTTGCGCAGCAGGTTATCCATATTGTCATGGAAGGCCCCCATCCACGGCGACATCTTTTCCTCTTCCGTGCCCGGCAGAAAGCCGATGTCTTCGCCCATGGGAATGGGGGCTCGAGTGAACACGATGCGCTCGAAGTGTTTGCTGTCCAGGGTCTGCTGAAACGCGGCGGCCAGGGTCATGAAGGTTTTACCGGTGCCCGCATTACCGGCAATGGTCACCAGGTCGATCTCGGGGTCCATGAGCAGGTTGAGGGTGAAGTTCTGGCGGCTGTCATGGGCGTGCACCCCCCAGACGCCCGCGTGGTGGCGGTAGTTGGTGAGCAGCTGCAAGCGGGCAGAGGAGGGCGATAGCTCCCGAACGATGGCTTCGAATTCCGCGCCGTTTTCGCTATCCGACACCAGCATGCCGACATGCCAGTCCCGGGGCATGGTGCCGCTGAGCTGGTAGAAAGTGTGGTGCGCGACGCGCTCGACATTGACCTCCACGTTGAGACTTTCCCAAAGAGAGGCACCGCCCAAGCCTGCGGCCTCGTACACCTTGGCCCCTTCGATCATCGCATCGCTGTCGGAGAAGGCGCGGTCGTTGAGGTAGTCCTCGACGGGGACCTTCAGCGCGGCAGCCTTGACGCGAAGATTGATGTCCTTGGTGATCAGAATCACCGAGGCATCTGGGCGCTCGTCACGCAGGCGGCAGGTCTCTGCCAGGATGCGGTTGTCGGGACTGTCATCCAGCGCGTCGAACGGCTTCAGGTCGTTGTAGCATAAAAAGTGCAGCCGACCGGACTCCCCGCTGATACGCGGAATGGGGATGCCTTTCTGGATTTCATCGAAGGTGACCTGATTGGTCAGGTCGGACAGGGTGCGGCTGATCTGGCGAGCGGTGCGGGCAATTTCACGGATGCCGTTCTTGTGCTTGTCCAGCTCTTCAAGCACGGTCATGGGGATGACCACATCGTGCTCATCGAAATGATAGAGCGCGGCGGGGTCGTGAATCAGGACGTTGGTATCCAGCACATACAGCCTGGTGGCTTTCTTATCGAGTCGTACCATCGCGGAAACTACTCCTTGGTTGACGGCAATACCGACACTGGCAGATGCTCTTTACGCTTGGATGACACTTACCTGTGCCGCTTCGCTAGCGTGTCCTGCTCCTCCTTGTTAAGTACTTGCTTATAGCGTGGAAGGCTTTGGCCATTTTCGCCACCGCGTTATTTCAACGCAGTCATTGATCCATATTGCGATGACGTTCGAGGCCTAGCGGGTCGCGCTCAGAAAACGCGTCACGCTGGTCAATAGCGCGGTGGCTACCACGCCAAGGCTTTCTCCCTCCACGTAGCGGTAGTAGTGGCTCTCCAGCGCCAGATCATGATTGAGCGCGCAGAGCTGACCGTTGGCCAATGCTTCTTTGACCAACGGGTAGGGCAGGAGTGCCCAGCCGGTGCCGTTGATCGCCGCATCACGGATTACCTCGAACATCGTCAGCCCCAGGTAGTTGGTCGAAAACAGCGCTTCGCTGACCAGCCTGTCGCCCTGGTCGAAGGTCAGGCACACCTGCGTGTACTGGGCCAGGTCATCTCGGGTGACGCTGGGCAGACGGCTGAGCGGGTGATCGGCAGCGGCCACCAGACTCATGCTGACCGGTGCCAGATGATTGGCCTTCACCGTGGTGCCCTCGGCGGTATACAGGCCGAAAGCGATGTCCACGGTTTGGCGCACTACGAACTGCGGGTGCTCTTGCGGGGGCAGCAGGTACACCGAAATGGCGGTCAGCGGGTAGCGCTGTTTCAGTTCGTGCATGACCTGACGCCAGAAGGCTTCGGGCAGCGCATCGTCGCGGGCAATGCACAGCTGGCTCTCGACCCCTTGCAAATGCTGCTGGCAATGCTTCTTGATCCGGCTGGCACTGGTCAGCAGGCGGTAGCAGTCCGGCAGCACGCTTTCGCCCACCGCCGTGAGCTGCAGGCTGTTGCCCGAGCGTTCGAACAGCGCCACCCCCAGGCTATCTTCCAGGGCGTTCACGGCCGCACTGAGCGTGCTGCGTTTCATGCCGGTATGCCGAGCCGCCGCCGCAAAGGAGCCGTGTTCGGTCACTTCGATAAACGCTTCCACCTGTTCTGCGCGCATGATGTTGCCTTTCTGGGTGCCAATAATATTGGCGCTGAGCGATTGGTTTAACGTGATAGGTCCTCCTATGATACCCCGCGCTATACCTACTTTTCATGGAGCAATTCGCGTGACCCCCTTCATCGCAGAGCGCCGTGCGCTCAGATTTTCCGCTATTTCTGCCAGTCTGTTCGCGTTTACCGGCCTGGCGCTCGGCCTGGCCAGTGGCTCGATCACGATACTCTTCGACAGCGGCTATTCGCTATTAAGTTTAGTGCTGGCCTCGCTGTCGCTGTTTGCCCTTCAGCAGGCGCGCAAGCCCGCTGATGATCACTACCCCTTTGGGCGGCTGACGGTAGAGCCGTTGGCAGTGCTGCTCAAAGGCGTGGTGATTGCCCTAGTATGCCTGTTCTCGCTGGTCTCGGCGCTGTGGAGCCTGGCGCAGGGAGGTCGTCTGGTGACCCTGGACTTGGCCTTGATCTTTGGCGTGGTCAACGTCACGGGGTGTCTGGTGACGTGGTGGTGGCTGGCGCGCCATGCGCGGGTTGCCCAGTCTTCGCTATTGAATGCCGAGCTTCGTCAGTGGCAGATGGATACCTGGCTGAGTGCCGCCGTAATGCTGGGGTTCGCGCTGACCTGGGGGCTAACGTTGACGCCTTGGGCACATCTGGCACGGTTCGCCGACCCGGTCATGGTGCTGATTATCGCGGGCTATTTCCTGCCCATGCCGATTCGCATGGTCAAGGATGCCTTGCGTGAACTGATGTTCGGTGAGCCCGTGGGCAGCGTGCGTCAGGAAGTGATTCAGGAAGTGGCGGATTTCGATATTGCCGACGACGATGTGCGCCTGGCCCAGGTGGGCAGTTTCCTGATGGTGGATATCCAACTGGACAAGCAGCAGATCGATGACGCCGAAGAGATCGTGGAAAGCGTCGAACAGCACTGCAAGCAGCGTAATTTGCGCCCGGTCATGAGCATTACACTGGTGACCTGAGCCCGCATTAAAAAAGATTGACGGTAGCGCTGGGTGAGTGATATCTAGCGCTACCGACAACTGGTGTCGGTTTAACACTGCTTGTGAGGGTTGTAAAACATGCCATTGCGCCGCTGTTTGCCCGTACTGCTGGCTACCGTTCTGGTGGCTGGCTGTGCCAGTAATACCGTTGCCCCCCGCTATACCACGGATAACCCGGATGTCATGCGTATCGGTGGCGAACGCCCCGCCAGCGCCGACCCGCGCACGGAAGATGCCGGCTCCTACTGCCTGGAAACCACCGAGCGCTGGAACGAGCACGGCCGCACGCCGGATGGCCAGACGCTATGGGCCAAGGATACCCTGCGTCGCGTGGTGCCTTGCCCCTGAGCGAAGGCACCTAAAGCCTCGCGCCAGCCTGCGTGCTGGCGCGGTGCTCACGCTTCGCGCTTTTGTGGTTTTCCCTTGCGAGGCGTGCCCGCCATCTCTTCCAGCTCGGCTTCACTCATGTCGTCGTACATCTCTTTCGATGCGCCATAGAGCTCACCGGGTTTGCTTTCCCCGCGTTTGGCGGAAAGGGCAGCGCCCGCCGCCTTTTGCTGTGCTTTTGAAGTGGCCTTCATGGTCAGACTCCTTTCTGTCGGTTGACTTCCAAAGCGTTGGCACGCTATTAAGTTTGGCAGTAGACGATGAGATGTCCACCGCCACGTTCAACTCACGAGACCTCCATGACCCCGGCCATCAATAGCGCACGGCAAGCAGGCATTGCCTTTCAACTACATGACTATCCACATGATGCAGCGGCCATGTCCTACGGCCTGGAAGCCGCCGATAAGCTGGGTGTTTCACCGGCACAAGTGTTCAAGACGCTGGTGGTCAGCCTGGATGGCAAGCAGTTGGCCGTGGGGATCGTACCGGTCGACTGCCAGCTGGGGCTGAAGCAGATTGCCAAGGCCGCAGGGGCCAAGAAGGCGGCGATGGCAGCGCCTGAAGCAGTGGAGCGCAGCACCGGTTACGTGCTGGGCGGCGTCAGCCCGCTGGGCCAGAAAAAGCGGTTGCCCACCTTCATCGATGCCTCTGCAAAGGCGTGGCCCACGCTGTATGTCAGTGCCGGGCGCCGCGGTTTGGAGATCGAACTCTCCCCCCATGACCTGGCGGCCTTGAGCCAAGGGCAATTCGCGGCGCTCTCCGCCTAGGCTTTGTACGAAAACTGCCTACGCTCGCCCATACGGCGTTAAAAATCGGCTCAAAGTACTCATTTACACCTTGTAAACTCCGTCTTTTCGCCGATTTTTGCCTTGTCTGGCCATCGCTCGCCGACTTTTCGTACAAAGCCTGACGCCATGCCAAGGGCGGCCCGCTCCCAGTCAGGCAGGGCAGGGCGCTTTCTGGTATGGTGCTTCACATTATCGAATCGCTGGGCCTCATGCCCCTTCAGGAATTTCTTGTGTCAGATACCTCTTTTGCATCTCTTGCGCTGTCGCCTGCGCTGCTTGCCACGCTGGACTCCCTTGGCTATCACCAGATGACGCCGGTTCAGGCGCAGAGCCTGCCGCCCATGCTGGCGGGCCGCGACGTGATGGCCCAGGCCAAGACCGGCTCGGGCAAGACCGCCGCGTTTGGCCTGGCGCTGCTCTCTCAGCTCCGGGTGGAAGCGTTCAGCGTGCAAGGGCTGGTGCTGTGCCCGACCCGAGAGCTGGCAGACCAGGTAGCCGAAGAGCTGCGCCGTCTGGCGCGCGGCATGGCCAACGTGAAAGTGCTGACGCTGTGTGGCGGCGCGGCCTTTGGCCCGCAACTGGCCTCCCTGGAGCATGGTGCGCATATCGTGGTGGGCACGCCGGGGCGCATTGACGAGCACTTGCGCAGAGGCTCGCTGACGCTGGGGTCTTTGACGACCCTGGTGCTGGACGAAGCCGACCGCATGCTCGATATGGGCTTTCAAGCCACCATCGACGACATCATTGCCGACACGCCTGCCGACCGCCAGACGCTGCTGTTCAGCGCCACCTTCCCGGACGAGCAGTCGACCGAAGGCCTGGCCATCATGACACGGGGTGTCATGCGCGACCCGGTCAGCGTCAAGGTGGAAGAGACCCACGATGCCACCACCATCGAGCAGCACTTCTACGCCGTGACCAACGACGACGCACGCTTTGCGGCGCTGAAACAGCTGCTGCTGGCCACGCGCCCCACCACCAGCGTGGTGTTCTGCAACACCAAGCGCGAAACCCAGGCGGTGGCCGACAGTCTGGTCGATGCGGGTTTCAGTGCGGTGGCCCTGCACGGCGACCTGGAGCAGAAGGATCGTGATCGACTGCTGGTGCTGTTCGCCAACCAGAGTGCGTCGATTCTGGTTGCCACGGACGTGGCCGCCCGTGGGCTGGACATCGCCCAGCTGGATGCCGTCTTCAATTACCAGATCGCCCGCGAGCTGGAGGTTCATGTACACCGGGTCGGGCGCACCGGGCGTGCCGGTGCCAGCGGTATCGCCTGCACGCTGGTGACCCCGCAGGAGCAGTATCGCCTCGAACGCCTTGCGGAGCTGCTGGGCGAGCCGCTGACCCCCGAGCCGCTGCCCAGGGCGTCCGACAGCACTCCGTTCGAGCCACCCATGGCCACGCTACAGCTGGCGGGGGGCAAAAAAGACAAGCTGCGCCCCGGCGACATTCTGGGCGCCTTGACCAGCGAAGGCGGCCTGCGGGGGGATCAGGTGGGCAAGATCAAGGTACTGGCTCGCAGCGCTTACGTGGCAGTGGAGCGCGGTGCCGTTCAACGTGCCCAGGCCAAGCTGGAGCGGGATAAACTCAAGGGGCGTGCTTTCCGAGTGCGCCGCATTCGTCACTAACAGGATCAGCGCAGCAAGCCATGAAAACACCCAAACGATTACAGCCCCTGGTCGACGATGGCCTGATCGATGAGGTGCTGATGCAGTTGATGAGCGGCAAGGAAGCGCAGGTGTACGTCGTACGCTGTGGTGACGAGACGCGCTGTGCCAAGGTCTTCAAGGAGGCCAAGCAGCGCAGCTTCAAGCAGGCGGTGCAGTATCAGGAAGGGCGCAAGGAGCGCAACAGCCGCCGCGCGCGGGCCATGGCCAAGAAGACCCGCTACGGCCAGAAAGAGCAGGAACAGGCGTGGCTCACCGCCGAGGTGGACGCGCTGTACCGGCTGGCCGCTGCCGACGTGCGGGTTCCCAAGCCCTATGGCTTCGTGGATGGCGTGCTGCTGATGGAGATGATCACTGACGCCGCAGGCGACGTGGCCCCGCGGCTTGACGATGTCACCCTGACCCACGAGCAGGCGCTGCGCTATCACGCCAAAGTGATCCAGGACGTGGTGCGTATGCTGTGTGCCGGTCTCATCCACGGCGATTTATCCGAGTTCAACGTGCTGGTGGATGCCGACGGCCCGGTCATCATCGACCTGCCCCAGGCGGTGGATGCCGCAGGTAACAACAGCGCCGCCGCCATGCTCGAGCGCGACGTCAACAACATGCGCGCCTATTTTGGCCGTTTTGCTCCGGAGCTGCTGGACACCCACTACGGCAAGGAGATGTGGGCGCTCTATGAGTCCGGCGAGCTGCACCCCGAAAGCCAGCTGACCGGCCACTTCGAGTTCGACAGCCACATTGCCAACGTGGCAGAGCTGATGGAAGTCATTGACGACGCCAAGGAAGAGGAAGCCGAACGCCTCGCGCGCCTGCGCGGCGATGACGACGAAGATTAGCCGCCGATATCGTGTACACTAGGCTATCCATTAGCAGAGTAACGACATGCGCGGGTGTCGGCGGCCGGTCGCCAGTGCTTGAGTAGGTCACGTTTCAGGGAGGGGCGCGTGAAGGGAAGTCGTTTCAGTGCAGCAAGTGCCAGAGCGCTGGCCGTGTCGCTGGGTGTCGGCGCCCTGGGCGGCCTGCTGTTTCAACTGCTGAACCTTCCCCTGGCCTGGATGCTGGGCCCGCTGGTGGCCAATCTGCTGGCCTCCGCCAAGGGCGCCAGCGTCGCAGTGCCCGAGCCGCTGCGCAACGTGTTCCTGGCCGTCATGGGGCTGGTGCTGGGCAGCCAGGTAACGCCGGAGCTGGCACATCGTGTGCTGGACTGGCCGCTGTCGGCGGCGCTGCTGCTGCTCGGGGTGGCCGCCTCCACCGCGGTGGCCTCGGCCTGGTACCGGCGCTGCGGGTTCGACCCGGTGAGCGCCTGGTTTGGCGCCGCCCCCGGCGCGATGACGGCGATGATCCTGCTGGGCGAAAAGTGTGGTGGTGACCCTCAGCGCATCGCCGTAGCCCAGTCGCTGCGCATTATTCTGGTCATTCTCTTCCTGCCACCGCTGTTCTGGGCCTTTGAAGGGGGCGAAGGCTCGTTGGGGCCAGCCGCTTCGTCGCTGGAACACGGCTGGATGCTGCTGACCATTCCCCTGCTGATACCGCTGGGCCGCTGGCTGCGCATCCCCAGCTCGGCTCTGCTGACTCCCTTGCTCATGGCCGCCCTGCTGTCGGGGCTGGACATGGCCAGCCTGGCGCTGCCCGAGTGGGGTATGAACCTGATGCTGTGGGTGCTGGGCAGTGCCATTGGCTCGCGTTTCCAGGGCATGACCCGCAGGTTGTTGGGCCGCTACCTGTGGCAATCGGGCGTGGCGACCCTGCTGGCCCTGATGGCCCTGGCGGTATTCGCCGAACTCATTCATCGTACCGTGGGGGTGGGCCGAGATGTGGCGCTGCTGGCGCTGGCCCCTGGCGGCATCGGTGAAATGGCGATTCTGGCCGTTGCCCTGGATATCGACCCGGTCTTCGTGGCATTTCATCACCTGCTGCGCATGATTACCCTGATGGTGTTCGCGCCGTTCTGGGCGCGCTGGCTGTTGAGCCGCCGCCGAGCGCACTGACAGACGCCATTCGGCTCTCTTCAAAGGCTTCTTCGTCAAGGACTTCCCATGTTGTCACGCCTGCTGTTGCCGCTGTTCCAGTTTTTTGAACGCCGCGTAAACCCCTACCCGGAAGGTGAGGTGTCGACGCCTCCCCACGGGCTGCTGCCGTTTATCTGGCACTTTTCGCGGCCAGTCTGGCCCTGGCTGCTGCTGATGTCGCTGATGACTGCCGTGGTGTCCGCCGCCGAGGTAATGTTCTTCAGCTACATGGGCGAGCTGGTGGATTGGCTGGGCCGGGTCGAGCGGGCCGACTTCTGGGCGCAGCACGGGCTGTGGCTGGCGGGCGTCGGCTTGGCGGTGGTGGTCGGGCTGCCCCTGCTGGTACTGGGCCAGTCGCTGATTACCCACCAGAGTATTTTTGGCAACTACCCGATGATTGGCCGCTGGCTCTCGCATCGCCATATGCTGAGCCAGAGTCTGGCGTTCTATCAGGACGAGTTTGCCGGGCGCGTGTCGCAGAAAGTGATGCAAACGGCGCTGGCCGTGCGGGAGACCGTCACCAAGATCATGGACCTGATGGTCTACGCCATCGTCTACTTTACCGGTGCGGCGATTCTACTGGGGCGGGCAGACCCCTGGCTGCTGCTGCCGCTGGGTGCCTGGCTGGTGGGCTATCTGGGCATCATGCGCTACTTCGTGCCCCGGCTGCGGGACGTTTCCATGGCCCAGGCGGATGCCCGTGCGCAGATGACCGGCCGGGTCGTCGATAGTTATAGCAACATTCAGACCATCAAGCTGTTTGCCGACACCCAGCGCGAAGAGCGCTACGCCAAGGATGCCATGGAAGGCTTCATGATCACCGTACACCGTCAGATGCGGCTGGTCACGGTGATGAGTGTCTGCCTGACGCTGCTCAATACGCTGCTGCTGGTCGGCACCGCCGGTATGGCCATTGCGGCCTGGTTCCTGGAGGCGATCTCGCTGGGGGTGTTGGCCATTGCCATTGCGCTGGTGATGCGTATCCGCTTCATGTCGGACTGGATTCTCTGGGAGGTCGCCGGGCTGTTCGAGAATATCGGTACGGTACAGGATGGCATGAACACCATCGCCCAGCAGCCGACGGTCAAGGATGCCCCCAACGCCAAGGCGCTGAGCGTGCCCAAAGGCGAAATCGTCTTCGACGCCCTGCGCTTCCAGTATGCCCAGGCCAAGGGGCAGAGCCGACACGTGTTCGACGGGCTGAGCCTGACCATTCGACCCGGCGAGAAGATCGGCCTGATTGGCCGCTCCGGGGCGGGTAAGTCGACCCTGGCGAACCTGCTGCTGCGTTTTTACGATCTGCAGGGAGGGCGCATTCTGATCGACGGCCAGAACATTGCCGAGGTCACCCAAACGTCGCTGCGCCACCAGATCGGTATGGTCACCCAGGACACGTCACTGCTGCATCGCTCATTGCGCGACAACATTCGTTACGGCAGCCCGCAGGCCAGCGATGACGATGTATGGCAGGCGGTGTGCCGCGCCCATGCCGATACGTTCGTTCATGATCTGGTCGACCCGCAGGGGCGCCGGGGCCTGGATGCCCATGTGGGCGAGCGGGGCGTCAAGCTCTCCGGGGGCCAGCGTCAGCGCATCGCCATTGCTCGGGTACTGCTCAAGAATGCGCCTATTCTGGTGCTGGACGAAGCCACCTCGGCGCTGGACTCCGAAGTGGAGGCCGCTATTCAGGAGCAGCTGGATGCCCTGATGGAAGGCAAGACCGTCATCGCCATTGCCCATCGGCTTTCGACCATTGCCATGCTGGATCGCTTGATCGTGGTGGATGAAGGCCGCCTGGTAGAAAGCGGCACCCATCAGGAGCTGCTGGCCCGCAACGGCATTTACGCCGGCCTGTGGCAGCGCCAGTCGGGCGGTTTTTTGGGCAATGACCTTGATTCTGAACAGGCGACCCCCATGTAGCCGTAGAGAGTCAATTACTAGACCGGTCGCCTATTTCTGGCGCATGCAAAGGAGATAGTGATGCAAGCCATACAGCTACGTGCCCCCGGTGGGCTGGACCACCTCGATGTCGTCGACCTCGCTGCTCCCGGCGAGCCCGGCCCCGGCGAGATCAAGGTGCGCCTGCACGCCAGCTCGCTGAACTTCCATGACTATGCCGTGGTGGCGGGAATGATCCCTGCCGCTGATGGCCGTATCCCCATGTCGGATGGGGCCGGGGTCGTGGAGGCCGTGGGCGAGGGAGTAGAGGAGTTTGCCGTCGGTGATGCAGTGGTCTCGACGTTTTTCCCCGATTGGCTGGAAGGCCCCGCTCGGGTAGGCGATTTTGCCACCACACCCGGCGACGGCGTCGATGGCTATGCCCGTGAGCAGGTGGTGCGCCCGGCCAACTGGTTCACCCACCAGCCGAAGGGCTACAGCCATGCCGAGTCCGCTACGCTGACCACGGCGGGGTTGACCGCCTGGCGTTCACTGGTGGTAGACGGCGGGCTGAAAGCGGGCGATAGCGTGCTGGTGCTGGGCACCGGGGGCGTCTCCATCTTTGCTCTGCAGTTTGCCAGGCTGATGGGCGCCCGGGTCATCGCTACCTCGTCGTCCGATGCCAAGCTGGAGCGCCTGCGTGAACTGGGCGCCGAGCACACCATCAACTACCGTGACACGCCTGAGTGGGGCAAGCGTGTGCTAGAGTTGACCCACGGTGAAGGGGTCGATCACGTAGTGGAAGTCGGTGGGCCGGGCACCTTGCCGCAATCCATAGACGCAGTGAAAATCGGCGGGCACATTTCGCTGATCGGCGTGCTGACCGGCCGTGAAGGCGAGGTGCCCACGGCAAAGCTGATGGCCAAGCAGGCACGTTTGCAGGGGCTGATCGTGGGCAGCCGCCGTCATCAGATGGAGATGATCAAGGCCATCGAGGCGGCCAATCTGAAGCCGGTGATCGACCGGGAGTTTGCGCTGGCCGATATCGCGGACGCGTTTCGTCATCAGGAGTCTGGCAAGCACTTCGGTAAAATCTGCCTCAGCTATTGATCGGGTGACCGTTTGATCGAAGGTAAAGTGATCGAACCCGAGCAGATCGAGCCCGTAGCAGATAGCTATATGCACAACGCCCGCCATGATGGCGGGCGTTGGTGGCGGGCGCTGTTGTTGCCTGCCCTGCGAAAAGGGAATGGCGCTTGACGGGCTCACTAAGCCTTGCGGCTGAACACCACGCCCTTGACCTCCAGCTCCCAGATATCATCGTAGGGCACGGTAACACCGTTCATGTCACCGGGGTCGCCGGTACTGTTCTTGATGATGGTTTCCGGGATCACTTTGACCCCCGTCATTCCCACGTGCTGTATGCGCGCGCTGAACCGATTACCTTCCTGTTCGATCAGCACTCGCTCCCCAGCAATGCACTTCGCAAGCTTCTCGTGTAGCTCTTCCCTGGTGACGTCAACCACGCTCATCGTTGCCTCCTGCGCATCGCTCATCAATGTATTGGCCTTATCCTAACGACTTTATTCTAGACGATAAGTTCGGCTATCTGCGTGGTCGTACGTGGGGCATGCTAATCTTGATCTACTTTACCGGCGCGAGGCGCGATATGGATCAAGGCCCGACGAATGCAGCGCCAGCTCCGTGGGAAGTAGTGGAACTGGAAGCCTTTCAAACACCGCAGCATACCCAGGCCAGCCAGTGGAAGCGCAGTTGGCGCGTGGCCACTGCCTGGATGCTGGGAAACCGTGCCGACAGGCGTCAGGCGGCACTGGAGAGCGAGCTGCGCGCCTTGCCGGAAGTGAAACTCGCCCACTGGGCGCCTCCGGTGGATTGGACGCCTGCCGCGATGAGCTTGCATCGGGCGCTGGCCGCCTATCAAGAGGCACCGCTGGTGCTGTTCGTGTCGCCTCCCCACGGTGGGCATGCGGATATCGTTGGCCACTGGGCGGGACAGCACGGCATCGAGTGCCTGGAGGTGCCTACCTTTGCCGAGCGCATGGCTGGAGAGCTGGCGTGGGTAACGGCGGCTGCCCCGGCAAAGCGCTGGGCCATTCCGGCGTTGGAGCGGCATTTCCTGCGTCATGCCTACGGTTTGCAGGGCGTGCGCGCGCTGGTGGAGCGTGCCCAGAGCGGGCGGCTGGGGCAGGGCGTGTTGGGGTGTGATAGCTGGAGCTACGCCTTTCTGAAGCAGGCCGTCGGGCTGGAAGGGGTTCCCGTGTTGACGCTGCAAGGGCTAGAAGGCGCACAGCTGGCGGACTATTTTTCCCAGGCTGCAGGCCAGTGCCCGCCCGTTTACAGCACCCGTACACGACAGCCCGTGCTGGAGGACTCCCCCAAACAAAAGGGCGTGTTCAAGGAGCTCCAGCAGTTGGCGGCCCATAGTCGCGGCCACCTGGGAATTGCCTGGCACTATTGGCGTGAGCGCCTGCGTGAACCGGCCGAGGACGCCCGCGCTCACACGGGCAACCGTTCCGATCATGGCGAAACATCGCTATGGCTGCTGGATACGCTGGCGGATGCGGAGCTCCCCGCTGACACCGGCGATCTGGCCACCCTGCTGCTGCACACCCTGTTGATCCATGGGGGGCTGGAGGATCAGGCGTTGGCCCACGTGCTGCCTTTCTCGGAACACGAGATAGTGAGCGTTCGGTTCGCGCTGGCCAGTCGCGGCATGCTGCACTGCCATCAGGGGCGGTGGCAGGTGGCACCCTTGAGCTACGCCAGCGTTCGGCAACTGCTGGAATCGAGACACTACCTGGTAGACCCGCTTTAGGAGCCCCCATGGACGATCACGAACAGTATGCCCGCCTGTTTAACGAGCTGGACAGCGAAGCCTTCATCACGCTGGGGCTGCTGCTGGCAGGTGCCATCGTGCTGATCATTGCCAGCCAGCGGGGGCTCAACTGGCTGGCCAATCGGTTGCATGGCCCGATCAGGTTTCGAGTCTTTGCGCTGGTGCCGCTGACGCGTCTGCTGATCCTGATCACGGCCTTGGCCATTGCGGTGCCCATCGTCATCGAGCCCTCTTTACGCAACATGGTGACGCTGTTGGGGGCCATAGGCCTGGCCATCGGTTTTGCCCTGAAGGAGTATGTCAGCAGCCTGATTGCGGGCGTGGTCTCTGCCGTCGAGCTGCCCTATCGGCCCGGAGACTGGGTCAATATCGAAGGCACCTACGGAGAGGTCAAGCATGTGGGGATGCGTACGGTAGAGATTCAAACGCCGGACGATGATCTGGTGGCCGTGCCGCACTTGAAGCTTTGGGGTTCGGCCATCTACAACGCCAACAATGGCGGCGCCAGCCTCCAGTGTGTGGCCAGCTTCTACCTGCACCCCGAGCACGAAGGCGGCTGGGTGCGCCAGGCGCTGCGCGACGTGGCGTTGACCAGCGCCTACCTGACGTTCGACAAGCCCATCATCGTCGTGGCCGAGGAGAAACCCTGGGGAACGCACTATCGCATCCGTGCTTATCCCGTCGACCCGCGTCAGCAGTTCCTGTTCGTGACCGATTTGACGGTACGCGGCAAGGCGATTCTGAGCGATGCCGGTATTCGTCCCGCGCTACTGCCCCCTGAGATGCTGATGGATGCCCAGGGCGCGGGGCGGACATGAAGGCGCAGGGCGAGAGGCTCTACATCGGCTGGGACGTGGGCGGCTGGAATTGCGACCATAACCCGGCCAGCCGAGATGCGCTGGTGGTACTGGATGCGTCACTGACCCTGGTAGGAGCGCCCTGGCGGGGCAATCTGCGCGAGACGCTCAATGACGCCGCCTCGCCTGGTGATCTGGTCGCCCGCCTGTTGGGGCTCTGCCAGCACGTGGCGGACGGTGGTGAACGGGTCTTCATGGCGGTGGATACACCGCTGGCGCTGCCGCAGGCACTGCTGGCCCTGGCCAGAGGGGAAGCCGTCGCGGCACTGGGCCGCTCTCAGGAAAATCCCTATCTTTACCGACACACCGAGCGTTGGCTGTTCGAACGTGGCGTCACGCCGCTGTCGCCCATCAAGGACATGATTGGCAGCCAGGCCACCAAAGGCATGCACGTGCTGGCGCGCTTTGCGCCGCATAGCGTGGCGTGCGGTCAGTGGCAGAGCGAGCAGGGGGAGCTGACTGTCGTGGAGGGGTATCCATCCCCCGCCAAACGCTCCGAGGGCTTTGCCGCTTTGCGCCAGCGCTGCGTGATCCCGGCCCAATGGCAGGCGGTGCTGCACCAGCCCACCCCCCGCCAGCAGGACATGCACGATGCATGGCAGTGTGCGTTGCTGGCCTGGGCACTGGAGCATGCGCCCCAGCAGGTTGCCTGGCCGCCAGCGGAGATGCCGACGGCCGAAGGGTGGATTTTCGTTCCTGGTGATGCGCTGAAGGGCTAGCCGCTCAGGCGTTCTCTTCCGGCAGTTCGGCGCTGTGGAAGACGTTCTGCACGTCGTCCAGCTCGTTGAGCATGTTCAGCAGCTTTTCGAACATGGCGGCGTCGTCACCTTCCACCGGCGTGGTGTTCTGTGGCAGGAACTGGATTTCATCCACTTCGAAGTCGATCTCGCCAAAGGCGTCCAGCAGTGCCTGCTTGGCCTTGGCGTAATCGGTGTTCGGAGCAAATACCGTGATACGACCGTCTTCCTGCTCGATGTCGGTGACGTCCACGTCGGCTTCCATCAACGCTTCCAGCACGGCTTCTTCATCGCCACCGGTAAACGAGAAGATCGCGCAGTGATCGAACATGTGGCTCACACTGCCCGGCGTGCCGATCTTGCTCTTGGTCTTGGTAAAGCAGCCGCGCACATCGCCAAAGGTGCGGTTGGGGTTGTCGGTGAGGCAGTCGACGATGACCATGGCATTGCCGGGGCCGAAGCCCTCGTAACGAGCGGGCGAGAAGTCCTCGCCTCCGGCACCGCTGGCCTTGTCGAGGGCCTTGTCGATGACGTGGGATGGCACCTGATCTTTCTTGGCACGCTCCATCAGGCCGCGCAGCGCAAGGTTGCCATTGGGGTCGGTGCCCCCTGCTTTGGCGCAGACGTAGATTTCACGCCCGTACTTGCTGTACACCTTGGTTTTCGCAGCGGCCGTCTTGGCCATGGATTCCTTACGGTTCTGAAACGCCCTACCCATATTGAAGTCCTTTATTAACCATGAACTGCCTGCACGGCAGGCGTCATTGATCGGCGTTGCCGAACGTTCTGAAAAAGGAAAATTTTACCCAACAGCGTACCATGCTAACAGCGTTATTTAAGGCCGTATTCAAGGCCGGGGAAGGATTCCACGACGCGCAGCCCAGGCAGCCACCCGACTGCGCTTGAGCTGGCGTATACTGGTGCGCTGATCAACCGCTGGACTCATGGAGAAACGCATGCCGCTGACGCTCTGGTTATCGCTGGCCGCCATCTGTGCCATGGGGGCCATGTCCCCGGGGCCAAGCCTTGCGCTGGTACTGCGCCACACTTTGGGGGGCGGGCGGCTGCCCGGCGTGACCGCGGCGGTGTTCCATGCCCTGGGCGTGGGTTTTTATGCCCTGTTGACCGTGCTGGGGCTGGGCGCGCTGGTGGTACGCCACCCCGAGGTTTTTCAGCTGATCACCTGGGGTGGGGCCGCCTACCTGGCGTGGCTGGGGATCAAAGCCTTGCGGGCCGGGCGCGCCAGCTCGCTGGCAGCCAATGCGGTGGTCACCACGCCAGGCCAGGCGGCCCGAGAAGCGGTGCTGGTGGCTCTGGGCAATCCCAAGCTGATCATCTTTTTCGTGGCCCTGCTCAGTCAGTTCGTGACGCCGGATATGAGCCCGTTGGCCAAGGGCATCATCGTGGCTACGGCGATGGTCATCGATGGCGGCTGGTACGTGCTGGTGGCCGTGGGGCTATCGCACTCGCGAGTGTTGCCCTGGCTGCAGCGCCACGCCCACTGGGTCAACCGTGTTACCGGTGTGCTGCTGATCGCGCTGGCGCTGAGGGTCGTGGCGGGGCCACTGCTATAAGCAGCCATGGTGGAAAATTCGCGCAGGCGTGAGCCGCCGGGCTGGTGCTGGCAGGCCGCCTCGTGGCAAGGTAGCGTCAGACGATAGCAAGAGGGTGTGTGATGAGCATTTACGAACAGGATTGCTACACCCATCAGGGCCAGCCCTTCAACCTGCGTGCGCTGCGCGGCCAGGTGCTGTTGGTGGTCAACGTCGCCAGCCAGTGTGGCTTTACGCCCCAGCTCAAGGAGCTGGAGAGCCTTTACCAACGCTACCGTGACCGTGGCTTTACCGTGCTGGGCTTTCCCTGCAACCAGTTTGGGCGGCAGTCGCCCGAAAGCGCCGAAGCATTCTGCACCTTCGGGGAGCAGCAGTTCGGGGTCAGCTTTCCGCTCATGGAGAAGGTGAACGTCAACGGGGGCAACGCGCATCCGCTCTTTACGCTGCTCAAGCAGGGAGCGCCAGGCGTGCTGGGCACGCGGGCCATCAAGTGGAACTTCACCAAGTTTCTGGTCGCCAGAGACGGGCAAGTGCTGGCGCGTTTTGGCCCACGAGACCATGGCCCACGCCTGCGCCTGGCCGTGGAGGCGGCGCTGGACAAGGCGTGAAGGGGCTAGAGCTCGCCCCGGCTGACCATCAGTCGCTGCATCAGGTCGTTCCAACGGTGGCGTACCATCATGGTGGTCAAGCCCGAAAACAGCGCCCAGGTTTTGCGCCGCCAACCCTTCAGGCGCAGGTTGTGATTGACCAGCTGCTTCATCAGCTTGTAGTCATCGAACTTGCGCCACTCGCTGGCCACCGACAGCTGATGGCGTGACAGCACCGGGGCCAGCTCGATACGGAACACCCACTCGAGCTCCTTGAGCGGTAGCCCGTGCTGTTCGATGACCTCGATCATGCGGGCGTAGTCGCGCTCGGTGGGTTCGCGGTCCAGCCAAAGCGGGGCGAGCGCCAACCAGAGGTCGCCGCGTTCATCGACTAGCTGCTGTGCATTCATCACGGTTCTCATCGGCAGGAAGTGGGCAGGGCGCTATCCTGCCGTGAATCCCCCATAACCTCAAGAGCGGACAGGGCGCGCCTGGCCCGCTAGAATAGCGCCTACTGGCAAGTGAGCACGAGGGTGCTCCGATGATACTCATCCGATGAAGGGGTCCAATGTGATCATTAAACCGAAAGTTCGGGGCTTTATCTGCACCACTACTCACCCTAAAGGCTGCGAACAGAACGTTCTCGAACAGATCGAAGCGACCCGCGCCCGTGGTTTGGACAAGCACCAGGGCCCGAAGAAAGTGCTGGTGATCGGGGCTTCCAGCGGCTACGGCCTGGCGGCGCGTATCACGGCGGCCTTCGGCTACGGTGCCGATACCCTGGGCGTGTTCTTCGAAAAGCCCGGCAGCGAGAAGAAGCCCGGCACGGCGGGCTGGTACAACAGCGCGGCCTTCGACAAGTTTGCCAAGCAGGAAGGGCTGTACAGCAAGTCCATCAACGGCGATGCGTTCTCCCATGAAGCTCGCGAGAAAGCCATCGAGCTGATCAAGCAGGACATGGGCGAGATCGACCTGGTGGTTTACTCACTGGCCTCGCCGGTGCGCAAGATGCCCGATACCGGCGAGCTCAAGCGCTCCAGCCTGAAGCCCATCGGTGAGACCTACCGCGCCACGGCCATCGATACCAACAAGGACGTGATCATCGAAGCCGAGGTGGAGCCGGCGACGCAGCAAGAGATCGACGACACCATCACCGTGATGGGCGGCGAAGACTGGGAGCTGTGGATGAGCGCTCTGGCAGACGCAGGCGTGCTGGCCAAAGGTGCCCGCAGCGTGGCGTTCAGCTATATCGGCACCGAAATCACCTGGCCGATCTACTGGCACGGTGCCCTGGGGAAAGCCAAGGAAGACCTGGACCGCGCAGCGGCGGCCATCGATGCCAAGCTGCAAGAGAGCGGCGGCGGTGCCAACGTAGCGGTGCTGAAATCCGTCGTTACCCAGGCCAGCGCGGCGATTCCGGTGATGCCGCTGTACATCGCCATGGTGTACCGCATCATGAAAGAGCAGGGCCTGCACGAAGGCACCATCGACCAGTTGAACCGTCTGTTCGGCGAGCGCCTCTACTCAGGTCAGCCCGGTGAGATGGCCACCGACGAGCAGGGCCGTCTGCGTCTGGACGACTGGGAGCTGCGTGACGACGTTCAAAAAGCCTGTCAGGACCTGTGGCCAAACGTCACCACCGAGAACCTGTTCGACATTACCGACTATGCTGGTTACAAGCATGAGTTCCTGAAGCTGTTTGGCTTCGAACGTGACGATGTGGACTACGATGCCGATGTGAACCCCGATGTGGCGTTCGATGTCGTAACCTTGTAACGCTTGGGGCGACGGAGTGAGCGCCGCGCTGTTTCATCTAACCGGTCAGGAAGAGGTGGCGTATGGATACCAGAGAGAGCAAGACCCCGGAAGAAGAGAAAGAGCACGTACTGAACCAGCGGTTGCCCGAAGATTTCGACAAGGCGGCGCCCCATAAACAGCCGGAAGCCAAAAAGCCCCCCAGCGGCATGCACAAGCTGCTGCCCGTGGTGATCATTGGCCTGGGCCTGGTGGTGGCGGCCTTCGTGATCTTTGGCATGGGCAACAGCGGCGGTTGACGCAGCACCTTCGTTTGCCGGGCCAGTGGCCCGGCAATTTGCATTTATCGAACATCGCGAAAAACCTCGTACTTCTAG